>DAGU01000016.1:16910-23831 GCA_002498285.1 Methanomassiliicoccus sp. UBA386 | reverse complement strand
GCGCCGGACACCACGCCCTCGATGTTCTGGCACAGCAGCTTGACGCCTATGGCGGCCGATACCTCGGTGACGGAGTCGAAGCGGTCCTTGGGGTCGCGGATCTCGTCCAGCGGCTTGGGGCGCAGGATGGCCTTGACCTTGGTGGCGATCGGCTTGCCCTTGGTGCCCAGGATGATGGTGTCGCCCCGGTGCAGCGATCCCGCGAAGATGATGACGTCGAGCGTGGGGCCGATGCCCTTCTCCTCCTTGACCTCGAGTATGGTACCCTGGGCCGGCCCTTCCTCTGTCTTGAGCTGTTCCTCCAGGAACCTCTGCGCTAGGCCGATGAGCACCAGAAGCAGGTCCGGAAGTCCCTCTCCATTGCGGGCCGACATCGGAACGACCGCTATGGCCTTGGTGAAGTCCTCTATGTGATCATAGCGGTCGGCCGAGAAGCCCTTCTCGTACAGGTCGCCGATGACCCTGTACATCTTGTCATCCAGCTTGGCCTTCGCCTGTTCCGTCTGCGCCTTGTAGTTCAGCACAAAGGGCGCGCCGGCCTTGGTCTCCCATCCCTCTATCAGGTCGATCTTGTTCATAGCGATGATGAACGGGGTCTTGAACCGCTTGAGGAGCTGGATGGACTCCATGGTCTGCGGCTTCAACCCCTCGTTGACGTCGATGACAAGAACGGCGAGATCGGCCAGCGCCCCGCCGCGGGCGCGCAGAGAGGTGAAGGACTGATGCCCGGGCGTGTCGATGAACAGTAGCCCGGGAACGGAGAACTTGCGGCTGTTGCCGATCAGCGGCTTGGTGACCTTGTAGATATGCTCGATCGGCACCTCGGTGGCCCCGATGTGCTGAGTGATCAGGCCAGCCTCTCGCTTGGTGACCGAGGTGCCCCTGATGCGGTCGAGCAGGGAGGTCTTACCATGGTCGACGTGACCAAGGACACTTACGATCGGCTGTCTGGTGGCCATGATAATCCGATAAGGGGACGGATATTAATGGGTTTGCCACAAGCGAGACGGTATGTCCCAAATGCCATCGGCCAGAACTTTTTTACCTCCTTCATTCCAAGCTTTCATCATGGAAGGGGCACCGTCCACGGAGGAGTGGCGGGCGTTGTATGCAGCGGCCGCCAAGTGCTGGGAGCTGAGAGGCTGGTGCTGGATGAGCGACATCCTGTTCGGAGTCCAGGACCCCGATGACAGCGAGAGGTATTACTGCATGTTCCTGGAATCGGAAAGTGGATACGGCACTCTGCTGGCATCCCGGGGGAGCCGCGGCCTTGGCGGGCTCGACATGCTCATCGCGGGCGATTTCCCCGAACCGCAGGATGCCTTCTTCTTCCATGACCTTCTAGTGGTTTCGTTCACAGACCGAGAGCATCTTACAAAACGGGACCACGACGTCGTGAGACGTATCGGGATCCGCATCCATGGACGGGGAAGATGGCCCAAGTTCAGAGACCTCACGCCCGGACATATACCATGGTACATCAGTTCCTCCCAGGCCATCACGCTCACCCGTCTGCTGGACCAAGCCAGCGAAGTGGTCCTCGAGGAGCTAGGGGAGGGAACGGTCACGGATGCGCTCTCCTCAAGGCGCATGCTGCTCCGCCGCATTGAACGGCAGGATGGGGAAGGGAGTTGGGGCAGCATCATGGTTTCCATGCCCGTGGCAGAGGTCGACATTATCTTGCCCGACGCGGAGATGGTTCAGAAGCTGCGAAAGAAGGTCAAGGAGAGCGGGAAGCGAGGTGGGCCATGGGAGGTCAGCTTCTTCCATATGGGTCCGGACATCAAACGTGTCAAGGAGCGAACGTCCCTGCTCAGGGCAGTGTCGATAGTGGACCATCGTTCAGGCCGGCCGATCGTCCTGGGTAAAATGTGGGTCGATGATGTCATCGACATCGCCGACGAGCTGATCGGATGCCTCCTCGAGGCCGATGCTATACCCTCGAGCATCCTCGTTCAGGATCCCTGGCTGGGCGGCGTTATCGGGGCTACCGCGGAAGCGGCTGGAGTCAGGCTATTCCTAAGGTCCTCGCTCCCCAGGACGGAGAGGGCATGGGCGGACCTGATGGACGATATCGCCAGAGAAAGGAAGCAAAAGAAAAGGAAGTTGAGGGGCCAAGGCCCCTAAGATATTCACTCGACCATCCAGGGCTGGACGGACCGGTCCCAGGCCTGCAGCTCGTAGTCGTTGAAGAAGAGTTCGATCTCCCTCTTCGCCGACTCGGGGGAATCGGAACCGTGTACGAGGTTCCTCCCGGTCTGCTGGGCCAGGTCCCCGCGGATGGTGCCTGGCGAGGCTTCCGAGGGGTTGGTCTTTCCCATCATCACCCTCATTCCGGCGATGACGTTCTCGCCCTCCCACACCATCACCAGGGACGGACCGGAGGTGATGTACTCGATGAGACCGGGGAAGAACGGCTTGCCCCTGTGCTCGCCATAGTGGCGCTCGGCCAGCTCCTTGGGCAGGCGCATGAACTTCATGGCCACGGGCTTGTAGCCCTTGGCCTCGATGCGGCCCAGGATCTCGCTCATCAGCCCGCGCTGGATGGCATCGGGCTTGAGCATGAGGAAAGTGCGTTCCATCATGCTATCACTCGCTGGCCTCGTTCGACTCGACCGGAGCCTCGGCCTTGGTCCGAACCTTCCGGGACCGCCTGGTGGTGGCCTTGGTCTTGGTCGGAACGGCTGGGATCTCCACCTTGGCCTCCTTGGTGCCAGCGGCCTTGGTGGTCGCCTTGAGGGTGGCGGCGGACCTGGTCCACTCGGTCCTCCTGGGCACACGACCGAGGCCGATCATGTTCTTGTAGCACTTGCTGGTGTCAAAGGTGAGTATGGTGCCGTCCTTCTTGACGTACATCTTGCCGGTGCCGGGCTCCATTTCCGCCCCGCAGAACGAACATACGCGTCTCTCGGCCATTCATATCACCTGATCGATAGCTTGCGAGCCTCTCTGGAGGTCTCGCGGAGCATCAGTATGTCTCCCATGCGTACGGGCCCCATGATGTTACGGGTGATGATACGGCCCTTGTCGCGGCCGTCAAGCACGCGCACCTTGACCTGGGTGGCCTCACCGGTCATCCCGGTGCGGCCAATGATCTCCACCACTTCGGATGGAATGCTGTCTCCATCTGCCATGATATCCCTCGCTTACTGCCTCAGCTTCTTGACCTGCTCGGCGAAGCTCTCGATCATGGGTTTGGCCTTGCCAGCGTCGAGAACAGCGACCGAGGCGGCGGGCTTCTCCATGCCGACAGCATGGCCCAGCTCGGCCTTGGACGGAACGTAGGCGTAGAGGATGTTGCGCTCCTCGCACAGCAGGGGCATGTGGGCCAGAATTTCTGGGGGCTGAACGTCCTCAGCCATGATCACCAGTACGGCCTCGCTCCTCTCTACGAGCTTGGTCACCTCGTTGGTCCCCTTGCGCACCTTGCCGGTGTCACGGGCGGCCTCGACGATCTCGTAGGCCTTATCAGAGAGCTCCTTGGGCATTTCGAAACGGACGAACATTGCCTTTGCCATAATTATACCTCATTCGGATGTTGCACATCCTCATCATTCATCGGTTTGACGTGAATGCAAGAGGAGCAAAGAGACGGGCTTATTTAAAATTAATGAGGTCGCCGGGGACGTTCCAGAGGGCCATGCGCCGCAGTTCTTGAACCTGACTGGGCCGCGGGACCGAGGCCGCTCACTCCGCCGCCGTTCGCACGATGTCGGAAAGCCTGTCCTCCGTCGCATCATCCAGCTCTTTAAGGAACCACGATGATCCCATGAGCTGATGCCTATCGCTCTCTCGCACGAGGTTCGCGTCCTCCGTCAGGCCGAAGGTCATGTACCGGTCGGCTCGGAAGAAGCAGACGACCTTGCCGTTCTTCCTGTAAGCGGGCATGCCGTACCACAGGCCCGGCTGCAGCACTGGCGCGGCGCGCATGATCAGCGAATGAAGCCGCTCGCCCATCTCGCGGTAGGGCGCGGGCATCTCGGCTATCTTTGCCAGAACGGCGGCCTCGCCGTCGGTCGTTCGCGCCTGCTTCTCGGGGACGTCCTGCATGGTCCTCTGGGCCATGGCATAATGATGGCAGGCATGTCCGTATAACGTTTGTCTTCCAGATCATCGACCCGGCCGCCGCGGGGTCACAGCATGGATCTGACCGCTTTGACCGACTCCCTGAGCGCCTCCGGGGTCTTGGTCTCCACCAGCACCCGGATGTCCTTCCGCCGGGCGAAGTCCAGCAGGCCCGGGATGTCCACCATGCCAGTGCCTGGAACCTGATGGTCGCTCTTCCCGTTGTAATCGTGAAGATGCATGTGCCTTATTCGCGTCTCGTGCCGCAGCAGGGTCTCCCTCTCCCTGAACCCCGACCGGGCATCGTGGCCCACGTCCCAGGTAAGGTTGAAGCCGTTCAGGCAGCACAGCTCGTCGATGGCCCTTGCTATGAAAGGAATGTCGAAGTTGTTGACATTCTCGGTGCACACGTCCACGCCGGACGCCCGGGCCAGGGGGAGCAGGTCGCGGTAGGCGGCCCACAGGTTGGAGATGAAACGGTCCTCGTACCGCTCGTATATCCACACCCGGCGGTCCGGCAGCGTGAAGTAGATCCCTGTGCCGACGTGCATGTTCAGAACTCTGATGCCGGCCTGGGCAGACCAGCCCAGCGCCTCCCTCATCGCGTCCAGGTGTCCCTCCCGCACGGTGGGGTGCAGCGAGCCGAGGTCGAGCTCGTCGGGCGAGTGCAGCGTGAACTCGATGCCGTAGCGTTTCGAGGCGTCCCTTACCTCCAGCGGGTCGAGCTCCTCGGGACTGTTCTCGGGCAGGTTCATATTTAGCTCGATAAAGGAAAGTTCAAGCTCCTGGCACAGGTCGACGAGATCATTGAGGTCGGGGATCTCGATGAGCGCGGGCATGCCGAGGGAGAAGGACATCGGCCGATGACCGCTGAACCCCCTATTAGTCTTTACTTCTCACAGCCCGTGGAGCGGGTCGCCGTCGTGGCCCATTCCTTCGTCCTTACGGACGATGATGCACGGCGGCCCCTCCACCTCCTCGTCGTAGTGGACCTTCCACTTCCCGCACAGCCAGGACTGGAGCGTTCTGACGTCCTCCTCGGAGATATGCTTGAACCTCCCCTGCAGTCCCAGGTACTCGGTCACCGGAAGCATCTTCCTGGGCCGGTAGGTGACGCGCGGCACGCCGTGCTCCACCTCATATAACGTCCACATGCCGGTCTCGACGGCCAGCCGGTCTATGGATACGCCATGGGCCGGCTCGATGCGCCAGCCCGGGACGCACGGCGTAAGGCAGTGCAGGAACCGAAAGCCGCTCATGGACTTGGCCTTCTCCACTTTCTTGACGAAGTCGGTGAAGTGCGCCACCGAGAGCGTGGCCACGTACGGCACGTCGTGCTGCGCCACGATGGCCGCCAGGTCCTTCTTGAAACGACGGTTTCCCTGTATCTCAAGGCCGGCCGGCGTGGTGGTCGTCCAGGCCCCGAACGGCGTGGCCGACGAACGCTGGATGCCGGTGTTCATGTAAGCCTCGTTGTCCAGGCACACGTAGATGACGTCCTCGTTGCGCTCCGCGGCGCCCGACAGCGCTTGCAGGCCGATGTCGAACGAGCCGCCGTCCCCGGCCATGCCTACGACGTTCGCGTCGATGCCCCTTCGCCGGTAGGCCGCCTTCAGCCCGGTGATCACCGCCCCGGTGTTCTCGAACGCGGTGTACAGGAAGGGTATCTTCCAGGCCGACGTGGGATATGTGGCGCTGAACACCGTTAGGCAGGACGCCGGGACGTACACCACCGTCTCGGGCCCAAGTATCTTGGCGATGTTCCTGGCCGTCGCCGCGTACCCGCAGCCGGGGCATGCTCCGTGGCCGTGGACCAGCATGTCCTCCCGGCTGACGTTCCTAAGGCCGGCCACCGGGCTTCTGACGTTGGTCATCCCTGCTCCCCCCTCAGGCCATGCCAGGTGCATTGGTTGACCGGACCTCCGCGGGCGCGGCGTTCCACCACCTCGTACATCTCCCGGACGTCGGGCACGGTGATGTCCCTCCCTCCGATGCCGCCGAAGTGGTCGGTTATCGGCACGCCGGTGCCGTACATGGCGCTCCTCAGCTCGGTGAACAGGGGGCCGAAGCCGTTGAAGGACGCGGAGCGTTCGAAGACGCCCACCGCCTTCATGCCCTTCAGCGCCTCCCGCAGCTCCTCGGCCGGGAAGGGGCGGACGAAGCGCAGCTTGATCAGTCCGGCCTTGCGCCCCTCGGCCCGCAGCTGATCGACGGCCTCTCTTGCGGCGCCAACCCAGGTCCCCAGCCCCATCATGGCGAACTCGGCGTCCTCCATCCTGTACTCTTCGAACAGCCCGCCGTACCGGCGACCGAACAGCTCGGCGAACTCCTCGTCCACTGCGTTGACCACCTCGAGCGCCGCCTGCATAGCGCGGTCCTGCTGGTATCGCATCTCCATGGCGAACTCCGGCGGAACGATGGGGCTCATCACCATAGGTTCGCTGGGAACCAATGCGTTCGTCGTGTCGAACCGAGGGAGGAACCGATCGACCTCGGAGCGCTCCGGCACGTCCACCGCCTCCACCGTATGTGTGAGGATGAAGCCGTCCATGCACACCATGACCGGCAGCCGGACGCGGGCGTCCTCGGCGATGCGGAAGGCCTGCAGCGTGGCGTCCAATGCCTCCTGGCCGTCCTCCACATATACTTGCAGCCATCCCGCCTCGCGCACCGGCAGCGAATCGTTGTGCTCGGTCCAGATGCCCGAGGCCGCTCCCACGCTGCGATTGGCGTTGACCATGACGATCGGCAGCCGCGTGGGAGCGGCGGCGAACAGCATCTCGTACATGAACGCTAGCCCCTGCGACGAGGTGGCGGTGAACGTCCGCACTCCCCCGGCCGAGGCGCCGATGGCCA
>DAGU01000016.1:16443-16723 GCA_002498285.1 Methanomassiliicoccus sp. UBA386 | reverse complement strand
ATGAACTCGGTTATCTGCTCGATTATCGTGGTCTGCGGAGTTATCGGGAACCCGGGGACCACCTCAACTCGCGCCAGCCGAGCGGCGTGGGCCACCGCGACATTGGCGGTGATGACCATCACTCCCATCGGTGAACCCCCTTGACCATGTCGATGGCGTTCACCGGACATATGTCGGCGCAGATGCCGCAGCCCTTGCAGTAGTCGAAGTTCCAGCGCATGTAGTCATCGTCCAGGCGGTCGATGGCCGCGTCGGGGCAGGACCACCAGCACCTCAGGCA
>DAGU01000016.1:0-16230 GCA_002498285.1 Methanomassiliicoccus sp. UBA386 | reverse complement strand
CGTCGATCGTCGCCGACGGCAGCGAGGGCCCGGCCGGCATCTCGTTCCAGGCAGGCCTCCACTCCCCGGCGCGGGCGATGCGGCGCTTGCCGGATGCGGTGCCCACCACCGCCGAGTCGTAGGCCCTCCATGCCGACTGGGCGTTGGCCCTGCCAGCCAGTGCGCCCAGCTTTTCGCCGAAGCGCTCCTGGATCGCTTCCATCACCGTCTCTATGGGCACCAGATCTTGCACCCTGCAAAGAACGCCCAGCATGGCGGTGTTCACGATGGGCACCTTCAGCGACTCCAGCGCGATGGAGGTGGCATCGGCCGTGGCAGTGAGCGCTTCCGCCCCCTCCCCGATCTCCAGCTCCTCCGGACGCAGGGTGGTGTTAACGGCCAGACGGCCGCCTTCCTTCAGTCCCTCGGTCACCGGCTCCAGCTCGAACAGCGAGGCGTCCAGGACCACGACGAGATCGGGCTCGTACACCTGGCTCTTGATGCGTATCTTCCGGCGGTCGATGCGGGCGAACGCTTGAACAGGAGCGCCTCGCCTCTCCGCCCCGAAGTAGGGGAACGCCTGGGCATGGAAGCCGGCCCTTACGGCCGCGTCGGCCAGGGTCTGGGCGGCCATGACCGCCCCCTGCCCTCCCCGGCCGTGGAGCCTGATCTCATACATGCTGGAACATGCTTGCGCGGCGCCCCTATATGCAAGTGGGTGCTCAGTTAACCTCTTCGAACGAAGAGCCCGGCGCCCCGCAGACCTTGCACATGTCCGGCGCCTCCCCCTCCTCGATGTTGCCGCACACCGGGCAGAGATACAGCTTCTTGGCCGGGAGGTCCTTGCCCGAGGAGACAGCTTCCGCAGCGACCTTGTACAGGCCCTCGTGGATCTTCTCCACGGCGTTGGCCAGGGAGAACGAGCGCGCCGCTTCCTTGTTGCCCTCCGCCCTGGCCGTCTCGATGAAGCCGGGGTACATGGAGGTGTGCTCATGGTTCTCCCCGCTGATGGCGTCCTTAAGGTTGTCGGCCGTCGTCCCCACTCCCTTCATCACCTTGAGGTGGGCATGGGCGTGCACGGTCTCGGCCTCGGCGGCGGCGCGGAACAGCTTGGCTACCTGGTGCATTCCTTCCTCGTCAGCCTTCTTGGCGTATGCGAGGTACTTCCTGTTCGCCTGCGACTCGCCAGCGAAGGCGGCCTGTAGATTGTTATCTGTGGCGGTCATATTGAACGTCTATTCACCGCAACCTGATTATTTTATGCTTTTGCCATATTTTGATTCAAGCCTTCAGCATCTCCAGGTGCGTTCCCTCGGGCAGGTCTAGCCAGTTCGTGAAGCGAGCATCCTCTCCCCTGGCCGCGTCACGGTACAGGCTCTGCATCTGCTGCGTCACTGGACCGGGCCTTCCGCTGCCGACCGGAACGCCGTCGATGGCGCGCACGGGCACGATCTC
This sequence comes from Methanomassiliicoccus sp. UBA386, assembly GCA_002498285.1. Taxonomy (GTDB): domain Archaea; phylum Thermoplasmatota; class Thermoplasmata; order Methanomassiliicoccales; family Methanomassiliicoccaceae; genus DTU008. Next base: position 14,796 of record DAGU01000016.1, on the reverse strand, counting down.
GGCCGCTGTGCCGGTCATGAACACCTCTTGGGACACCATCAGCTCACCTCGGGTGATCGGGCGCTCCTCCACCTCATAGCCCGCCGCCCGGGCCAGCTTGATCACGGTGTCGCGAGTGACCCCTTCCAGCACGCCGGAGGCGAGATCGGGGGTGGCGATGCTGCCGTTCCTAACGATAAATATGTTCTCCCCCGTCCCCTCAGCCACGGTCCCATTGCCGTTCAGCATGATGGCCTCGTCCGCTCCGGCCTGAGCGGCCTCGTACTTGGCCAGGGTGGAGTTGACATAGTTGCCGCATACCTTGGCCATCAGCGAGGTGGCGCGGTTGGAGGGCTTCTCCCATGATGAGGTGATGGCGTCCATCCCCTCCCGCACCTGCCTGTCGCCTATATACGAGCCCATGTGCACCGTGACCACGGCGACATGGGTCGGAACGCCCTGAGGGTTCATGCTCAGGTTTGGCGACGCGCCGTAGAACGCTATGGGGCGTATGTAATCGGCATGTGGCCCGTTGGCCTTGACCACCGACCGAACTGCCTCGCACAGCTCCTCATGATCATATTCCAGCTTGAGCCGCAGGAACTTGGCCGATTCCATGAACCGATGCATGTGGTCCTCCAGCCGGAACACGCTCTTCCCCCATGGCGTGTCGTACGCCCTTAGGCCTTCGAACACCCCCCCACCATAGTGGAGCCCGTGTGACATGAGCGAGACCTTGGCGTCCCGCGGCGCCACTAGGACACCATCGAACCAGACCTTCTCTCCCGTGATTAAACCCCCCTCCTCCGATAATAATCGAGGCGAGATTGCTTGGGAACGACCGATACAAATAAGTTCGGTCAGGCCGGCGGGGGCCCCGGCATGTCCTTCAGCACGCGCTTGAGGAACTGCCTGGTGCGCTCGTTCTGTGGATCGGTGAAGATTACGTCGGGGTCCCCCTCCTCCACGATCACACCCTGGTCCATGAACACCACTCGGTCAGCGACATTTCTGGCGAACCCCATCTCATGCGTGACCACCACCATGGTCATGCCGCCATAGGCCAGCTTCTTCATGACATCCAGGACCTCGCCGGTCAGCTCAGGATCAAGGGCAGAGGTAGGTTCGTCGAACAGTATGATCTTCGGCTCCATGGCAATGGCGCGGGCGATGGCCACGCGCTGCTGCTGCCCCCCGGACATTTGGCCGGGATAAGCGTCCGCCTTATTCATCATACCGACCTTTTCCAGTGCGGCCATGGCCAACTTTTCGGCCTCTTCCTTCTCGACGCCTTTTACTTCCATAAGTGGCAACATGACGTTCCTCTTGGCGGTGAGATGCATGAAGAGATTGAAGGACTGGAAGACCATGCCCATATGCTGGCGGACCTCGTTGATGTTCACCCCTTCCTTGTTGATCTGACGCTCTTCATAGTAAATCTCTCCGCCCGAGGGCTCGGTCAGCCGGTTAAGGCACCGCAGGAACGTGCTTTTCCCGCTGCCGCTCGGCCCTATGATCGCAACCACCTCGCCTGGTTCCACTTTCATGGAGATTCCTTTGAGCACTTCATTATCTCCGAAGCGCTTCCTCAGATCGACGGTACGTATGAGAGGGGTCATTTTGATTCCACCTCGTAGCCCGGAATAGCATACTTCTTCTCCACATGGCGAAGGATGTGGGATGTAGTGTACGTCAGGACTAGGTAGATGAGCGCTAGGAACAGGAACAGACCCAGTGGTTCGTAGAACCTCTGATTGATGTTCTGGGTGAGCTTGGTGAGTTCGATGACCCCCAGAACGCTGACAAGGGAGGAGTCCTTTATCAGGATGATGAATTCGTTGGTCATGGGCGGTATAATCAGGCGAAGCGCCTGCGGAAGGATGACCTTTTTCATCGCCTGGCTCCTGGTCATGCCAATGGCTCTGGCCGCCTCCATCTGCCCTACCGGAATCGACTGGATGCCAGCACGTATGATCTCGGCCTGATATGCCGCGCTGTTGAACCCGATGGCCAGTATTCCGGATGTGAGCCGATCCAGGTCGATGCCGAGCGATGGGAGGCCAAAGTAGACGATGAATATCTGGACGAGCAAGGGGGTTCCGCGGATGATCTCGACATACATTGTGCAGAGCCATCGGACCGGGCGATTGGTGGAGGTCTTGCCAAGCCCAATGACGACGCCCAGGACGAAACCGAAGATGATGGAGATTATACTTATCTGAAGTGTGAGTAAGAGCGCGTCCCCGTAGGCCGGGAGGTTGGGGACGATGATGTCATTTATAAGGCGGTCGAGAGAGGGCATGGCTCAGTCACTTAATGAAATATAGTTAAGGGTTTGGAGGGAGGCCTCAGACGCCCCACTTCTCCCTGAGGGCGTCCATCTCACCATTGGATTCCATCTCGGCGAGGAGTTCATTGATCTCGGTCGCCAGGTCGGTCTCTCCCAGCCGCATGGCCACACCGTAACTCTCATTGGTGGGGATCGAGAAGGCGATGTGGATGTCAGCGTTGTTTGCCACATATTCATTGGCCACGGCGGAGTCTATGATAATGGCGTCGGCGCCATTCTTCCTAAGGAGCTCCTGTATGGTATCCGAGGCAGTGCCGAAACCGATGATGTTGCCAGCAGCGACCTTGCCAGTGTTGACCAGGTTCTCCTCGACCCAGTAATAGCCGGTGGTCCCAGAGTTCACGGTGATCACCTTGCCAGCCAGATCATAGATGTTCTGGATATCAGTGGTCGAGTTCTTGATGATGACCGACTGGTTGATGTTCTGGTCCACGAAGTAGGGGTTGGAGAAGAGCACCGATGCAGCGCGGTCGGAGTTGATAGTCATCCCGGCGAGGACTATATCGATCTTGCCATCCTTGACACTCTAGATTAGCACGTCGAAGCCAAGATCCTGCACCTCCAGCTCGACACCCAGCTTGTCCGCTATCTTCTTCGCCAGGTCGATATCGAATCCCTCTACGCCATAAGGAGACTTGCTGTTGGCCATCTCGAACGGTGGGAAACCAGAAGAGGTGCCCACGATGAGCTTTCCCCGATCCTTGACCTTCTCCATGGTTGTTCGATCATCAGCAAAGCCACCTAGCAACACAAACCCGATCGCCGCTATGGCGACCACAGCGATGACCGCGACGGCCGCGATCTGAATAGTCTTCGAAGACTTGGCCATTTTCTGTCTCCATGTTATGGATTTTGTCGCGGAACGATTACGTGCATATAAATCGAATGTTCCATTTCGGACATGCCCCCGCATACCTAATTCTTCTGCGGCCGCGTGAGACCTTCCAGCTGCGAGAAACCTTCTCCCGGCGACTTTGTCGTGGGTGGAATATCGCCCGGGGACCTTGAGGCTTCCGCCCTCGATCTCCCCAGGATTCAGTCCCGGGTGTCCACGTCCTTGCTGGTGGCTATCTGGCACCACACCGCCTGGTCCCCCTTGTCCAGCGCCACGTACGCCTTGGCATATACGCGGGCTGACATCTCTAGGAGGATCGCGGCCATGATCTTCACAGGATGCTTCCCATGTTCACGCAGGAAGTCGAGCATCGCCCGGGCCACCAATCCACGGTCCTGGGTCGGGATGTCGTAGTCGTACAGCCTCTTGATGTATCCCTCCCCGATGTTTATTCGGGAGCGCTGCTTCATGAAATCGGCCACCGTGGTAGGCCCCTTATTGACCACCATGGCATCTGGTGCATAGACGGAGCGGAATCCCCTCCGCTCCAACTGCATGCGGATGTTATCCTCATCGGACCCAAGATGCGTCGGCAGCGAGACGCCGTCCTTGCGGAACGCCACCAGCTCCCCTATCTTTGGATAGCTCAGGGAGAGGCGGTGATGTAGGTCCCACACCATGTGTACCGCGAAGCCGATGACGCCGTCAGGCGAGTTGACCGGCACGGGATGGCCACCGGCCATCCCCACCAAGGGGTCGCGGAACGGCTCCAGCAGGCGCTCCAGGCTTCCATCCTCCAGGCGATTATCGCCATTGACCAGCGCCACCACATCACCCTTGGCCTGTGATATTATCAGATTGATGGCAGAGCACTTGCCTTCCCTCTGCTTCTGCACCAGAAGCCGCACCCTGCGGTCCCGGCGGGATATCTCTTCAACAATGGCCTCGGTGCCGTCGGTGCATCCGCTGCACACCACCAGCACCTCTCGCAGCCAGAAAGAGGTACCTCGCTGCATTAGCACGGAGTCTATGCAGCTGGCTATGTTCTTCTCCTCATTGTAGGCGCAGACGCCAACCGTCAGGACCGTCATTCATCCCTTGGACGGCGGGTCGGCCAAATAATAATATCCCTTGTTGAAGTAGAATACACCTTCACAGGAAGAGGCCATGCGCCGAGAAGAAGCTCACAATGCCTGGAACCGCCGGCCAGGTCTGCTATATGATAACGATTGCAGGGAAAATAAGCTATATTTTGATATATGCAATATGGGTTTGACCGCATGACCATGACCGAAGCTGGACCAAACGCGTCATCCTTTACGATAGTTCTTCCCACCTACAACGAGGTCCAGAACATAAGGGGCATGGTCGAGGAGCTCCTGCGGCTGTATCCGGGGATCAACGTGCTGGTAGTGGACGATAACTCCATCGACGGCACGGTGGAGTCGGTGAAGGACCTAATAGCGAGGCATCCTTCCGTCCAGCTCATGGTGAGGGACCCGAAGGACCGGGGACTCACGGCCAGCCTGATGGACGGCATCGTCAATGCCAGTACGGAGTATTTCATAGCGATGGATGCCGACTTCCAGCATCCGCCCGCCAGCGTAGGGGACGTCATGAGGGAGCTGTCGGCTGGCCACATCATGGTTGTCGGAACGCGGAACAACATCAGGGCGCTGAGCGCGACCCGCCGCCTGGCCTCCTGGGGGGCGAACTTTCTCGCGCGGTCATTCCTGTTCACCCATCGCAAATGCAGGCCTAGCGACCTGATGAGCGGTTTCTTCGGCGGCGACACAGCGGTGTGGAGGGGCGTCATACTCACGAATGGAAAAAAGTTCGAGAGGCAGGGGTTCAAGATCCTCTTCGATCTCATGAAGTTCTCGCCCTCGGGGACCATGGCGGCCGAGGTGCACTACGATTTTGGCGAGAGGTCAGGCGGAGAGTCCAAGCTTGACTCCAGGGTGATCATCTCCCTGTTGCGGCAGTGCGGCTACCCCGGAAGGTTCGTGGCCGCTTTGATCGGCCCGCTCTCCCGCAGGCCCGCCCGCCGCTCTAAGGATCAGGAAGTGGTCGCCACCGTCCGGCCATAGGCGGGGACGTAGGAGCGTGGCGTGTAGGCCATCACGACCATGTCGCCGCTGATCGATGTGGTGAAGTCGCCATCACGGGCGTCCACGCTCATCGGGAGAATGGTGAACTCGGGCTCGCCGGTCGACCAGAGCCCGCCAGAGGTGACTAGTTGCAAGATGTCCCAGGAAATGGCGGCGTCCCCTGACGTTGTGAAGGGTTGGGTGATCGGCCCGCCGAAGAGCACCAGCCGCCCATCGCCCAGAGGGAGCATGGCCGAGGTGACCAGGTCCCCATCCACGCCATGGTGGATATGGCCGATCGTCACAGCTCCGAGATCGTCGAGGGATCCCTTCTCTAGGGCATAGAGCGGCGCGGAGGTCTGTAGAGACAGTGCTTTCGCGTAGACGCTCGCCTCCACCGCATCCGCGGAATAATCGAGCTCACGGTATTTCACCCGCAGGAAGTCCTCCCGGCCGGTCCACTCCCCGCCCTCGAGCTCCTGGCGGAAGGGCAGCGAGCCAGGACCGATGCAGACCAGGCGGCCCCCTCCCGAGACCCAGGACATCATCTCGGCGGCGGCATCGTCGTCCATGTCCACTGCCTCGCCGATGACCATGACGCTTTTGGAAACGGCCTTGAGGTCCAACCTCTCCAGGTCCGCGATGGTCACGTTGGGCATGAGGCCTCTGAGCTTCATATCGGTGATCAGATGATCATACAGACCGGTCACCGCCGGCGGCCGGCCGGGGCGGCCGTCCACGTCGACGATGATAATATCCGGGAGGCCGTCCAGCTCATCCACTGGCATGATCGATATGACCAGCTCATACGCATGAGGGGATGCGCCGACCGAGTAGTGGACCTTTACCGTCCCGTAGTCCTCGATGCCGCTATCGACGTCCAGATGGACGTGCAGCACCGAGGATGTGGGCTGCACCGCCATGACGATAAGGGCGAGCAGGACCGCCGCTCCCAGGACGAAGGCGCGCTTCATTCCCTGGCCCCCCATAGCCTCTTGCGGAACCATCCCGAGGGAAGCGACGTGATCATGATGATGGCTTTCACCATGGCCACCACCCCCAGCAGGGAGGACAGCGCGAGCAGAACGGCCGGCATGAAAGGACCGGCGGAGAAATACGCGGTCACGATGGAGTTGAGCTGTTCCACGCTCACCAGCGGGGTGTAGGCGGCCAGGGGATAGAGGAACACCGCGAAGGTGCGCAACGTCAGGGAGAACAACAGGCCAGAGGCCGTCAGCATGAACATGGGAGTTCGCATGCGCTTGTCGATGAACGAGAAGAGCAGCATGAACGGCAACGCCCACAGCAGGTGCTGGGGATTGGTCACCGAACGGAACATGAGGGCGATAACCAGCACCAGCAGGCTGCCGGCTATGATGCTCTCGCGCGGCGGGCGGTCGGAGCGGGCCATGGCGACCGACGCTATGATGACCAGGGCGACCCCCACCAGCATCAGGAACATGGGGGTCTGGAAGAAGTTCTCCGCCCCCGGGCTCACTCCCGAAGGGGACGTAAGGCTGCCGATGAAGGAGGCCGGGAACCAGGGGTTGATCCCCCCTAGGGAGTCGTTGCTGGCCCTCCTGAAGATGAAGTCGATCATCTCAGGAGTGGTTAGCAGCAGCGGGACCGCCGGAAGGGCCGATACCAGCGCTCCGGCCACCAGCCTTGCTGCGGAGGAGAGGCGGTCCCTCCATGCGACTCCGGCGGCCACTAATAGGTAGAGAAGGAAGAATATGCCCAGATAGGCAGGGTATATCTTGAGGAGCACACCCGCCCCCAGCGCCAGGCCGGCCAGGGCATAGCGCTGGTGAATGAAGAGATGCACCGCGACCAGGGTGCACAGCACGGCCAGCATGTCGAACTGTCCCATCACCGAGCCGATCCATATGGCCAGGGGGTTGAGGAACCAGAGAATGTAGGCGGACCGGGCGGCACCATCGCCCTTCCACTCCCGGACCATGAGGAAGAGGATGGACGCGGTCAGGACGTCGCCTATGATGATCGGCAGCTTGAGGGCCAGGTTGAACGCCGGGGCGGTGATGAAGGGGTTGACAAGATCGGAGATCGCCCCCATCTCCAGTATCTCGGGCTGGAGGCTGCCGAACAGCGAGGGGTCTACGAAGAGCGACAGTAGGAGCATGAACGGATACATGACGAAGCCGAAGCCAGGAGGATAGGAGAACACCGCATGGCCGTACATGCCCATCCCGGCCAGCATATCCACGCTGGCGCTGTAGAATGGATAGACGTCGTATGGATAGGAGGTCCAGGGCGCGATCGCGAGGCGGACGGCGAGGCCTAAGATGAGCGCTTTTGCCAATCCGGCGGGGCACAGGAAGTCACGCGCCCAAGTGAGGGCGGAGCGTTCCGTCACGGCCTCACGCCTCCTTCCTTAGCAGCCACAACGTGCCATCCCAAAGACCTCTAAGGTAAGGGAACATGGAACGCTTGCTCGGCCCCAGGAGTATCCCGAGGGCATAGTATGGCAATGCCACCAGATACTGGCCCATGATGGAAGTGGCCGCCTTGAGACCCCGGCGGTTCTTGCTGATCACGAGCAAGGCGTTCCTCGCATAGTGGTATGCGCGCAGGGGCGTCAGGATGTTCTCCCCCATGATCCCAGCGGACGCCGAGACCTTGTGCCTCGTCACCGACGATGGCACGTACCAGCTCTCGTAGCCGGCCGCCTCGGCCCGGAGGCAGAAGTCCAGGTCCTCGAAGTACATGTTGAAATCCTCGTCGAACAGACCTATGCGGCGGAACACGTCGGGGCGGACGAGGGCGGTGCAGCCGGTCACGTAATCGATCGGCCTCTCGACGTCCTCGGCATCCTCCTCGTCCATATGCTGGTGTTTGGTGTATCCAAGCCAGTGGTTGTACGACCCGCCTCCGAACCATACCAGGCCGGAGTCGTAGTACAATATCTTGGGGCCCGCGATGCCGCACTGGGGCCGGCGGTTCATTATATCCAGCAGCGGTTCCAGGAACCCCGGGGTGGAGACAGCGTCGTTGTTCATGATCAGTATGAGCTCCGGTCCGCGCTTCAGCGCCTCGGTTATAGCCAGATTGATGCCGGCCACATACCCTTCGTTGCGCTCCAGCGCGATCAGGTGGGCCTGCGGGAAACGCCCTGATATACGCTCGGCCGAGCCATCACCAGAACCGTTGTCGACCACAACCAGGTCCAGATGGCATGGGGAGTGCTCGATGAGCGTGGCTAGGCACTCAAGCGTATCGGCGGCCCTCCTCCAGTTGACCACCGCCACCGCCACCTTCCGATCCATGACCACCATAGTACAAAAGGAACGCTGGTATTAACGCCTTATGTCGGCCGAGAATTATTAACCGGCGCTGACAATTCAGGATGCGATGACGCAACAGTTCGAGATCTTCGTCCAGAACAAGCCTGGCGACGTGTCGAGGATCGCGGAGGCCCTGTCCCGCAACTCTGTCAACATCAGGGGCATATCCACCGACCTCGGACCACCCCGACCCATGGTCCGGATCGTCACTGACGATGATGCCAGCACCAGGAGCGCCCTCCGGGCGGCCAATGTGGAGTTCTCCGAGAGAGATATCGATGTCGTGTCCCTCCCGGACCGCCCGGGAGAGCTTGCCAAGGTGACCAAGGTGCTGTCCAGATCGGGGATCAACATCGAGTCCATGTTCATCCTGGGGACGCACGGCAACAATGTCAGAGAGATCGCCATCGCCACCGATGACGGTGCCAGGGCCCGCGAGGTCCTGTCCAGATATATCTAAGGAGCGCGTCGCGACACTATACCGATGGAGAGCAGCACCAGGGCGCCGCCTGCCAGGGTCGATGCCGATGGCCATTCCTGCAGCAGGAGGATGGCGAACAGCACGCCGAAGATGGGCTCCACCAGCAGTATGACGGCAGAATCGGTGGCCCTTACCCTCCTCAGACCCGCATTGTGGAGCATATATGCGAGGGCCGTGCATACGATGCCCGTGTACAGCACTGTCCACAGTCCCGACGCCGGAACGGCTGTGCTCTTCGCCAGCAGCATGGTCAGGGGGACGAGGAACGCGGCCGAGCCGATGACCACCGCGGTGCTGATCATGAGCACGTCCTCCTCGTGCTCAAGCGTCCTCTTCATGTAGACCACGTAGAAGGCCCACAGCACGCCGGCGCTGAAGGCCAGGAGGTCGCCGAGAGAGGAACCGCGAAGCACCGAGGCCAGGTCCCCTTCGGTGGATATCACTATCACCCCCGCCAGGCCGATGCCCAGTCCGTAGATCGTGCGGGAGGTGATTGTCTCCTTGAGCATCACCGCAGCCAGTATCGCCACGATGCCCACGTTGATATTGATCAGCAGGGCGGCGTTGGTGGCCGTTGTCATGGTCAGCCCCACATTCTGCAGCGCGAACGCGGAGGCGTTCACCACCGATAGGACGATGATGGGCCTGGACGTCAAAAGCCGACGGTCGAACCGGCCCATGGCGAGCATAGCGAGCGCCATCACGGCGCCCCCCAGGGAGAACCGCAGCAGGGCGAAGAATATGGGATCTACGGTCTCCAGGCCAAGCTTGATGACCGCGAAGGAAGACCCCCATATGGCCCCTGCCATGAGCAGGAGCGCCACATCCCTTCGCTGGTCGGCCATGAGGCCTGGCATCCCGCTCCGGATATATGAAGGTCAGCGGCCCCTACTCCAGTGTCTGGCCCTCCAGTCTCGCGCCCCTCTCGACCCTCCCCCCGTCGCCAAGCACGCAGTCCCTCAGTACGGCGCCGTCGCCCACCGTGACGTTGTCGCCCAGCAGGCTTCCTATGATCTGGCAGCGGGAGCCTAGCGAGCAGCCTTCCATGAGGAACGAGTCGTTCACCTCGCTGCCATCCCCGACCACGGTGTTGCTTCCGACGGCGCATGAGGACAGCTTTGCCATGCGGCCGATCGACGCGCCCTCGCCTATGTACGCGGGACCGTCGATGCGACAGCCGCCGGCCGAGAACGAGGTGGCCACGATCCGTCCGTTGCACTCGGCTCCGTCCACCTTTATGGCGCGTCCCCTCCGCTCGGCCATGCGGATGTTGGCGTCCAGCAGGTCATGCGGACGCCCGATGTCCTTCCACAGCCCCTCCAGGCGGGCGCCGTACAGCGGCTGGCCGGCGGCCAGCAGCTTAGGGAACAGCTGCTTGGAGAAATCGTACATCTCCCCCCGAGGTATCTCAGGGATCACATCCCGCTCCAGAACGTAGATGCCGGCATTGATCAGGTTGGAGAACACCTCCTCGGTGCGGGGCTTCTCCTTGAATTGTTCGATCCTGCCGGCGTCATCGAGACCGACGATGCCGAACTCTTCCGGCCGCTCCACGGTGGTCAGGGCCATGGTGGCCACGGCCTTCGTCCTGACATGCCGATCGACCAGCGAGCGGACGTCCACGTCCGCCAGTACATCGCCCGACGCCACAATGAATGTGTCCTCCAGGCGGTCCTCCAGCAGCTTGACCGCGCCCGCCGTTCCGGCCGGGGTCTCCTCGAAGCACATGACTATGTCCACCCCGAACTGGTCGCCCGAGCCCAGTGCCTCCACCATGTCCTCGGCGCGATACCCGCAGGTGAGGAAGACCTCCTCGACCCCTGCATCCGCCATCGCCTCGATCACGTACTCCACGCACGGACGGCCCAGCACCGGCAGTAGGGGTTTGGGCCGGGCATTGGTCAATGGACGAAGCCTCGTCCCCTTTCCGCCGGCGAGGACGACGGCCTGACGCGCTCGGCTCATGACCGCCCACCTGCCTTTTCGGTCACGATCGCGTGCATGGGAACGATGTTGTTACAGGACATAGAGGGATGGGATGGAGCTACATGCATTTTTTATTATTGAGCGAAGTTCACGACCATCCCGATGCTCAGGCATGTGGATGACACAGGCGAAGAGAACATGATATGCGCATAAAGAAACACGAGCGTTTTCATTCTGACTAAACGCAAAGGACATCCAGGACTGCTCCCCTGATCTCGATATGGTAAATGCTATGGCATTCATCCGCTCCTGAACAAGTATGCTAATGCTGTCAATTGCACCATTCAGCGACCATGGCCATCTTGAGAGATACGTTCCAGTAGTATACCGGATAAGGACGTAACTGAAGCCACGACCAAGAGGTCGACCTGACGGTTGGAGCAGATGTGCAGGAATCACGCCTCATTCCAAGAGTCCTGCCTGCTCTTCGCAACGATGCTATGTTTGTGACATCATCGATGAGAGAGATCGCGGGGATGAGGAGTTCGTGCGCTTGCGAGGTTCATGCTCGCGCTGAACACAACGCGTCCAGGAACCTAGATGCTCTGGAATCGGCGTAAGTCCCCGATTCCCGTTCGCTGCAAGGCTCGATCGAGCGGCAACAATGGGTTCGGCGCTCAGACGCACAGCTTGGCCACGTTGTCGCCCTTCCTCGCGCCGATGGCCTCAGCCACCGGTCGGCACTTGGCCCTCATGAGGTAGATGATGGGCCCGATGCCTGCATCGGAGAGGGACTCGTAGTTAGCCATGCCCTTCGATATGATCACGTCGGCGGATCCCATCAAGGAGCGGAGGCGGTCGTCCATCCGTTTCACGTCGAGTCCCACGGCGAACATGCCAGTGGTGAGGATCTCGTCGAACGCCTTGTCCAGCCCGGCGCGGGGCGCCTCGTCCATGGTGACGTCGGTCAGCACCGGCGCGCCTTTCACAACGCCGACGACCATTGCCCCGGTGCTCCGGAGCTCCTCGACCAGCAGCCGGTCCAGCACCGATTCGCCGCAGTTGTCCGTCAGGTACACGACCTTCCTGCCCGGCCCCAGCATGCGCCTTAGGCGGCCCACGTCATTGACGTGCAGTCCCTGCCCCAGAATGCCATCGAGATCGCTCCGCAGCTGCTCCGGGTCATCGTGCCCCGGTATCCCGAAGTCCATGACGTTGCCGGCGATGGCCACCAGAACTGCGGCCTCCAGGCGGTCGTCGGAGCGCTCGATGAAGTCTCGCGCGCGGTCCAGCAGGGATGCGGCCACCATGTCGCTCCTCTCCTTGAGGCCTGCGTAAGGATCTTCGCAGCCGAGAGTCTGGTAAACGCGGCGATGCACCTTGGTGGCCACCTCGGCCGAGTTCGCCCCGGGAACGTAGTTCTCGTGAAGGGCCGCCAGCCCATACCTCATGGCCTCGGCGGCGCGGTGGGGGGCGCACAGCTCTGCCTCGAACAGCACCCTTCCCAGCAGGCAGGGGATGCATTCCGGCGTGATCTCCATGGCCCTCACAAGAACAGAGCTGGATATAATGTTGATGCGGCTTACGGCCCAAGGTTAATATGGCCACCCACGATTCACCTGATGGGGCATCGCGTGAGCGAACCGTTAATGCTTAAAGTGGCCAGCGCACAGCACCAGTCGGAGGTGGGCCTGGGGAGGGCCAGGATAGACACCGAGACCAGGAAGGAGCTGGGCGTGGACATGGGAGACTTCATCGAGATAGTCGGCAAGAGGAGGACCGCGGCCAAGGTGTTCCGCGCCCCCCAGGAGGATGAGGGCAAGGGGCTGATCTCCATAGACGGGATGATACGTTCCAACGCCGGCATCAGCATAGGGGAGAGGGTATCGGTCATCAAGGCGGAGACGCAGCCGGCCAGCAAGATCGTGGTGGCGCCCAAGATCCCGCCGGGCAAGAGGGTCCGCTTCGGACAGGGGGTGGAGGAGCTGTTCAAGAAGGGGCTGACGAACCGTCCGCTGGTAAAGGGCGACGCCATCATCATACCTAACATCGCCCTCATGGGCGGCTTCCTGCCCTTCATGGTCGTCAGCACCGCACCCTCCGGCGTGGTCGTCGTCGGCAGCCATACCGATCTGGTGGTCAAGACCGAGCCGGTGGAGGCGGAAGAGGTGGCCTCGACCTCGGTCACCTACGACGACGTGGGCGGCCTCGGCGATGAACTGAAGCGCGTCCGCGAGATCATCGAGCTGCCGCTCAAGCATCCCGAGCTGTTCGACCGCCTGGGCATCGTGCCGCCGCGAGGCGTCCTGCTGTACGGGCCGCCCGGCACCGGCAAGACGCTCATCGCCAAGGCAGTGGCCAACGAATCGGGGGCCAACTTCCACAGCATCAACGGCCCGGAGATCATGTCCAAATACTACGGGCAGAGCGAGGAGAAACTGCGGGAGAAGTTCGAGGAGGCGGAGAAGGGCGCGCCCTCCATCGTATTCATCGACGAGATTGATTCCATCGCGCCCAAGCGAGAGGACGTGACTGGCGAGACAGAAAGGAGGGTGGTCGCCCAGATGCTCACCCTGATGGACGGCCTGGGGGGCCGCGGGCAGGTCATCGTGATCGGAGCGACGAACCGGGAGGACGCCATCGATCCGGCGCTGCGCCGCCCAGGACGGTTCGACAGGGAGATCGAGATCGGCGTTCCCACCAGAGAGGGGCGGCTGGAGGTCTTGCAGATCCATACCCGCGGCATGCCGCTCGATAATGACGTGGACCTGGGCAAATTGGCCGGCTCCACACACGGCTTCGTGGGCGCGGACCTCGCCGCGCTGGCCAGGGAAGCGGCCATGAAGTGCCTGGCAAGACATGTTCCGGACCTGGACCTCGACCGGCCAGTGGCGCCCGAGGTCCTGGAGACCATGCGGGTGACGCAGGAGGACTTCAACGAGGCCCGACGGGAGGTGGAGCCGTCGGCCATGCGTGAGGTCGCCATTGAGGTGCCACATGTACAGTGGTCGGACGTGGGCGGCCTCGATGACGTCAAGCGGCTGCTGCGCGAGATGGTCGAACTGCCCCTGGAGGACCCGGCGAGCTTCGAACGGATGGGCATCAAGCCGGGCAGGGGCGTCCTGCTGTACGGGCCGCCCGGCACCGGCAAGACGCTCATCGCCAAGGCAGTGGCCAACGAGTGCAACGTGAACTTCATTTCGGTCAAGGGACCGGAGGTCCTTAGCAAGTGGCTGGGCGAGTCGGAGAAGGCCATCCGGCAGATCTTCAAGAAGGCCAAGCAGGTGGCGCCGGCCATAGTGTTCCTGGACGAGCTGGATGCCATTGCGCCTCGGAGGGGAAGCGGCCTTGATTCCCACGCCATCGAGCGAGTGGTGAACCAGTTGCTGACGTCGATGGACGGCTTCGAGCCCCTGGACCGCGTGACCGTCATGGCGGCCACCAACCGGCCGGACATCATCGATCCGGCGCTGCTGCGGCCCGGGCGCTTCGACCGCCTGGCCCTGGTGCCGCTCCCCGATGCTCAGGCCAGGTCGGGCATCCTCCGCATCAAGACCTCCCGCATGCCGCTCAACGGCGTCGACCTGGACGAGCTGGTGGCGAGGACCGAGGGATTCGTGGGCGCGGACCTCGAGTCGCTGTGCCGGGAGGCCGCCATGATCGCGCTGCGCGAGAACCCCCATGCTGACAGCATCGGGCAGCGGCACTTCGAGGCCGCGCTCAAGGCGATCCGCGCATCCTGCTCCAAGGACGTCATGAAGTGGTACGAGGAGTTCAGCCGAAGCATCGATCCTTCCGCGCCCAAGTGGCAGGACCCCGGGGTGTACAGGTAG
>DAGU01000044.1:4410-5012 GCA_002498285.1 Methanomassiliicoccus sp. UBA386 | reverse complement strand
GGATGGTGCCACAGTGGGAGCAATGGAAGAACTCGTCCTGCACCTCCATGTACAGCGGCAGCTCGCGCTTGGGGCATTTGACCTGTGTGACCTTCATATCTTCATCCCTCCCAGGAGGCCGCTAAGATCTTTGGCATTCTTTAGCTCGAGCAGCTGCTTGCGGTCAGCGAAATCGCCCTCGATCATCTCCGAGCCATGACGGAAGAACCAATAGGTGCCGCCCAGGACGATGAGCCCCAGGATGATGCCTGCGATGCCGATCTCCGACTGGAACGATACGGCAGCGATGATGCCTCCGGCCGCCGCCAGCCCCCCTAGGGAGGTGCCGGCCGTTACGGCCAAGCTCTGGTACAAGGGATCGCCGGGAGCGCGGCCGCTCAGCATCTGCCCGGTGACGCCGTCCACGGTGGCGATATACATGCGGCCCTGGTAGGTGTATCGGGCCACCCACACCGGGTAATAGATCATGCTCAGCTTGCGCACCAGTACATGAAGGCTCTCAAACGTTATGTTCGGGATGCGGGCGCTGGCCCGGCCGCGGGCGATCGCGTCGGCCTGGGCATGGGCCTTGGCATCGTCCCGGCTGGTGGTGGACTCGAACG
>DAGU01000044.1:3235-4162 GCA_002498285.1 Methanomassiliicoccus sp. UBA386 | reverse complement strand
GTGCGGGTGTTCCCCTTGGAATCGGTGGTGGTCTTCTCCTCGTACCCGCACACCCAGCCGGCCACGCGGGTTCCGATGCTCCAGAACGGCAGGTAGATCGGATACACCTCGGTGATGGCGCCGGTGTTCTTCAGGTCCCGGGCCTTGAAGCCTTTCCGCCACCACGCCCTGGTAGCGTTGATCGCGCCCTCGCGGTCCAGCTTGTTCTTGAACGCCACGGTGTTGACGCCATTGTCCCCCTCTATGTACAGGGTCGAACCGCAGTAGCGGCAGTTCAGCGAGCTCTCTCCCTCGCTGACGGATATCGCGCCGCCGCACGAGGGGCAGTTCAGTCCCACCGATATTCGATCGCCCATATCAAAGCCTCCTTGCCACGTACAGCGAGGCGGCGAACACCGCCGCCACGGTAACGGCCATCAAGGCCACCCCCGCGTACAGGTTCACGGTGGCTAGCAAGCCTTCGGCGACGAAGGCGATGAACCCCGTGATCGACACCGCGAGATAGGCCATGGAGCTGCGCGTAGGGAAGGCTGATGCGAACACTTCCGAGGAGGAGGCATCCACCACCACCCTGTAGCCCGTCCCCTTGAAGCTGTACTCCAGCTCCCATATGGGGAAGTACACCAGGCTCTGCTCCTTGGCCTTGCCCGGGAGAGAGCTAAGATAATGGGTCATGGCGATGTCGGGCTGCACGACCTCCGCCCCGCTCGTGTTGAACTGGGCGTCGAATATTTGGAGGTCCCCGCCGGGCAGCTTCAATTGGTGCAGGCCCGGAAGTATGGTCGAACCGGCCGGTTCCAGCAGGACCTCCTCCCGGCCGTCGATGTCCCGACGGAACATGTACACCGGGAAGTACTTCTTGGCCACCTTGGTCACACGGGCCAGGCGGTCGAGGTCCTTGGCCTTGGTCGATCCGCCGGCCCAGCG
>DAGU01000044.1:2198-2930 GCA_002498285.1 Methanomassiliicoccus sp. UBA386 | reverse complement strand
CCGCAATCGGGGCAGAACTTGGAGCCTGCTGGCACCGAGGCGTTGCATTTGGGGCATTTGCGCTCCCCCAGAGGGTTGCCGCACTGGGGGCAGAACTTCGATCCGCCGGGGACGGTGGAACCGCACTTGGGGCACTTTGTGTCCGGCTCGAAGCGGTGGCCGCATTCCGAGCAGAACTTGTTGTTCTCGGGGTTCAAGGTCCCGCACTTGGGGCACTTGACGGTCGGCCCGAACGGGGGGGCGCCTCCGGCTCCGCCTCCGGCCGGCGCCTGCTGGCCAGCCCCGCGCATCTGGTCCACCATGGTCCATCCCATCCCTATGCCGGCCCCGACGCCCACGCCCGCGCCGGCCGCGCCGCCCGATGGATTGGATGCGGCCTCGCGCATGGCCTGCCCGGTCTGGTAGCCCATATAGTTGGTGCCGAGCACCTGCATGGAGGCGCGGGTGTCCACCGCCCGCTGCACCTCGTCGGGCAGGGAGATGTACAGACCTGAGATCTTGTCGATGTCCAGCCCGTACATGCCGAAATGATCGTCGCTCTTGGTGAGGACGCCCTGCTCGATGTTCATGAGGCTGGATGCCAGGTCGGCCACGCCCATGCCCTGGGCCTTCATCTCGCCCAGGATGTTGTAGATCAGGACGACCATCTGCTCCTTGATGCGGTCCTCCACCTCTGCCGATGTGGCATAGTTGAACGTCCCCACGAACTGGTTGACGAAGTTCTCCGGGGAT
>DAGU01000044.1:0-1905 GCA_002498285.1 Methanomassiliicoccus sp. UBA386 | reverse complement strand
GCATAACGGTCCGGACGGTCGATGTAGCCGAGAACCTTGCCGTCGCGGTAGAACACCGCTATCTCGTCCTCCCTCACCACTATGTTGTCGTTCCAGCGAATGTTGCGGGGAAGACGGAACATGATGTTCCCGCGCTTGTCGCCGTCCTCCCACTTGAAGGTCTCTGCACCTATGAGGGACATCTATCACACCTCCGTTCCCGTGATCACCCTGAGGCGCCGGTCGAACTGCGATTCGAAATTGTTGATGAGCACCCGCATGGACATGAGGTCCTGCACCGCCCGGGCGCTGTCGCCCGACGTCAGCGACGTACGGACGGCGTCCACCGAGGAGCGCATCTGCCCGATCATGTCGATCATGCTGGCATCGTAGTCGTAGAGGCGGTAGATCTGGTCCTCCTTGACCTCGATATCGGCCACGAAGCCCGAGTAGCCGGTCTCCGCGTGAGCCACCTGGCCCTCCACCTTCTTCAACTGGGATATGAGCCCGCCGATGAGCTCTAGCTCCTTGGAGTTCCATCCCCCGGTAATGAGCATGCGGGAATTCTCCAGGTCCTTGCGCACTGAGCCCAGATGACCCGCGATCTGGGCCCTGAGCATGCGATCTGCGTCCCGCAGGTCCTCCCTTCTCCTGTAGCCACGGAACCCGGGCACGAAGTTCTGTATCTTCTTCAGGAGGCCCCGGTCCTCGTCAACCCTCTGGCGGATATCGGCCAATTATAACCCTCGGCTGCATAACGATGTTTTGCTTTAAAAAATATCGAAGATGAAACCATGTTCGGAACATGATGCATGTGCGATAGCTGCTCGCCTGCTGCGATCGTGTGCAGGTCCGCCGATCAACCTCACAGGCCTGCTCCCGCATCGCCCGCTTCCCACCCGCGTCGAAGACTAGGTTTTTTAATCATATAGTTTCCAATAGCATTTTATTCGCTTGGTAACAGACATGCCGACCATGCGTGCCAGTCAGGTCCGGATGGAGGACCGGGAAGGGTTGGTCTCCTTCTTCAAGGGGGTTATGAACTGGCCGGGCTTTGAGCACGCTGGCAGCACAGCTGATTATTGGAGCTGGAAGTACCTCAGGAAGCCAGGGCCGGAGCCGATATGCTATGCGGCCTGGAGCGACGGGGTCGCGGTCTCCCATGCCTCCATCGTGCCAGCTCGGCTGATGGTCGAGGGCGCGATGGTGGCCGCAGGGCAGCTTGGAGACCTGTACACGCATCCAGACCACCGGGGCAACGGCCTGGCCGAGGACATGCTGCAACGCGTGGAACGGCAAGCCGCCGCCGAGGGGATCGAGATGGTGTTCGCCTTCCCGTCGGAGGCGGGCGGCATGGTCATCTCCAAGCGAGGCTACCAGGAGCTGCCGGTCAGGTTCTCCCATTATCATCTGATCGCAGATCCGTCGACCTTCTTCGACCGGGTGAGCCTGGGGCCATTTAAGAAAGCGGCCTACAAGGCCATGATGGCGATCAAGGCGCCGGGGCGTCGGTCCATCCCTGGCATGGTGAAGGAGGCCGCTGACTTCCCCGACGACATCGATGATATGACGAAGAGGTTCGAGGCGAACTTCGATATAACTCACCGTCACGACCGCCGGTACCTTGAGTGGAGATATGCCGACCCCAACGGAGGGCGCTTCAGAATCCTGCTGGCCACTGTCGACGGCCGTACATCCGGGATGGCGGTGCTGCGCCCTTACGTCATCGACGGCGTAAGTTACATGGACCTCGTGGACCTCATGGCGGATCTCGACCGCCCGCAGGCGGCCCAGGGCCTGGTGGCCGAGGCGATCGAAGTGGCCGTAGAGGAGGGCGCTGCCGAGGTGCAGTCCTGGATCCCATCGGACCATCCGCTCGTTCCCTCCCTCCTCCGGGCGGGCTTCATCCAGAGGACGCCCCTGCCC
>DAGU01000050.1:2090-4216 GCA_002498285.1 Methanomassiliicoccus sp. UBA386 | reverse complement strand
TCCCACCATCGGCCTGGGCCGGTAGAGGATGCTGAGGGTGAAGGCCGCCACGACCGATACCGCGCATATGAGGGTGGCCGCGACGATGGTGAGGTCGTCGCTCTGGTTGGCGGCAATGCCCGCCAATGCCCACAGTATCACGGCTCCGAAGGCCACATCCCTCCGGTCAAAGGCCATCACCACCGTGATGATCAATATCAGCAGCAGCACCACGATCGCCCATATCTCCGGATCGATACCGAGGCCGTCCCAGCCGATCGAGACGAGCGCGGCCGAGATGTTGGCGGCGGTGGCGACGGTGATCCATCCGAGATACACGCTGAACGGCAGATGGATGGCCAGCCTCTCCGCCGATCTGACCCTTTCCTTCCCGACCCCCAGGCGGAGATAGATTGCGACCAGGGAGCCAAGGAGCAGGAGCATAATTGTCGCGGAGGCCGCCAGGAGCTCGTACTGCCAGACGAATAGCCACAATATGTTGAGAATGCTGCTCAACACGAACAACCACCCTATGCGCCCCTGAGTAGTTCTCAATCGGGGCCGTACCGCGAGCTGATAAACGACGAAGATGCCCAGAAGGAGATAGATCAGCCCCCATATGGCGAAGGTGAAGCCCGCTGGCGTCACCAGGGTGGGATTGGCGTTCGAGACGTCCGCCGTGACCTTACCGCCGATCAGGGTGGTGCTTCCCGCGAGCGCGTTGATAACGATCATCAGGGCGTACGCCACCGCGTTCGCCACGCTCAGCGTTGTGATGTTGCCCGACCTCATGGATGACGCCCTATTGCATTCTGAGCGTGTGGAATATAAATTAAACGCAATGCCGCCTCGGCCGTCCCGTGCGTCTCGTCTCACTTCTACCGACTGTTCAAAATGAGCGAAAGAGCGTCGTTTTCTATCCAATTTTACATCTCGAATGCATAATGTTAAAAATAATGCATTATTTACCGCTCCCAATGAGCCAAGACGCGTCGTTGAGCCTTAACCCCCTGGTCTCATTCCTGAAAAAGTCTCCCGGGGAGTTCACCAAGGCGGACATCATCAGCTTCATAGAGGCCCAGGGAATAGAGATGATAAACTTCCGCTACCCGGCCAGCGACGGGCGGCTCAAGACACTTAACTTCGTTCTCACCGACCGCGACTATCTGGAGCAGATCCTCTCCTTTGGCGAGAGGGTGGACGGCTCCAACATCTTCCCCCAGTTCCTTAATTCGGGCTCCAGCGACCTTTACGTGGTCCCGCGCTTCAGGACCGCCTTCATGGACCCCTTCAGCGAGATACCGGCCCTCTGCTTCCTCTGCTCCTTCTACGACAAGGACGGGAGGCCTGCAGAAATATCGCCGGAACATGTCCTCAAGAAGGCCAGCAGGTCGTTCAAGGAGGTGACCGGAATGACCTTCCAGGCCATGGGGGAGCTTGAGTTCTACGTCATCGGCGACAAGGACGACCTGTTCCTGGCTGAGGACCAGCGCGGTTATCATGAGTCGGCGCCGTTCACCAAGTTCGAGAGGTTCCGCACCGACTGCATGGTCGCCATAGCCCGGGCGGGCGGCCACATCAAGTATGGCCACTCCGAGGTGGGTAATTTCACGTTGGGTGACAAGATCTATGAGCAGAACGAGATCGAGTTCATGGTCACCGACGTGGAGCAGGCGGCGGACGAACTGGTCATTGCCAAGTGGATCATCCGCAACATGGCCCACCTCTACGGCCTGGACGTGACGTTTGCGCCCAAGATCACCGACGGGAAGGCCGGCAGCGGCATGCACGTGCACACTCGCGTCGTGAAGGACGGCTTGAACCAGTACGTGGGGGGCGGACGCCTGAGCGACGTTGCGAAGACCGCCATCGCGGGTTTCATGACCTGCGCATCCTCCCTGACAGCCTTCGGCAACACCAACCCCACCTCCTACTTCCGACTGGTACCGCACCAGGAGGCGCCCACCTCCATCTGCTGGGGCGATCGCAACCGCTCTGTTCTGGTGCGAGTGCCGCTCGGGTGGACCCACCAGACTGACATGGTGGCCGACGCCAACCCGCTGGAGGGGCCGACGGAAATGGACATGTCCCAGAAGCAGACCGTGGAGTTCCGCTGCCCCGACGGCTCGGCCGACGTGTACCTGCTA
>DAGU01000050.1:883-1906 GCA_002498285.1 Methanomassiliicoccus sp. UBA386 | reverse complement strand
AAGGACATACGTCGATGTGAACATCCATCACGCCGAGAATCGCGAGAAGCTAATGTCGCTGGACCAGCTTCCCGCATCCTGTTTCGACTCCGCCGCGGAGCTGGAGGCGCACCGTGATATCTTCGAGCGCCACGGTGTGTTTAGCTCGTCCATTATCGACGCCGTGATCAAGCGCCTCCGAGCCTACGACGACCAGACGATCCGTGATGGGGTCCGGGCGGACCCAGCGACCGGCTCCCGCCTGGTAAGGCAGTTCTTCCACTGTGGATGAACGGTTGGAATGCATGAACGCCTGGGGCCGGCCTGCCGACGGCCCCATCCGGCGTTCCCGAAGGCCGGCGCCTAGCCTGGCATGCTCCTCTCTCGCCCGAGGGACGCTAGGCTCCCAAATCATTCATATAAAAGCAAAATTCGAACATGTTTGGCTTATAGTAGTTTGCGGTTCATTGGTTCGGGTATTGCCATTAGCAACAGGTACACTATTCAGAACATAGTCGCGTCGGCCGCCTTGGGCCGGGAGCTTGACCTGAACCATCTGGCCATTTCCATGGAAGGAGCGGAGTATGATCCTGCGGTCTTCCCCGGCCTTGTATACCGGGTGAAGAACCCCAAGGCCGCGGCCCTTCTGTTCCGCAGCGGCAAGCTGGTGTGCACCGGGGCCAAGGACAGGCAGCAGGTGACAAAGGCGGTCGAGCTGGTCGTGGATGCCATCCGGGCCGCTGGTGTTTCGGTGAAGGATTATCCGGAGGTCACCGTGCAGAACATCGTTGCCTCGGCCGATCTGGGAAGTCCCGTGAACCTCTCATCGACCGTGATATCCCTGGGACTGGAGAAGGTAGAGTACGAGCCGGAGGTGTTCCCCGGCCTGGTGTACCGACTGGACAACCCGAAGGTGGTCATGCTGCTGTTCGGCTCCGGACGGCTGGTATGCACCGGCGCCAAGAAGCCGATCGACGTGGAGAAGGCCATCGACCACATCGAGGCGGAGCTTCGCGCGTCCGACCTGCTGCGGTGAACCCCAGC
>DAGU01000050.1:0-728 GCA_002498285.1 Methanomassiliicoccus sp. UBA386 | reverse complement strand
GGGGCTTTGGCCCCTCGTTTCTTGCCCTCCTGGCCACAGCGCGCACCCAGCGAGGCGCGATGACCACCGCTAATGCGATGGGCAGAGCGGTCCATCCAGGGAGTCCGCCTCGCTGGCGCCTTGGCTGATGGACAGTATGTTGCCCGCCGGTGTTTGTCAGGGATTTCCGGTCGGTGTGCACTGCCATGGGGTCATCGGTCAGTTCCTCAGGGGGCGGCACCTCCCACCACTCCATTGGGCGATTACGAGGGCGATGATAGCTTCACCTCGCGGTAGGCGGGGAGATCGCGGCTGGCCCCGTCGCGCCATATGTCCCTGTCGTCGATGCTCATATCGTCCCCGTTCATCCGGAACACGGTGTATCTGCCGCTCACACCTCGTTCACTTATCTGGGCCGAGCACGCCTGTGCTAGTGCCTTCTGACAACAACCCTTCCGTGATCATCGGCTCCATCGCACGACGGCGTCACGATCCAAGGGAGCCGCTCGCCGGGAACTCGTTGCACTGCGGCCTGCTGCCGGCTGCCTATGGGTGATGCCTGCAAGGGACGGGCACAACAGGGAGCAGACCGCCAAAGAAAACAGCTATATACTCTACTTCTCACCGGTCGATGGCAGTTCATCTCTATATATTACTCTTGGATAATAATATTATCCGCATGGTTCATGATGGGGCCCTAGGGCCAACGGTGCTCTGAGCGCACTCGCAGGCAGACGCTACATGAAAAT
>DAGU01000107.1:5854-9181 GCA_002498285.1 Methanomassiliicoccus sp. UBA386 | reverse complement strand
AGGGGAGGAGAGCATGATCGCCGCCGAAGTGCTCCAGGCAGAATGGCTCGACCGCCCGGTCAGGCAGATGGCGGCCATCGCTCACATCGGGGAGATGCAGGAGCGGGTGGAACGTGGCCACGCCGACATGGGCGAGACCACGGCGCTCCGTATCCGCGAGACGCTGGGGGCCAGTAACAACGTCTACAAATTGCTCCAGATACTCCAGGAGGACGGCCTCATACGCCAGGGTCCAGTGGTCAGGGTCAGATGGCGCTATTCCGCGCCGTGCTACGAGCTGACTCCGCTTGGCTGGGAGCTGTACCATTCTATCAGGAGGCTCGTGCAATGACCACGCTCGACAGTTTCCTATCAGAGGCCGACAAGCGTCCGAACTACCTGGCCGAGCAGAAGCGACGCAAGGCCGAGATCGAGGCGAGACGCCCCTCGCAGATCCCGGAGGACCTGCTGCTCCTGGAGGACGAGCGGCAGTTCTGCGACGCGTATCGGGCGAGGTACCGAGTCAATGCGCGAGGCATCGAGATCATGCAGTGGTTCCATGCCGAAAAGCTCCGCAAGAGGAGGCGGTGCTGATGGACCCGAGCACCCGCGGACTGCTGGGACACATCACCCGCTGGAATCATCACCGGCGTCCATACATCCGGCGCTATCCGGCGAACTGCATCTGGCGCGGATGGCTGCCGCCGATGGCTATCGACGAGCTGAGGCAGTTCGGCAACTCCGTCAGGCCCCTGGGCGGCGGCGTGTACATACTGAACGAGGTGATCGAGTGAGCTGCCCTCTGAAGCCCGGCATCTCGTGCGCCAGGACGTCCGAGATGGTCGAGTCGACTCCTTGCCCAGGCTGCACCGCCGGAGACGCTAACGGCCGTTCTAGACGCCCTGAGCCTGTGCGTGCCACACTCATCGCCACCGTCCGAGTGGTAGATCCCATGGGGGTGCGGTGATGGTCGAGCTGACGCGCCGCCGCTATCGCTGCCCGGACTCCTGCGGCCTGGATTGCACCATCGAGGTCAACAGCACCAGGGTGATCGATGACTGGGAGTGCCCCGGCAACCGTGGGCACATCTACGACTGGATACTGCTCGATGAGCAAGATGGAGGTGAGCAGTGATGGCCCGTAAGAGAACTTGTTCCTGGTGCGGTCCAGGCGACCAATCCGGACCCAATAACGGGTTCTACTACCTGTGCGAGGAATGCTACGACGAATGGGACTATTACATGCACATAGGGAGGCTGGCCGTCAAGGAGTTGAAGCTGACCCACCCAGGCGCGTACCGGAGCCGGATGGAGGACATGATCAGGTCCCATTCCGACTTGTTCAGGCGGTTCGGCAATCTCAAGACTATCCAGACAGCGCTAGATAAGGGCGATATGGGCCCGATGGTGGAAGCCCTCCCGAAGGAGTTCGCAATGAAGCATTACCCGGAGCATTTCGACGAGGCGGGGAACTGTAAATCGAACGTCTTGGCCCGTAAGGCCGGGGGTGAGCGGCGATGATCCAGCAGGGCGAGATCCCCGACTGCTACGGTATCGAGTGCTGCGATGAGTGCGCGATCGACTGCCCATTTTACATGGACTGCGAGGCCGACAGCCGAGAGGACGAGGATGACGACTGGGTTGGCGATGGCCTGGGGGGTGAGTGAGCATGGCCTGGGGATACCCCAAATTCGAGATCACCGCGACGGTGGACGGCGAGGAGGTGGGCTCGGTCAGGACGGGCATAACCAACGCCATGTGCTACATCCACGACTGGATGGCCCGCTACTCTACCGAGACCCTGACCATCGTCATAGTGCCGGGAGGTGAGCGGCGATGAACGGCCTGCACGGCACGCCCCAGCCCCATCACGTCATGGCCGGAGGCCAGGTCAGATGCGAGAGGTGCGGCCGGCCGACCCGCGAGATCGCCAAGGCGCTCATCGACGCGGCCGCCAATGCCGAGGGCATCGACATGCCCCCGCTGTACCGCGAGTGCGAGGACGGCAACCAGTACGAGGCCGATGGCCTGGGAGGTGAGTGAGCATGGCCAGACCAGCCGTATTGTGTGCAAATGATGGAGGTGAACGGCAATAACTCGCAAGATCTCCGCCGACGTCCGGATCTGCAACGGCTCCCGGCCCGGCACCGTCCGCGTGGTGGTCGAGCTCCCGGAGGACCTCGGCGGCATGCTCGACCAACTCGCTATCATTGAGAAGGTGCCCAAGAAGGTCACGATCCGCAAGGCCCTGGAGGACCTGCGTGAGGAGATCCGAGAGCACGGCATCGGCATCCTGTTCGAGGATGGCGAGCAGGGAGAGCCAGGCGCTCTCTAAACATCTTTCTCATCTCTTTTTCTATAAAAAGACATATGCTGGTATACATCGCGTGGTTGTAATCTTATAGTTGTCCGATACTCAACGGATGTCTCCCAAGAGCATCTCCACCGACAAGAGGGGCGCGACCCCGATCGCCGCCATCGCCGCCGTCATTGCGACGATCGCGCTATCTTCCGCCCTCCTACTCTTGGCCGCCGCTCCCGCGAGCGCGGCCGACGTGAGCTCTACGTCAATGAGCGCCGACGCGACCGCATACACCGTAGCCCCGGGCGGCGAGGTCATCATCAAGATCTCCGACATGCCCGACAATACTGGAATCGCCCAGGTGAACTTCGAGGACGCTGACGGCTTCAACGCCGACGAATGGTTCACCGCGACCTCCACCGAGAAGGAACTCGCGGCCACTATCAAGATCGTCGCCGACGAGGAGACTCCGCTCGGCGATTACATCGTTGAGATCGTCCCGGCCGGCAACGCCTCCCAGGCCATCGAGGTCGAGCTGACCGTGCAGCACTCCGTCGCCCAGGTCCTGAGCGGCAACGCCATGTACCTCGGCGCCGGCATCGGCCTGATCGTGGTCGCCGGGCTCATGGGCCAGGCCATCCGCAACAAGAAGGCCAAGCGCATCACCAAGCCCCTGAGCACCCTGATGATCGTCGCCGGCGTGGCCAGCCTCGCGTGGGTCGCCTACCAGACCGTTGTCGTGCTCATCTGAGGTGATCTCGTGAACACCGTCGCACGCAAAACCCTCTCGATCATGATGGTCATAGGCCTCGTGGTCGGGGGGCTCCCCCTATTTTTTGCCGCCACCGACAACGCCGAGGCAGCCGTAGGAGTCTGGGAGAAGCGCACGTCAGCCATGTCCGTCATGCACTCCAACGGCAAGCTCACGGTCGATGTGTCAACGTTCGAGGATGAGGGCAACAAGCCTATCCAGGGCTATACCCTGCTGCTCAAATGGGACCAATGCCGCAAGGACCTCAACCCACTGAGCGGATTCTGGCGCACCAT
>DAGU01000107.1:0-5533 GCA_002498285.1 Methanomassiliicoccus sp. UBA386 | reverse complement strand
GCCGACACGCTAGGACTCATCCATGACTGGTACGAATTGGCACCCGCGGCGTTATCTCCGAGCGAAGGTGGAGCACCAATCAAACATATAGACGTCTGGGCCAGCCAACAGTATGTTGGTGCTACTCAGATTACTATGAACTGGCTAATGGAAACGAATGGCCATCAATCAAATGTTGTGACCGCTGTACCAGGCACATCATCCGCTGGCTCGATAAAGTATTCCAATATCAAAAATTATTATGTGGATGAGTTGAATTTATTACCTGCAGCGAAGGGCGGGAAAACTCAATATTATGCATTCGAAGACTGGATGTGTTATGGGGAGGTATGGTTCTCAGTATATAAGCCGTCAACTGGAGTAACAGATATGCGGAATTACCGCACAACGCTCTATGCCGACGATGGGAAAAATAACATTACCGTTTGCGTTCTTGAACCACATGCCCCTCAGACCAAGATCCCGATGGTTAAGTATGACCTAGCCCCGGGAATGTATAATTTCATTGTTAAGATCGAGAATCTCTATACGGGGGAGACCTATGCCGCCTCTGCTTACATCAGTTTATACACCGGCTCTAGTGCGGACCTCGTCCTAGGCGACCTCGATGAGCTCGATGTTTTGCCAACTATAGATGTGTGGTCCGATACAAGTACTGCTGTCACCATAAATCTAAACGGACGATGGGGAGAATGGCAGACATCCGGATATTCTACGACCATTACCGATCAGGATCTCGTCCCAGTGGCCGCGCATATCAGGGGCATCTATCCGCTCGTAATCAGCAATCCGAGATGGGACAAGACACCCATCGCCGAAAATCTGAATGGTTTTAAATTTGATGTATACAACATACACCCAGAGCAGACCATAGAGACGGTAAACCTCGCCCTTACTACAGATAACGGAACTCAGGTATGGGCCACGACTGTCGGTTCACAAGCCTATCCTACATGGACTGACGCATCACAGTTCACGACGGTCCACCTAACTCACATATCCATGCCGGCCGAACCACGCAAATTGTACACCCTGATAATATCGTGCGGAGGTGCTGTCACCGAGATCCCCGTGGTGTTCTACCCGGCCGAGATGGATCCTGATGTGATCTACGAGCCTAAGAAGGACCTCGATGAAATCATCAAGGACTACGGAACGGTCAACGCTGCCGCCCTCAAGGCCTATCACGACTGGGCCGTGAGCATGCAGCCCAGGATCAAGGTCATAAAGGCCGACGTGCAGAACTACACCAAGCTCTTCGAGCAGCGCCTCGCCGTGGACAACCTGGCCCTCTCCGACGCCGCCGCCACGCGTGGCCTGGAGCTGATCACCGCGCTCAAGGAGATCTGCAAGGGCGATGGCTCGGACACCAGTATCGGCGAGCTCACATCCCATGCCCAGGGCATCTGGTCATCCTACCAGGCCGCGCTGCTGTACCGGGAGACCGCTATATCCTACGAGGCCGGCCAGACCGCGTTCGGCAATTCGACCGCCCTTGATGCCTGGTACCAGGACCTCGTGAGCAAGCGGATCACGGTCGGCCTGCAGGAGCAAAAACAGGGAGATGACCCCAACAGCGTCGCTGTCTGGGTCGGCGTCGCCGTCGCCCTGGTGGTCGGCGGCCTGGTGATGTACCTCTGCTGGAAATACATCATCCCGCCGCTCAAGCGCGTCATGCCCAAGGGCCGCAGCCCCCGCCTCAGGACGATCCGCGCCGTGACGCCGGTGGTCGTGACCATCGTGCTCGCCGTTATCATCGCCCTGGTGGCATTCCTCGCCACCTGGAACATAGCCCTGAGCATCGAGGCCGCTCTGAGGTAACATGGCTAAGGCTGTAGTCCTGCCCAAACCCTTTACAATTCTCTTATTTTTCCTAGGGCTAGCCATTGCCCTGGCGGCGGTCGATCACGTCCTTGCGATAGTGGCCACTCTCGTGGACCAGCTCACCGGCCGGGTGGGTTCCATGGACCCCACCGCCTCCATCTGGGGCATCATCGCCGCCGTCGTGCTCGTTATCATCCTGAGCAAGAGCGCGAAGTCTATCTCCACGTTCCTCGGCGGCTTCGTGGCCGGCTGCCTCCTGAGATTCGTCCTGATGGCCGGAGAGGTTGGATTATTATGATCACTCGCACCCGCATCCTAGCGGCAGCCCTCGCCCTGGTCGCCCTCATGACGCTGCTCATGAGCTCCACCAGCGCTCTCGCCGCCGACCCCGACACCGAGATCCGGTACTATCGCATGTCCGTCTACACCGGCGCTGACGCCAACGGGACGGCCGTCAAGGTCCTCGCCCCGCAGCAGGACATGAGCTATCCGCGCAACTGCACGCTCTACATGGTCGTAAGCAACTACGGCGACAGCATCCTTGAGGTCCGGGCGGGCGGCCAGGTCCTCGGCACCGTCAGCCCTCGGGACATGACTATGATCCAGTTCGCCACTCCGGCCGGCACCCAGTCCACCTATCCCCTGGAGTTCTACTCAGGCGTTCACCGTTACCTGGCAATCTCCTACACCATGACTTCGGTATCGTTCGACATATACAACGAGATGGACATGCCCGGCCTCGAGGAGATGAAAAAGGACTATGAGGACAGGCTCAATAAGGAGCGGGCATTGAGGGAGCGTAACACGACCATCGAGGTCGACCCCGATCTCATCAAGGCCCTCGAGGCCGCCCGGACCCCCATCATTCTCTCTGCCGGACTGGCCGTTATTGGCATATTCCTCGCCTTCAGCGTCAAATGGGGCACGCGTCTTCTCAACCCGCTCAACGGCATCAACTACATCGTGCTCTTCGTGGCGGCCATCGCGCTGGGCCTGTTTGATGGCTACAGCGGCCTCCTCAAGGGCAACCTGCTCTATTTCCTCCCGTTCGCCGCTGCCTACATGGGCACCTATTGGCTCTACAGGATCCCCACGACCCACACAGCCAGATTGGACATCAGGGAGCACCGCCTGACCATCGGCCAGCGCGTGTTCTATGAGGATGCAGAGGACGGGGTGCAATGTGAGGCTCCCCAAGACTGGCGCCGCGTCCTTGCGAGATGGATACGCGGCGACCGCTGCATAGTACAGGCCAACGGCTCCCTAATCCCCGATTGGCAGGTAAACGACCTCGACACCGGCGAGGAGTCGCCCCTGCTGCTGATCAACTCGGAGAGCATCAAGGAGGCCACGCAGAAGCCCGTCGAGGAGCAGTCCCTCAAGGAGAGGCTACTAGGAGCTCCGGGCGACACCCGCAAGCAGCTAAACCTCGCCAAGGGCGGGGCATTCTCGCACGTCGACTACCTCGTAAACCCGGACGGCTGGACCAAGATAATGAACGAAAATCAGAGGCAGTTCCAGGCCATACACCGCCTGCTGAGCAGCATCCCCACCCTTGCCCGCTCCCTCTCGGAGGAGATCATCGAGTACATCCACGGCTACCGGGCCGAGGAGCCGACCAGGTTGTTCCGCACGTTCATCATTCGCACCCTGCAGCGCGACCCTATGGCCATGATAGATGGAGACATATGGGAGAGATATCAGGAGTTCAAGGACGATAGGGCAAAGCTCGGCCACCTGGTCGCCGAGCTCGATGATGAGATCAAATCGCAGGACAGGCCGCTCGACCGCGAGGACCTGCGAGCCCCTGACCGCAATGCCGGCCACATGGGCAAGGGGGGAAGCCAACAATGAAGGAGGAGGAGTATCGGGAGAACCTAGCGCACTTCCTGATCAACGAGGTCAAACTAGCATTGGGCCTGCAGGAGCAATACGAGCCCTACCGCGCTCGGGAGGACTACCTGACCAGGTACTTCCCAACCCTCGATGAGCGGGCGAGGAAGGCAGTCCTGTACGAGCTCAAGGAGGAGGCGAGCCGCAAGGGCACTGCCTCTATGGCCCGGGTGCTGTCCGACTCTCCCGAGGTCCTGGCCGGCGCGTTTTCGAACCTCCGCAGGATGCAGACCAAGCCCACGCAGAAAGCCATCATCTCCCGCACCCCGCCCCGCTCGGCCCGGGAGATAATGGACGACCAATTCATCCTGGAACGCGAGCCGGATGAGGAGGAGCCCGACGCCGACACACTGGAGGAGGTCGAGACCCAATGATCCACGTCCGGGAATCAATTTTCGAGGTATGCCGGACCAAAACGCATAGGGATCCCGGGAAGAAATTGAAGGATTTGACTGAGAGAGTGCTCCGGGATCTCACCCCGCCCCTCGACTCCGAGATGTTCCCAAAGGACCGCATTGACCTGATCACCGTGGCCGCCTTCGGCCAGCCTGGCTCTGGCAAAACAACCCTTATCGAGCACCTGGCCGGCCACTTTGCCAAGGTCTATGACGACCAGACCAACATCGTCGGCATACGGGGTTCTCGATTCTCGGACCTGGCAGCCAAGATGGACGACCGCCCCGTCCAGGTGCTCGTGGTCGATGACGCCAAGGCCATGTCGAGAGGTGGGTTCAAAAATATCGATGATATGAATGAACTGGACGACATACGGCACCGATATAAGCAGATCCGAGTAACGGCCGGCCATCCCCCGAGCGGCTATATAGTAGCCATCCACGTCAAGCAGCGCTATAAGGACCTCGACATCAAATTCCGTCAGGCCCACTACAGATTTTTTAAGACCACAGCTGGACCCGACGACAAATGGGATATGATCTCGCAAATCGGCCCGGAAGCCTATGGATTCCTGGAGCGCATCATGCGCCGCATCAATGAGCTTCGGGACCAAACTGCCAAGGGGGAGTGTATCGTGACCGTGGATTGGATTCGTGGGAGCGGCCGCTTTTACTCTAGTCTCCCCGAGAGATCTAACGTTAACTGGCTCCGCGTCGAGGACTCCGGCGAGCTCCACCGCACCGCCGACCTCGCTCCCTCGGCCATCATCGAGGAGGGCGGGGCCTTCGTGGTCGATACCTCCCCCATCCTCGACCTGATCAGACAGGACGGGGGCGAGTGGCCCCTGAAGGTCAGGGTGTTCGAGGCCTACCAGGGCGCCGCTTCTCAGTCCCAGGTGGCCGAGCAATACAAGATCTCCCAGGGCTCGGTGAGCAATTACAGCAAGGAGGTCAAGGGCATGATATCCAAGATTGTCGGGGAAGCCTATGAGAAATGGGCGGCTAAGCAATGGGAGAAGGAGCTCGGAGTCAAGAAGGTCGAGAGGGACGGGAGCAAGGGCGAGCCGGACATCATGGTCTATCACGACTCCGGCCGCGTGACCGTAGTGAGCTGCAAATGCTATTACGACAACAAAACCACGAGCATCCCGATTAAGGCGATCGAGCCCGAGCTCATCAAAGCGCGGGAACTCGCAGCGGCCGGATTATTAGAGCGCCTAGTGGTCGACTTTAATAATATCGCCAAAAAATCCAGACAACTCCGGGGCATCGATCCTGAGCATCACGATAGCGTTATCACGTTCAGGTAAATGCCCCCCTTAATAGGCAAACAAACAAGGGCTTCCGGTGCCCCTCCCGACCCTCCGGACGGCCCTTTCCTTTCCCCCTCCCCGGCGATTCTTCAACCCCTCCCCCCTACC
>DAGU01000079.1:5100-5919 GCA_002498285.1 Methanomassiliicoccus sp. UBA386 | reverse complement strand
TCGGCCATCCGTCAAGAAGGATGCGGGCGCTCCTGTTCACCGAACGCAACGTCATGGTACTGATAATGCTGTCGACATCATCCGATCGGCAGGCCTCCGATTCATGGCTAATAAGCATGGGACGCCTGATGGCCTCCCGGGCGGCCTGACAAAGGCAATCTAAAATATCCGCAGGGGCATCCCCCTGCGGTGACTGGATGAGAAAGAACAGCCGGATCGTGCTGGCGCTCGACGAGACGGACGAGCGGAAGGCCATGCGGGTGGCGGACGAGGTGGGCGACCTGGTCGACGCCATAAAGATCAACTGGCCCCTCGTGCTGTCCGGCGGCCCCGGGATGATCACCGAGCTCTCGAAGCGCGCCCCCGTCATCTGCGACTTCAAGGTGGCGGACATCCCTAACACCGTTCGGCTGATCGCTGAGCAGGCCTTCCAGCGCGGCGCCTCTGGTCTCATTGTCCATGCGTTCACCGGCTCCGACTCGTTGAAAGCGGCGGTGGAGGCGGCGGCCGGCGGGGACGTCTTCGTCGTCACGGAAATGTCCCATCCCGGAGGACGGGAGTTCACTGCGCAGCTAGCAGAGCGCTTCGCGGCCATGGCCGTGGAGGCCGGCGCCAGCGGGGTCATCGCGCCGGCAACGAGGCCGGAGCGCATCGCCGCGATCCGCCAGGTGGTGGGCGATCTGCTCATCCTCTCTCCCGGCGTGGGCGCGCAGGGAGGAAGCGCCTCCTCGGCCATAGCGAACGGCGCTGACCATGTCATCGTGGGCCGTTCGATATATGGCTCCGAGAGGCCGCGTAAGGCCGCCGAGGCGATAGCGC
>DAGU01000079.1:1451-4911 GCA_002498285.1 Methanomassiliicoccus sp. UBA386 | reverse complement strand
CCAGCATGCTCGCTCAAGAGCACTTCCCAGGGGATATACTATTTATACTGGACCTGTAATCTGTGGACGATTCTTCCTAGGAGATTCTAACGATGGAGACTAAAGAGGGGCGGTCAAGCGGCCTGGCCCTGAAGGAGAGGAAGCCGTTCAAGGGCGGCCTTCGTTCCCGCGCCAAGGATACGTGGCTCGGGAGGAACTGGAGCACCGTCCTTATCCTAGTGGCTATCATTTTCATAGCACTGTTCGTGCGTAGCTACTTCGGATACTCCACTGCGGTGGACAACGGCTTCTTGGTCGGCGGAGGCTCGGACTCGTACTATCACCAGCGCATCATCGACCACGTTCAGGAAACAGGCTCCCATATCGTCAACGATCCCCTGCTGAACTATCCGTTCGGCATGAGGAACCCCAGGCCTCCATTGTATGACTGGTCGGTCGCGGTGACGGGACAATTGCTGTCCGGCATTACGGGCATGGACATCGACTCCGCCACCGGATACGCCCTGCTGTCCTCGACGGCCATATGGGGCGCCCTGACCTGCATCCCGGTCTTCATGATCACCCGCGCGGCCTTCGGGAACCGCGCCGGCCTGCTGGCAGCCCTGCTCCTGGCCATCATGCCGGGGCACATCGAGCGTAGCTTTTTCGCCAACGCAGACCATGACGCCATGGTCCTGTTCTTCGTGGTGTTCGCGTTCTACTTCCTTCTCCGCTCCCTCATGAGCATGCGCGGCACGAGATGGGTGGAGAACTGGAAGAGCGGCAGCTCGGTGCGAAAAGGCCTGCGGAGCTATCTCGGCATGAACCAGCGCTCGCTCATATATGCCCTTCTGGGCGGGGTGTGCGTGGCCACCGTCGCCATGATCTGGACCGGTTTCACCTATCTCCTGGTCATCATCCTGGTGTACCTGCTGGTGCAGGTGCTCATCAACCGCTTCCGCAACGTCGACTCCATGGGCGAGCTCATGGCGGTGGGCGTGATGCTGGCCAGCGCCTTCGCCATAATGGCCCCGCTGTACTGGCAGATGAGCTACTGGAACCAGTGGTTCGACGTTCCCTTCTATCTGTTCCTCGGTTCGATGGTCATAGGCGGTATGTTCACCGTCACCCGCGACTACCCGTGGACGCTGGCCATCCCAGTGGTGGTGGCGGTCGTGGCCATAGCCCTGGTGGGAGTGTATTTCATCTCCCCCAGCCTGTTCGAGGCCATCATCTCCGGCCAGGGATACCTGGTCAAGAGCAAGCTGTACTCCACCATCTCCGAGGCCCAGGCGCCCGGGTTCTCCAAACTGGCACTGTCGTTCGGGGCTGTGACCTTCTGGCTGGCCCTCATCGGGCTGGTGTGGGCGGCCATCAAGATACCCAAGAACCCCGCGCCGCACTTCACCTTCGTGGTGGTGTGGATGGGCGTGTCCATGTACATGGCCGCCTCGGCAGGCAGGTTCATGTTCAACGCCTCCCCGGCCTTCGCCATGGCCGCGGGATGGATCCTGGCCCTGCTCATTGCGGCCATACACTTCGAGGAGGTCCCCCGGGCCCTCTCGGGCTTCCGCGCCAATCCCTGGACGACGCTCCGGAAGGCGTTCAAGCTCCGCCACGTGGCGGGCGCGCTGTTCCTGGCGTTCCTGATCGTAGCGCCCAACGTGTGGACCGCCGTCGACGCGGGCATACCGTCGGAGGAGAAGCGCGACTATGACAAGCAGATCTACAACGTCGTTCCCGGCTTCCTACGGCCGGCCGACTACGACACCATCAACGGCTCGTTCTGGTACCTCGGGGCGTTCTCCTATTCGTTGCCGCTTCCCAGCAGCTACTGGCCCGCGGCGTGGGACTGGTTCTCGCAGCAGGACGCCCAGCTGAACGTGTCCGATCGCCCGGCCTTCCTGTCCTGGTGGGACTATGGTTTCGAGGCCATCCAGGCGGGGAAGCACCCGGCGGTCAGCGATAACTTCCAGAACGGATACCAGTTCGCCGGCAGCTTCATCACCGCCGGCAGCGAGGAGGACGCGATCTCGCTGTTCATCGTGCGCATCCTCGAGAAGACCGGCGTCTCCGACGAGATAGCGGCCCTTCTGAACGAGAACGGCGTCAATGCGACCAGGCTCAAGGACATCATGAACAATCCGTCCGCCTACATCGACGAGGTCAAGAGCAACCCCGATGTGTACGGACGCTACGACAACGAGCTGAGCGCCCAGAACGCCAAGTACGCCGCGGCCCGCGTGGAACTGCAGAAAGCGGGCATGGACGGACTGGTCGACATCTACTCGCAGATGCGCGACATCAGCGGGAACGACATCGGCTACTTCGCCGTGGACGGCCGTCTCTTCCCGTTCAGCGCCACCTACAACAGCATCTTCTACGCCCCGGCCACTCTGTCGGACAGAGTGATCGACCCGTACACCAACGCCCCCTCGGACTACTACGAGATCAAGGCGGTGACGTCCAACGGGCAGCTCAAGTCGGTGCAGGACCTGGTAGCCGGCGACCGCGTGATCTACTACACCATCGTGTACAAGGACGCGTTCTACGACACCATGCTGTACCGCGCCATGATGGGCTACGGCCCGTCGGACGTGGGAAAGAGCAGCCAGGGCATTCCTGGCATCTCGGGAAGCCTGTCCGGCATGGATCCCATGCCGGCCTGGAACCTCACTCACTTCAGGCAGGTGTACCGCACCGCCTACTACTCGCCGTACAACAGCACCGAGGTCGCCTTCCACGGTGACTCGTGGCGCGCCATCTCCTACGAGGAGGCGCTGCAGCGGCAGAAGGACATCAAGGCCGGCCTGGACAACGGGACGGTGGACCTGAGCGCGTCCACCCTCACCAGCGGCACGGTGTTCCTCCAGTACTATGACGGAGCGGTCCTCCAGGGCAGGGCGACGTCCAACGACGGCACCCCCTACTCGGGCATCTACGTCACGGCCGTCGATGAGCTGGGCATCCCGCACCACACC
The DNA here is from genome assembly GCA_002498285.1 of Methanomassiliicoccus sp. UBA386. Lineage (GTDB taxonomy): Archaea > Thermoplasmatota > Thermoplasmata > Methanomassiliicoccales > Methanomassiliicoccaceae > DTU008. The sequence goes on along the minus strand of DAGU01000079.1, from coordinate 1,951 downwards.
GTCAAGACGGACGAGAACGGGTACTACGAACTCATCCTTCCGTTCGGCAACATCAGCGTCGTTTACTCGGCCGGAACGCTGGACAAGCGGACCCAGATCGCCACTGAGATGGAAGGCTCCACCAAGAACTACAACATCACCTATAACCAGGCCATGCGCCGCGAGGCGTACACCTTCGACGGCAACGTCACCCTGCCTGGCTCCATCATCAGCGGCCGCGTCTTCTGGGACAACGACGGCAACAACCGCTTTAACGCCGGCGACGAGCTCATGGAGGGTGCCACCGTGGTGCTGGAGAACCCCACCACAGGCTTCCGCCAGGAGGTCGTCACCAACGCCACCGGCGAGTACAAGATCGTGGGCCTGGCCGGCGACAACAACTACATCTACGGCATCCTGGACGGCCATGCCTTCGGCAACACCAGCGTCTCCATGATGCCTTATGGCACCGCCACCAGGAACATCGCCGCTCAGCCCTCGTCCATCTCCGGCAACCTCAA
>DAGU01000079.1:0-1209 GCA_002498285.1 Methanomassiliicoccus sp. UBA386 | reverse complement strand
CCGTCCGACGGCAACCTCAGCATAGGGACGCAGGAGTTCACCCTCGCGTACGGCCAGAACATCAACGACGTCGCCCTGACACTGTCCGACGCCACCCATGTCTCCGGTTCGGTAGACATCGGCGGCGAGGGCCAGAAAGGCGTCTCGGTCGGCTTCCTCTCCGAGCAGAGGGAGGTCTGGGCGACCACTGGCGAGAACGGCGTGTATAACGCCACGCTGCCCAGCGGCAATTACACCGCCTACGTGCTCACCGCGCAGGGCGGGACCGACTACGTCGCTATGCAGGCCTTCGAGGCCGACCAGGACATCATGAGCCTCAACCTGACCTTGACACAGGCCGCAGTGGTGTCCGGAACGGTCAAGACCGACAAGGCGGTCAGCGGCGCCACCGTCATCTTCACCGCAGCCGACGGAGCGTCTATCCGGACGACCACCAACGCCGCTGGCGAGTACAAGCTGTTCCTGCTGCCCGGCGACCACTTCGCGTACGCCGCCTCCTCTGGAAAAGCGTACTGGAGCGCCGTCAGCGTAGAAGGCAGCAAGACCGTCGACCTGCAGCTGGCGGACGGCGCATCGCTGAAGGGCATCGTGTACCGCGACGCCAACCGCAACAATGCTGTCGATTCCGGCGAGACCATCGCCCGGGCGCTGGTGACGATCACCGACCCGGCGAACCAGAACAAGAAGGCATCGTTCGTGACCGACGCCTCGGGCAAGTTCGATATCACCCTGCCCAAGGGAGCCGACTACCGGCTGACCGCCTCCATGGGCGGCTACGCTTCGGCGGAGCGCACCTATAAGGAATTCACCGGCCAGGACCAGAACATCGCCCTGGTGGCGCACAACCGCACCGTCGCCGGGACCGTCGTCGGCTCCGACGGCGGCTCGCTGGACGGCTACACCATAGAGTTCAAGGGCACCGGCGGCGGTGCCACCAACGGCGAGGCCACCATCGCGGGCGGCTCGTTCACGGCGGACCTGGCGCCCGGCTCCTATAATATCATTATAATTGACCAACTGAGCGGAGAGCCCTCCCCCTCCAAGTACGTATACAACGGGACCATCACCGTGCCGGTGGGACGCGACCCCGCCGCCCTGGACATCACCGCGCAGCTGAAGGTGCTGGTCAACCTGACCATCGAGGCCAGCGGCAAGGGGTCGGTCCGCTTCATCGGACCGGAGGAGGTGGAGATAGGCGCCAGCGAGGAC
>DAGU01000023.1:97977-98428 GCA_002498285.1 Methanomassiliicoccus sp. UBA386 | reverse complement strand
TGGACCCCTCGCTGACCAAGTCGGACGGCGTGACGGGGCGCGTGCTCGGCAAGCCAGGAACGCTGCCTCCGGTGCTCCACAAGTTCACCATGATCACTCACCTGCTGGAAAGGGTGGTCGGGGCCGCCGAGGACCTGGTGGTGGAGAACATCAAGACCAATGAGCCCCTGATGCTCAGCATCGGCACCGCCACCACGGTGGGCATCGTGACCTCGGCCCGCGGCGACGAGTCAGAAGTGGCGCTCAAGATTCCCATCTGCGCCGACGCTGGACAGAGGGTCGCCATATCCCGCCGCATATCGGGCAAGTGGCGTCTCATCGGTTACGGCATCATCGAGTAGGTGGGCATGCCGGTCGTCGTGCTCGACACCAATGCCCTCCTCCTTCCTTTTGAACGCTCCATAAATCTCGATGCCCAGCTGCGCTCCCTGCTGGGCAATTGCGAGATCCT
>DAGU01000023.1:95622-97813 GCA_002498285.1 Methanomassiliicoccus sp. UBA386 | reverse complement strand
CTGGCGTTCCATTATAAGGTGGTCGACACCGAGGCCACCGGCGATCAGTCGGTGATAGAGCTGGCCGAGAAGCGTGATGCCTACGTCGTCACCAACGACCGCGTCCTCATAGGCCGCCTGCGGGAGAGGAGGATCAAGGTCATCCTGCTCCGCGGCGGAAGTCACCTGGGCTTCGATTTCTAGAACAGAGGATGGGGCGGCTCCTCGGGCGAGGTGACGTTCGGCCGTCCAAGCATCTTTACCCTTGCCTTGAGGAGGGCCTCCCCCCACAGCGAGGCGGCGTAGACGGGCACCTTGTTCCCGACCTGGTACAGCGCTCTCCTCCTGGCGGCCTCACGCACGGACCTCGAGGCGCAGGCGGTGATGACATCGCATGCGTCGAACAGCGCCTCGGCGTCCTTGGCCAACAGGCCGCTGGTGTGCACCGCGAAGATCGCCACCTTCTGCCCGAACCGCCGCCGGATCTCCAAGGCATCCTCCGCCCGGGCGACCGTGATCGCCACCCGCCTGTACCCGAGGGAGAAGGCCAGTTCCGCCCCCTTCACCTGATCGATGACCGCTTTCTCGGGGTCTAGCACGCGGTCACGCCCCACGGCCTTGATGATCTCCTCGATGGGCGACGTTTCGATTATGCCGGACACGCGGCCCCCGATGCCCTGCGCCAGCTCCGGCTCCGAGACCACCACGGTGCCGGCGCCCTCGCATACCATCACGGCAGCGTCGATCATCCCCTCGCTCAACGCCATGCCGATCAGCTCCGATATGCCGTACGATAGGAAATCGCGCATGCGCATCTTCCGGGCGGGAGTGCACATGCCGAAGTCCTGGATGCGAAACTCGATGTTCTTGCGGATGCTCTCCTCGTTCAGTTCGGTTATCCCCCTGGTCTTCAGGAACAGTGGGCAGAACCTCGCCTGCGGCTCCCCGATCTCGACGATCTTCCCGTCCTCGATTACGACCCTTGCGCATCCAAGCGCCTCGATCACGTGCCGGTCCATTATGATCTAGCAAGTATCCCCGTATCCTACATCAAGCCTTTCTCCGTCCCATCGAAGAATGCCGGCGTAACATCCTCGTGAAAACATTAAATAGGCATTCAGGGATGGAAGAGTGCTATATCTGGTAGCTACAAGAAAACCATGGAGGGATGGACATCAACGAGAAGTTCTCAACCGCTCTCAAGCAGATCGCCCTGCTTGGAGGCATCAACGACTACATAGCCATCTCCTCTCGGGAGCTGGGCGAGAAGCTTGACATTAGCCAGCAGTCCGCGTCAAAGAGGATACTGGAGCTTCTGGAGGAGGGGTACATCCAGAGGGACCTGGGTGCCAGGAAGCAGCGCATCAAGATCACCAGGAAGGGACTGGACGCTCTCCGCGCCGAGTATTCCGAGTATCAGAGGATATTCGAGATGAAGGACCACCTGGTCATCAAGGGAGTGGTGGCCGCCGGCATGGGGGAGGGGCAGTACTACGTCAACCAGCCCGAGTACCAGGGCCAGTTCAGGGAGAAGCTTGGTTTCACGCCATTCGAAGGCACCCTCAACCTGAAGATCGTGCCCTCCGATCAGTCCAAGATGGACATGCTGCGCCGCACAGAGGGCATAGTCATAAGCGGGTTCCACCGCAACGGCCGCACGTTCGGCGAGGTGAGGGCGTACCCCGCCACCATGCATAACGTGGACTGCGCGGTCATCATGCCATCCCGCTCCCATTACTCCGAGGTGATGGAGGTGCTGTGCAAGTACAGCCTGCGCCGGACCCTGGGCCTGAACGATGGTGACACGGTCGAGGTCCGCATCACCACCGACGAGTGATCAGTAGCGCTTGGACACGTGCTCCAGGGCGGAGGCGAAGATCACCCTGCCGTCGCCCGGCGCGTTCGGGTCCTGCTCCCTTGTCCAGTCGGGATGCTGATACCTGAACATCACCCTCTCGGGATGGGGCATGAGGCCTAGGACGTTCCCGTCTGGATTGCATATCCCGGCGATGTTGGCCAGAGTGCCGCTGGGGCTCCATGGATAACCGGCGTAAGTGCCATCGGGGTCCACGTACCGGAACACGATCTGATCGTTCTCCTCCAGCCGCTGCAATATCTCGTTCTCCCGATCGGCCGGGAATCTCAGGTTCCCCTCGGCATGGGCGCAGGGGAACAGAACGATCTCGCCCCTCGGCAGCAGCGAGGTGAACAC
>DAGU01000023.1:92980-95586 GCA_002498285.1 Methanomassiliicoccus sp. UBA386 | reverse complement strand
CTCGCTCATGATCTCGTCGAACGACGGAAGGAGGCCGAGCTCGACCAGTATCTGGAAGCCGTTGCATACCCCCAGCACCGGCCGGCCGGATGACACGAAGTTCTCCACCTCGGGGCCGAGGCCGCTCCTGATGCGGGCGGCGAAGATGGCGCCCGCCCTGATGTAGTCCCCGGCGGAGAACCCGCCCGGGAACATGAGTATCTGGTAATCGTCGAGGTCCCGCTTCATAGACGGCGAGCAGTCCCCGATCAGCTGCTTCAGGTGCACCTTTTCCGGGCTGGCGCCGAGCATCTTGAATGCGTTGTAGGCCTCCGCCTCGCAGTTGGTGCCCTCGATGCGGAGCACGCACACCCTGATCTCATCGACGTTCATCACATCAGCCTCCACAGCGTGTCGGTCCACGCCCGTCGCATGGCCGGGACCTTCAGGTCGACCTTCCTGCGGCCGTCGCGGAGCACCATCTTCTTGTCCTGCTCGACCGTTCCCAGGTAGATGGCCTCGGGGGCGAGCTTCTCGAACTCTGAACGCCGGGCGACGTCCACCTCGACCACGAAGCGGGAGTTGGACTCGGAGAACAGCTTGGTCTCAAAGCTCAGGTCTCCCATTCCTGACAGGTCGAGATGGAGGCCGAGGTCCCCGCCCAGGCACATCTCCGCAAGCGTGATCGCGAGCCCGCCGTCGGCGCAATCGTGGCAGCTCTTCAGCAGGCCGGCCTGGCCGGCTGCCAGCACGGTATCGACGTTCCGCGACAGCGCGGCCTCGTCGACCTCGGGCACCTTTCCTCCCTTGCCGCCGTAGCGGCGGTACAGTATGGAGGCGCCCATCTCGTCCTTGGTATCCCCGATGATGTACATGAGGTTCTGGGCGCGCTTCAGGTCAGTGGTGACGCACTTGCGGATATCCTCCACGATGCCCACGCCCAGGCAGGTCGGGGTCGGCAGCGCCGGTCCCTGTCCCGTTTCGTTATAGAACGATACGTTGCCGGACGGCACCGCCAGGTTCATCGCCTTGGCCATCTCGCCTATCCCTCGAACGGCCTCGCTGAACTCGTACAGCCGCTCGGGCTTCTCGGGGTTGCCGAAGTTCATGCAGTCGGTCAGCGCATGCGGCCGGCCGCCCACGGCCGCGATGTTGCGGCACACCTCGTCGACGGCGCTCCTGCTGCCATTGTACGGGTCCTGCGACGTGAACCAGGGATTGACGCCCACGGCGATCGCCAGCCCGCGGTTGGAGCCCATGAGCGGCTTGATGACCACGCCATCGCCCGGTCCGCGGAAGCCGACCTTGCCCTGCAGGGGCTTGACGACCGTGGACGCGCGGACCTCGTGGTCGTACTGCATGATCATCCAGTCCTTGGATGCGATGTTGGGGTCGGCCAGGGTGGACAGTATGACCGCATTGAGGTCGTCAGGCAGGTTGGGGGCGAGGAACTCTTCCCTCGAAGCCGAGGACGGGGGCGCGAACGGACGGCAGTACTCGGGGCCCTTGGTCAGGAAGTCGAGGTCCAGTTCGTAGATGGTCTCGCCGTGGTAGGTGATGCGCACCCTCTGCTCCTTCACCACTCGCCCGATGACCGTTGCCGGTATGTCCCACAGGGCGAACACTTCCAGCACGGCGTCTACGTTCTCCTCGGGCGTGGCGAGCATCATGCGCTCCTGCGACTCCGACACCCAGATCTCCCAGGGCGCCAGGCCCGCCTCCTTAAGGGGCACGCGTTCCAGCTCCACGTCGGCGCCGCACTCCCCCGCCAGGGCGATCTCTCCCACCACGCAGGAGAGGCCTCCGCCGCCCAGGTCCTTGATGCCCGACACCAGGCCTCTTTCGTTCACTTCCAGGCAGGCATGGATGAGCGGCTCCTTGGTGATCGGATCTCCGAGCTGCACCGAGCCGCGGGACTCGTCCTGGGACGACTCCTTCAGCTCGGCCGACGCGAACGTCACGCCGTGTATGCCATCCCGGCCGGTGCGGCCGCCCACTAGGATGAGGACGTCGCCCACGCCCCGAACGGCGTTCTTCAGCAGCTTGTCACGGCGCATGAAGCCAATGCAGCCGACGTTGACGAGGCAGTTGCCAGTGTAGGACGGATCGAAGAAGACGCCGCCCGCCACGGTCGGAATGCCGATGCGGTTGCCATAGTCGCGGATGCCCGACACCACCCCGCTGACGAGGTATTTGGGCAGCTTCACTCCGGGCGGGGCCTCCTTAAGGTCTGGAGGCCCGAAGAACAGCGGGTCCACCAGGGCGATGGGTTGCGCGCCCATGGCCAACACGTCGCGGACGATGCCGCCGATGCCGGTGGCGGCGCCGCCGTACGGCTCGATGGCTGATGGATGGTTGTGGCTCTCCAGACGCAGGGCGTAGGCGTGTTCGTCGTCGAAGGCCATGACCCCCGCGTCGCCCTTGGCCAGGACGTCGGGGTGATGGATCGAGAAAATATGCTCCCGCAGGAACACCTTGGATGATTTGTAGCAACAGTGCTCCGACCACGCTTGCGCGATGGACTGGATCTCCACGTCGGTCGGCAGCCGGCCCTTGGCCTGGAAGTACTTCCTGACCTCGCACATCTCGCTGAGGCTCAGGTTCAGGCCCATGGACGCCGACATTTT
>DAGU01000023.1:91622-92805 GCA_002498285.1 Methanomassiliicoccus sp. UBA386 | reverse complement strand
GGTCATGCTCATCACTTCAGGTCGACGCGGAAGGTCTGGATGACCGGGTTGGCCAGCAACCGGCGGCACATTTCCTCGGCGGCCTCCTTGGCCTCCTCGGGGTCCGTATCCATCTCTACCTCGAAGAGCTTGACCGTCTTGACGCTCTTGATGTCCTTGAATCCCAGCAGCTCCAGGGCCTTCCGGGTGTTCTCCCCCTCGGGGTCGGCAACGCCGTGCTTGAGCTCGATACGGATATCTGCCTTGACCATGGTGACCATCTCCGAATCGGGCTCCGCTACTTAATTGTTTATCCGCGTCCAGATTCCGCGTTGCTCCGTGCCCGGAGAACAAGCGTCTGGACGGCCGGGTGGACGCCCTATGCCCTCTCGGTCTTTTCGTCGGCGGTCTTCCGCCCGAACACGAGATAGCCGGTGTGGCCCAGGTTATCGTAGGACGGACGCACGCCTCCGGGATGCACCTCGATGGCGCGCTGGATGTTCTCGAACGCCACCACCTCTTGGTAGCCGCGCTCCCGAAGGCCGTTCACCAGGTCGGCGACCTGGTTGGCGTTCGGAACGTATCCGGCGAAGCGGCCGCCCGGGCGGAGGAAGCGGCCCACGTTATCGAGGGCGAGCCACGGATCGGGCATGTCCAGCGCCACGGCGTCCACGCGCGCCTCGACGTCGACCTCCTTGATGTCGCCGAAGCGAAGGTCCCATAATGGCGCCAGTCCGGAGCGCTCAACGTTCCGGCGGGCCTTCTGGGCGAACTCCTCCCTGAGCTCGACGGTGATGACGCGTCCGGTGGGAGTGACGGCGTGCAGAAGGGCGATGGTCAAGGCGCCGGACCCCACGCCGGCCTCCAGAACGACGTCCCCGGCCTTGAGGTCCAGGTGGAATATCATGGTGGCTGCGTCCTTGGCGGTGATGATCTGCGGACCTCGGTCCAGCGAGTCCATCTGCTCGATCAGGCCTCCCCTGAAGACGAAGAACTCGCGCCCGGCGATCTTCACGGAAGAGCCATCCTCCAGCCCGATGAGGCGGCCGGCGTCCACCACTCCGAGCCCTTGCACCTTCACCATATCGCTCTGGACACGGAGCCAGTATCGCTTTCCCCGGTCATCCAGCAGGTAGACGGGGTCTCCCTCGCCAAGCATGAGGCTCACATGCCGGGAACGGATGAAAAGGTTTCGTGCGATGGA
>DAGU01000023.1:19666-91418 GCA_002498285.1 Methanomassiliicoccus sp. UBA386 | reverse complement strand
TCGCCCTGTACATCGGCTGGGGCGTGGCCTACGGGAGCTGGAACTTCTTCGATTCCCAGTACATACCCATCTATGGCCTGACGGTCGTGATGGTCCTCTTCGGCGTCCTGGGCCTGGCGCTGACGCGCCTCAGGGACTGAGACGAACCCTTTACCTCGTGTTCTATTCCCCTTTTGAAATGGTCGATGCTGATATCCTTACTAGGGTGAGCGGGCTGGAGGCCCGCATCCGTTACCGCTTCGATGACAAGCAGCTTCTTTACGACGCCACCGTCCGCAAGGGTTTTGAGAACGAGCCCGCCAATGCGTTCGTGAGGGAAGCGCGCCGCCATGACATCGAGTTATTGGCCAACCTGGGTGATTCGGTCATAGATCTACTCGCCACTGAGCATATTCTATTGAAACATCGCATCGAACTGACGGGCGAGCTGACTGAAATGCGGAAGAGCCTGGTATGCCGTGACCGCCTTACCCTTCTGGGAAGGCGCTTCCATCTAGGCGCGTATCTGACGATGAGCGAGGGCGAACGCCTCGATCTTGGAAAAAGCGCCATACTGGGCGAGGCAGTGGAATCGCTCATCGGCGCCGTCTACCTCGACGGGGTCCGACAAGACGGCCTCGCGAACGCGCGAAACGTCCTCGCCCAGATGGACTTCTTTCTGGAAGAAGAATAAGGAAGGGGTTTACATCGCCCGGGCGGCGTAGACCACGGTGTCGGTCTCCTTGCCGCAGCCGAGGCACTTGCCGTGGAACTCCTCTTTGACGTACGGTGAGCCGAGGATCTTTATGTCAGCCGTCTCCTCGATCTTCTTGCCGCACTCCTCCGTTCCGCACCAGCCGAACCTCAGCCACTTCTCCGGCAGGTCGTCCAGCGAGTCGATGGTGGTGATCGACGAGTCCATGCGCTGCTGCGCCCTGGCTCGCATGTCCTGGGAGATCTTCAGCAGCAGCGCCTCCACGTCCTCGCCCACGCTCTTCCGTAGCACCGTCCCCTTCTCTCCGGTGTCCCGGCGAGCGTATGATACGACGCCGTTGGCGATGTCCCGGCCTCCCAGCTCCAGGCGCAGCGGGACCCCCTTCAGCTCCCACTTGTAGTACTTCGCTCCAGGCCTCTCGTCGCCCTCGTCCACCTGCACCCGTATGCCGGCGGCCTTTAGTTCGTTCGCCAGATCGCGAGTGTTCTGGGTGATCTCCTCCAGGTTGCCCTTGGCGATGATAGGAATGATCACGACCTGCACCGGCGCAATGTCCGGCGGAAGCACGAGGCCCTTGTCGTCCCCGTGCACCCCGACGACCGCGCCCAGCAGCCTCTCGCTCATCCCGAAGGTGGTCTGGTGCACGTACTTCTGCGTCCCGTCGACGTCCTCGTACTTGATGTCGAACGGCCGCGAGAAGTTCTCCCGGTAGTGGTGGATGGAGCCGAGCTGCAGGCTGCGCCCCGACGGCATGTACGTATCGATCCCGACGGTGTAGTGGGCGCCGGGGAACTTGTCCCATTCGGTGCGGCGCAGCAGAAGGTACGGCAGCGCCAGACGCTTCATCAGCGCCTCGAGGATGACGAAGTCCTCCTCCACCTGGCGCTGCGCGTCGGCCTCGTCCTCGTGGCAGGTGTGCGACTCGAAGAAGTGGATCTCCCTGACGCGTATGAACGCCCTGGTCTGCTTCGTCTCGTACCTAAAGGTGTTGACCAGCTGATAGATCTTCAGAGGCAGGTCCCCGTGGGAGCGGACCCATATGGAGAACATGGGGTACATCGCCGTCTCTGACGTCGGCCGCAGCAGCAAGCGCACGTCCAGCTCGTTCAGTCCGGCGTGCGTCACCCAGTACACCTCGGCGTCGAAGCCCTTGATGTGGTCCTTCTCCTTCTTGAACTCCGTCTCCGGGATCAGCAGGGGGAAGCACACCTCGTCGTGGTTGGTGGCGTCCAGCTCCTGCCGTATGAAGGTGTCGATGTGACGCATGACCTTCCAGCCGTATGCGGGCCAGACGTTCATGCCCTTGACGGGGTAGCGTTTGTCGGTGAGGCCGGCCTGCTCGACCAGGTCGTTGTACCACTCGCTGAAGTTCTCTTCCTTCTTCATCATAACCACCGATGAGGACGTGCCGTTATCACTTCTCAGCTATTCATATCTGGCCACGCAGAACGCGAGCGATCTGCGGCGCCACCGATATCACCGACACCTCGTTCTCGATGGTGTTGGTCGAGTATACAGCGTTGCAGCACTTCCTCAGCCGGTCCAGGGCGTTCTTGGTGAACAGTCCGTGCGTGCACACCGCGATGACGCTCTTGGCCCCGAGGATCTTGAGCTGGTTGGCCGCCGCCTCGATGGTCCCGCCGGTGGAGATGATGTCATCGACGATGAGGGCGTGCTTGTCCTTGGCGTCCACGTTCTTGGGCGCCATCCTGACGACCTCGCCGGACAGCCTCGTCTTCTCGAGATGGTCGACGTCCGCCCCGATGACCCTGGCCACCTCGCTGGCGCGCTGCATCGCCCCCTCGTCCGGAGCCAGGACCAGGTCGATGCCGTGGCCGTCGAAGAACCTCCCCACGCACGGCGCCGCGTGAACGTCGTTGGTCTGCCCCCTGAACCAGTCCAGGATGATGGGCTTGTGGACGTCGATGGTGACCAGATGCTTGGAATTGAGCTCCAGCGCCCTGATCATCACCTTGGCGCTGAGCGCCTCGCCGGTCTTGAACCGCTCGTCCTGCCGGGCGTAGCCGAAGTACGGCACCACCGTGGTGATCTTTCTGGCCCCCATGCCGGCAGCGGCGTCCTGCAGTAGCAGCATCTCCACCAGGCTGGTGTCGGGATGGGTGTTCTGGACGATGATCACCTCGTCATCGAGCTCCTCCTCCTCGATGCGCACGTAGCATTCCCCGTCGGGGAAGCGGACCACATTGGCCTGTATGAACTTAGTCCCCAGCTCCTGGGCCAGATCCTGCGCGAGATTCCTGGAAGAGGTTCCTCCGATGACTAACATAATGGGGTCATTGGCGGAACGTTTTTTAAGGCTATCTAGCCGCGTCGTCATGGGCGCATGGCGGCCACGCATGCTTCCGCGGGCTGAAGGCCATGGTTGAAAAGTATATATCCGCACCCTCTAATATCCGCGCGGGATGCATAATATGGATATCGAGGCGGACGTTCCCGCCCCGGAGGAGCCCAAGCTGGAGATGCCCGCCGCCGTGGAAGGGCAAGCTCCGCAGGCGGCGGCAGAGCTGCTCTCCCTTCCGGCCCCCACGCCCATGGGGATAATCTACGGGAACGTTGGCACCAATTCATTCAATGTATGGGTCACTGGCCCCCTGGAGAAGATGGACTACATCCAGGTGGAGCACGACAGCTCCGGGTGGGTGCTGGGTCAGATCATGGACATGGAGCGCCGGACCGACCTGTCCATCGAGCGGGCCAAGAGGATCCTGAACGGAGAGGAGCTAAGCATCGAGGAGAAGGTGACAGCGTCGGTCAGCGTGGTGGGCTACCGCGACGACCGCGGTCTGCTCCAGGCTCCCCGCACCCCTTTTCGGGCGGGACAACCGGTCTTCAAGGCGACCGATGAGCTCATCAAGGAGGTCATTGGACTAGAGGAGCACACCCCCGCCGGGGCATACATCGGCCTGCTGGCCGGGCATGACATCCGCGTCGAGGTGGACATCAACTCCATGGTGCAGAAGCACGTCAGTATCCTCGCTAAAACGGGCGGCGGCAAGTCGTTCATGTGCGGCGACCTGATCGAGGAGCTGATGAAGCATGATGTCACCATCATGGTCATCGATCCCCATGGCGAGTATGGCTCCATGCGCGAGAGCGGCCGCGAGCCGCAGGGGGGCCGGGACTTCGGGGTCGAGCCGCGCGGCTACGCGGACAAGATAATCGAGTTCGCCACCGACACGTCGGCGAACCCTCTCGCCAGCCCGCTCAAGTTCACCCTGTCCAACATCGAGCCGCGCGATCTGCTCGCTCTCACGAGCATCAAGAACGGGAAGGTGTACCTAACGCCGCTGCGCAAGGCGGTGGACATGATCAAGAGCGTCAAGAGGGACTACTCGCTCCGGGACATCATCAGGGTGCTGGAGGCCGAGGAGGAGGGCAGCAACGCCGCCCTCATCAACGAGCTCGAGTACCTGGACGAGATCAAGATCTTCGCCGAGTCGGGCACCATGATGGACGAGCTGGTCGTCAGGGGAAAGATGTCCATAATCAACCTCAAGGGGACGCCGCCCGACATCGCCGAGCTGGTCGTCGAGCGCATAGGCACGGCGCTGTTCGAGCTGCGCAAGCTGAACCGCATACCGCCCATGATGCTTGTCGTGGAGGAGGCGCACAACTACTGCCCGCAGGTGGGCACCGTCGCCTCGTCCAAGATATTCCGCACCATCGCCGCCGAGGGGAGGAAGTTCGGCCTCGGCCTGACCATCATAAGCCAGCGGGCGGCCAAGATCGACAAGAGCGTGCTGTCCCAGTGCAACACCCAGATGATCCTGAAGGTGACCAATCCTAACGACCTCAAGGCCATCACCGCCTCGGTCGAGGGCCTGACGAGCGGCATGGCCGATGAGATCCAAAGGCTGCCGATCGGCGTCGCCCTGGTGGTCGGAGGCAACGTCCAGATGCCATTGTTCGTTGAGGTGCGTCCCAGGGAGAGCCGCCACGGGGGCGAGTCGGTGCAGATCGTCTCAGACGAGCCATGGGAAGGACCGGAGGCGGAAGAAGAGGACGCAGAGATCGAGGAAGAGGAGCTATGAACCGGATAAGCGAGGAGAAGGTGCTCAAGTACCTCGACACCACCCGCAGGGCGCTGGAGAAGCTGGTCATCGCCGCTCCCGAGCGCTCGTTCAACCGCCGACTGGCCGAGGACTTCCTGAACATGGCCACCTCCTACTATGAGGACGCCAAGCACTTCCGCGAGATCGGGGATCTCGTCAACGCATTCGCCGCCGTGAACTACGCGCACGGCTGGCTGGACTGCGGCGCCCGCATCGGACTGTTCGACGTGGGCCAGGACGACAAGCTGTTCACTCTCTACGAATGACCCTCGGGCCTTCCAGATCGAGGTGCAGGCGGTAGGTCGGTCCGAACTTCTTCAGCACCGCTTCCTGCTCATCGAGGTTCCCGGCGGCGAAGACCGTGTTGCCGAGCATGACCATGGAGCACGGACCCAGGCCGTCGAGTTCGTCCAGCGCTCTTCTCACCGGCTCGGTGATGATGCCGCTCTTCTCCGCGAACCCGCGGCACAGGCGGAGGAACCTATCAACGGTTGGATCGTCCAGCAGCCGCCGGTGGCATTCCTTCCCCGTGCGGGGCAGGAGGTCCTCCTCGGAGCGGAGCACCGCCGCGGTGGACATGCGAGGGCCGACGACGCAGGCCACTATGTCCAGATCGTCAGCCAGACGGACCACCTCGCCCACTGGCGGAAGCCCCTCTCGTTTCCTGATCTCGATGCCGCCGGCCATAATGCCGGCGACGTCTCCGAGCCCGCTGTGGTTGGCGATCTCGGCGCGATGCGCCGCCTCGAAGGCGCTCTGGCGCGGCAGGCCAAGCAGATCGGCCAGAGCCACGGTGGCTGAGAGCGCTCCGGCCGCGCTCATGCCGAAGCCGCTGCCCATCGGCAGTTCGAGAACGGTATCGACGGTGGCACCGACGCCCGGGGGCAGCAGGTCCGCCACCGCTGCCCTGGTCACCAGGGCTGTGCCTTCGGCCCCGCTTATGGACGCGCGCACCTTTCCCGTATCGTTCAGGGCGACCTCGCTCCTGGCGCCGAGGTGCACGCACATCCCCGCCCCCCTTGAACCGGACGACAGCACATCGTCGTGCGGGCAGGGGTAGAAGAACCCGGTTATGTGTCCTGGACAGAAACCGGTGGCCCTCATTCTGTTAACGCACCTCGTCCAGTATGCGGTCTGCTAGTCCTGACTTGCTGCCTCCATATCTCTCGAGCGAGCCATCGGGCCGGAGGATGAACGCCGTCGTCATCCCTTTCGATACGCTGTCGAGGTCATTGGCCACGATGAGGTCCAGGCTGTGCTCCTCCAGGCGCCGGCGGGCGCGTAGCAGCAACTCGTCCTCGGACAGGCCGACCTCCGCCTTGAACCCCACCAGGAACCTGGTGATGGGGCGCAGGGCGGGAAGCACCTTCGGTACGGGAGACAGCTTGACCTCCAGAGCGTCCAGGCCGGAAGATATCTTCCCCTCGGACGGTACGGGCGCATAGTCGGACAGGGCGGCAGGAACGATCACGATGTCTCGCTCATCACCCGCCATGCTCAGCAGGTCGGCCACGCGCCTGAACTCACGCTTCCTGATGAACGACGGCACCGGGCAGGACATGCGTCCGCTCAACAGCTCCACGTCGGCGCCGCGCAGCCAGGCCGCTACCGCCAGATCTATGGCCGTCTCTCCGGTGGAGCGGTTGGTGATGACCCGGACGTCGTCGATCGGCTCCTCGGACGCGCCGCCGATGATGAGTATTTTTCTCCCCTCTAGATCCATGGGCCCCAGCCGCCGTATGGTCGAGGCGACGATCTCCTCCACCGAAGCGACCTTGGCCTTCTTCTCCTCCATCCGAGGGCCGATGAACCCCACGCCCATTTCCCGCAGGTAGTCCATGTTCTTCCTCACCGCAGGATGGTTCAACATGGAGGCGTGCATGGCCGGCGCCACCAGCACCGGGATGCCGCCGCCTATGGCCACCGTGGCCATGGTCGTCACCGCCGTGTCGTCTATCCCCAGCGCCATCTTGGACAGCGTGTTCGCCGTGCACGGCGAGATGAGAAGCAGGTCCGCATGGTCGTCGTAGCCGCCCAGCAGGTCCACGTGCTGCGTTCGGCCATCAAGCGAGGTGATGACCTCATGGCCAGTGGCGAAATGCATGGCATCAGGGGTGACGAGCTTCAGCGCTTCAGGCGACATGACGGCCCGCACTTCGGCGCCGTGGCGGATCAGCTCGCGGGCCAGTTCGAAACATTCCACCGCGGCAATGCTGCCCGTTATGCCCAGTACGATGCGCTTTCCTTCAAGGAGCCTGCTCTTGGCGGAGCGGATCCCCTCCGAGGGATGCATGAAGGCGCATTCGTGGCGCGGTTCTTAACTTTATGCCGGACTCACATCCTGGCAATGACGCTCCAGACCGCCTCCGCTACCTCTTCCAGCGGACGGGAGGCGTCGATGACCACGTAGCCGTCGGTCTCGGCCAGCCGACGGTACTCATCGTCCACGCCGCGCAGGAAGTCCAGCTTCTCGAACTTCTCTCGGCCGGGGCGGGAATCCAGGCGCTCCATTGCTAGCTCGGGATCGAGCAGCAAGAGGAAGGTGACGTCCGGCCGCAGGGTGAAGGGCGCATTGACGGACCGAAGCCATTCCCGCGCCGAGTCGCCAAGGTGCGGCCTGAGCGTGACGGATTGATACGCAATGGTGCTTCCCATGTACCGGTCGCAGACGACGTGCTTCCCCTCGTTCAGCCATCTGTCGATCCGAGTGGTGTGCTCAGCTCTGTCAGCAACGTACAGCAAGGTCTCGGTGAACGGGCTGGCCGCTTCTCTGTTCCCTCGGCGCACCATGTCGCCGACCCAGCTATCGGTTGGTTCGGCCGTCAGCACGGACGGTCTGCCGGCCGCGTTCATGCGCTCGTGCATCAACCTGGCCACCGTGCTCTTCCCCGAGCCGTCGATGCCCTCGAACACCAGGAACCGGCCGCGGGCCGTCACTTCGACGGCAGCGGCTGTCGATGTCAACGGTGCATTGGCGGCCACGCTCATCGCTTATCCGTCCCGATCAGGGTGGCGCAGAACGAGCAGCTCTTGCCGTCGTCCTTGACCTTCATGCCCCCGAGGTCCCTCGCAAGCCGGCGCTTAAGCTGAAGGTGGCTCAACACCAGGTCCTTGGCCGCGCGGACCTCGTCGACCCGGCGGACCGAGGTGTTGTGCGGCGACGCCTTCAAAACCGCCGGGTCCTCCTCCGCTATGCGGAGCATGATATCGGCGAAGCGGTCCAGCGTCTCCTTGGTCTCCGTCTCGGTGGGCTCGATCATCAGCGCCTCCTCCACCAGGGAGGGGAAGTACACGGTCGGGGCCATGGTGCCGTGGTCCAGCAGCCGCTTGGATATATCCATGGCCGTGATGCCCCTCTCGTCCTTGAGCTTCTTGGCCGACACCACGAACTCGTGCTTGCGCAGCTCCCCGAACGGCATATCGTACGTCGGGACGAGCTGCTTCCGTAGATAGTTGGAATTGAGCACCGCTCCGTCCGAAGCGGCCCTGAGACCGTCCGAGCCGCAGCGGAGGATGTAGGCGTAGGCGCGCACCAGCACGGCGAAGCTGCCGTGGAACGATCGCACCTTGCCAATGCTTTTCGGACCGTCAACGAGGCGGTACAAGCCGTCCTCCAGCACGATGCGCGGCGACGGCAGGAACGGCTCCAGGAACGCCTTGACGCCCACCGGCCCGGCGCCCGGGCCGCCACCGCCGTGGGGGGTGGCGAACGTCTTGTGGAGGTTGAAGTGCATGATATCGAAGTCCATGATGCCCGGGTTCGTTCGTCCCATCACCGCGTTGAGGTTGGCGCCGTCGTAGTATAGTAGGCCACCGGCGCCGTGGACCGTCCCGGCTATCTTGAGGATGTCCTGCTCGAAGATCCCCAGGGTGTTGGGGTTCGTCAGCATCAGCGCCGCCGTTCGTGGCGAGACGGCCGCCTCCAGCGCCTTGAGGTCGACGCGCCCCTCCTCGTCGGACGGTATCTCGATGACGTCGAAGCCGGCCATGGCCGCCGAGGCGGGATTGGTGCCATGGGCGGTGTCCGGCACGATGACCTCGGTGCGGTCCTCCTCCATGCTGTCGTGGTACGCCTTCACTATCAGCATGCCGGTCAGCTCCCCGTGGGCCCCGGCGGCCGGCTGCAGGCTCACCGCGTCCATGCCCGAGATCGCGGCCAGCGCCCGTTCCAGCTCGTACATCAGGCGGAGGCTGCCCTGAACCCCCTCCTCGTCCTCGCAGGGGTGCACGTCGGCGACCGCTGGAAGAGAGGACAGAACGTCAGCGTACTTTGGATTGTACTTCATGGTGCAGCTGCCCAGGGGGTAGAAGCCATTGTCCACCCCGAAGTTCATCTGGGACAGGTTGGTGTAGTGCCGCACCACCTCGTTCTCCTCCAGGTTGGGCATGTCCAGCGAAGTGCGCCTCAGCTCCTCGGGCACCTCGCTCTTCTCCACCGGCGGCAGGGTAAAGTCGCTCCTGCCCCTCATCTCCTGGATGAGCCGAACGTCGTATCGAGCTTGACGATAGCTCATTCCATCACCTCCATCGCTGCGACCAGCCTCTCTATGTCCCGGTCGGTCGTCATCTCGGTGGCGGCGAACAGCATGCAGTCGCCCATCTCGGGGACATGCTTCGCCAGCGGGATCCCGCCGATGATGCCGTTGCGCAGCAGCACCTTGGACAGCTTCTCCGGCTTGATGGGCAGGCGGGCCGGCAGCTCGTTGAAGAACGGGGCGTCCAGCACCGGGCATTCCACCCTTTTGATGGACGCCAAGGCATCCCTCAGCTTCCTGGCATTGGCCATGTTGCTCCGGGCAACGTCCCGAAGCCCGTCGTGGCCCACGATGGCGAGGTACGCGGCGGCGGCCACCGCCATGAGAGCCTCGTTGGTGCATATGTTGGACGTTGCCTTGGACCGCCGTACGTGCTGTTCCCTGGTCTGCAGCGTCAGGCAGAAGGCCCTCCTGCCCTCAGCGTCCTTGGTGAGGCCCACCACCCTGCCCGGCATCTTGCGGACCAGCTCCTGCCGGCAGCCGAACAGGCCCAGCATTGGTCCGCCGAAGTTCATGGGCGAGCCGAGCGACTGCCCCTCGCCTATGACGATGTCCGCGCCGTAGTCGCCCGGCGCCTTGAGCAGCCCGAGGGATATGGGGTCCACGCCCACCACGAGAAGGGCATCGCCGATGACCGCCTTCACCTCCGCGGCCTGGCGGTCCAGAACGCCTAGGAAGTTCGGGACCTCGACGTACACTCCCCCGACATCCGAGTCGGCCTTTCGCTTCATATCGTCCAGGTCCGCCTCCCCTGTCCCGGGATCGTACGCGTACTCGACGATCTCCATGCCCGCCCCGCGAACGTAGTTGCGCAGCACGCTCCGCTTGTCGCAGTTGATCAGCTGAGGTATGAGGAACTTCCCCCGTCCATTCACCCGGTGGCACATGGCGGCCGCCTCCCCCAGGGCGGTGGCCGCGTCGTAGTTGGACGAGTTGACGACCTCCATGCCCGTTAGTTCGGCGACGTAGCTTTGATACTCGAAGAGCGTCTGCAGCATCCCTTGGCTGATCTCCGCCTGGTATGGAGTGTAGGAGGTGACGAACTCGGAGCGTGAGACGATCGTCTTCACCGCCGAGGGGATGAAGCGGCGGTACACGCCGCCGCCCATGAAGCACGGATGATCATAGGCGGTCACGTTGGCGGACAGCATGTCGGTGACGTAGCGCATGACCTCCATCTCCGACATTCCCGGCGGAATCTCGATGCCGTCGGTCCTGACCGAGGCCGGTATGTCCGAGAAAAGCTCATCAACGCTGTCGATCCCTAGGCTCTTCAGCATTCTCTCGTCCGTCATGTTCCTCGTTCAGTACAGTGCAAAGAGCCTATTTATTCTAACTGAAAAAGTGATGGAGCGTCACCGCGCCGTCCGCCGTCGCTCCTCCAGCAGGGATGCGAACGCCGGCAGCGACTCGACGTCCTTGATGTCCTTCTTGCTGAGCACGGCCATCTTCATGCGTACGCCATCGTCATAGGGCACGTCGCAGGCGCGGAGCGCGTTCCGCAACAGTTCGGCCAGCTGGCCGCCCTTGCGGTCCCAGTCGGTCAGGATGACGGCGCTTCGCCCTCGGGACGCGAGCTCTTCGGCCACCCCCAGTATGCCCCCGGCGTCCTGCACCTGCACGATCTCGCCGCGCACGCCCAGCTGGCCGAGCGCGTCCCGGTCCCTCCTGCCCTCGACCAGTATCACGCTCTCGCGGGCGAGCTCGCGAAGCTCCTCCAGGATGGCCTCGAGCTCCTCCAGCATCTCATCGGGGTCGCGCAATCGCTCCCTCCAGCCTCTTCCTGACCTCTTCCGCCTCCAGTGGAACGAGGAGCGTCTTATGCCGCTCCGTGGCGCCGTGCGCGATCTCCACCCTCTCCCCGAGAACGTCCTGGAACAGCTCGCACACCGCCCGGTTGGCCCTTCCCTCGGAGGGCACCGCCCGCACCTTGACGACCAGCCGCCGCCTCCACTCGTCCACCGCGCCTATGGATTGGTCCTTGGCGTTCGGCGTCACCATGATGTCGATCTCCGTCCCGTTCCGGACGGTCCGCAGAACGGCCGAGAGGTCCACGCCCCTCCATCCCGTCCATGGAATGAATATCTTGCCCTGCTTCCCTACCGCTTCTGGAAGTTGGCCGGGATATACTCAAATATGCCGCTCTGAATTCCCTCAAACATGTCCCCTCCCGTAGAGGCCTTCGAGTACGATCATCTCACCGAGGTCTACCGGAAGGAGCAGAGGACCAAGAACATCACCGAGGTCCGCAAGGACCTCTATGTGGTCATCAGGCAGAGGCTGAGCGAACTTCGGCGGGATACCGAGCGGGAGTTCGCCCTGGACCAGTTCTCCGCCCGGGCCAAGCTCGCGGCCAACCAGCTCACCAAATTCCAGGAGAAGGCGGACCAGGTGTTCGAGTTCCGCATGGAAAAGCTCCTGGCCATGGCCCTGCGGGCTGCCCTGGGAAACCGGGTGGACACCAACCGGCTCACCTCCGAGGAGGCAGACGTCTTCGAGCGGGTGTCCTCGCTGCTGAGGGAGCGTCACGCCGCCCTGCTGGAGGTTGAGCTGGACGGAACGGCAGCTCGGCCCGTGCCTCCGGCCGCCGAGCCGCCCGCGCATGCGCCGGAGGCGGCACCCGCCTCGGCGGTCGAGGACGTTCCGGAATACGCGCCGGATTATGCCGCGGATCTGGAAGAGGCCATGGACGACGAGGACGTCTACGACGTTCCAGAGGAGGCCCCGCCGGCCCCGGCCGCATCGTCGCCGGAAACACCGGTCGCAGTTGCACCGGCCGTGGAGGCAATTCCTGACATGGCGGTGCTGCGCGTCATGGAGGACCTTCCGCCGTTCGCCGGCCCCGGTAGGGACTACCGGCTCAAGAAGGAGGACGTGGTCTGCCTCCCTCCGGCCATCGCCAAGGCGCTGGTCGCCGGCAAGAAGGCCTCTGTCATCCAGATTCCCGGGATCTAGAGAAGGATCGAACGGACGTCGTCGGGGTCCATCATGCAGTCCACGACGTCCTCGCAGCAGCACAGCGTCCTCGCGACCGTTCTTCTCGCCAGCTCAGGCGTGTTATTGTTCTTGCTGAGATGGGCCAAAAAGATCTTGCGCCCGTCGCGGGAGGTGCTCCATAGCGCCCTGGCGCAGTCGACGTTGCTCAGATGCCCGCGCTCGGAGCGTATCTCGTTCTTGAGCATCGGGGGGTACGGTCCATGGATCAGCATGTTGAGGTCGTGGTTAGATTCGATCATGGCCAGGTCGACTTCCCTAAGGGCTGCGAACACCTCGCTGTTAACCATCCCCAGGTCGGTGGCCAGAAGCATGCTGCGGCCCCCGCACGTGACGTGGAAGGCGTTGGGCTCGGCGGCGTTATGAGATATCGGCAGCGGCCGCACCGTCAGCGGGCCCACGGTGAACGGCTGCAATGTTCTGAAGATCACGCTGCTGTTCACCGTGCCGATGTTGGAGCAGATCAGGGTGTTCTCGTTGGCGTAGATGGGCACCTTGTACCGCCTGGAAAGTATGCCCGCCCCCTTGACATGATCGGAATGCTCATGAGTGAGAAAAATGCCGCAGAGATCCTCCGGCCCGATGCCCACTCGGCTCATCAGCGTGGTGATCCGCCGGCCGGACAGCCCCGCGTCTAGCATGATCGCGGTATCGTCGCAGCGAACGATGGTGCAGTTTCCGTCACTGCCGCTGGCAAGCACATGGACCTCAAGCCCGCTCAGATGGCATCCCATCCACACAATCTCCCCGCCATTGAAATAATTAGCGCCTCACCTCCCGATCATGGGAGGCCCTTGGCATCCGGCCTGGAGAGCGCGGCAAAGGGACCACATGATGTCCTGCCTTGCCACTATCCCGATGAGCCTGCCGTCGTCGTCGATGACCGGAAGGCGGTTGACCCCGAACCGTACCATGGTCTCCAGCGCCTTCTCCGCACCATCATCGCCGTTGACGGCGATCACCTCGTCGTTCATGATGTCGCCGACCTTCACATCGCCCACCTCGCTGAACTGCCGGCACACCTCCTCGTTCCTTACAATGCGCTCATACGGCAGGGAGAGGAACGACAGCGACCGGCAGGTCATCTCGTCACCCACCCTCCTCACGGCCTCCTCCAGGATGTCGCTCTCTGACAGCACACCGATCAGCCTGCCATCCCGGTCCATCACTGGCGCTCCCGACACCTTCTTGCGGGCCATGGTCAACGTGGCCTCCCGCAGCGTCATGTCCTCGTCAAAGGTGACCACTGGAGCGGTCATTATCTCCCTTGCTAGCGTCATGCCGTTCATTCTGTTCCCGAGCGGTAATAACCATTCCCTCGCCCCATGGGCTGGAAGCTGCAGAGAGGGGACGCGAAAGGCTTATGTATACCAACTTTCTTTAGCGGCCTGAAAGGGGCCCGTAGCTCAGCTAGGTAGAGCAATCGGCTCTTAACCGATGGGCCGAGGGTTCGAATCCCTCCGGGCCCGCTCCTTTCTCTTTTCCACTTATAACAAACGTTCAGCGTGCCGCACTCGGAGCGCGCCTGCCGCAGGGCCGGACGGAGGTCTTCACACCTATCGAGGACCGCAAATCTATTTGTCCCGCCTCCGTTCTCCCACTGTCACTATTTCCGGGGATAATGAGATGAGATACATTTACTTCATAGGCACAGCGGGGAGCGGCAAGAGCACCCTGGTCCAGGCTTTCAAGGAATGGCTCGACATACAGGGCATCGATTCTGTACTGGTCAACCTCGATCCGGGGGCGGACTTCATCCCCTACCAGGCGGACGTGGACATCCGGGACTGGATAAACATCGCCGATGTGATGCGCGACTACTCCCTGGGCCCCAACGGGGCGCAGGTGGTGGCCGCCGACCTCATGGCGCTGAACAACCGCGAATGGAGCAACGTGGTTAAGGAGTTCCGTGGCGACTACTGCCTGATCGACACGCCGGGCCAGATGGAACTGTTCACCTTCCGTCTGTCAAGCAACGCCATCATCGAGGAGCTTGGCAAGGAGGACAGTTTCCTTGTCTTCCTCTCTGATCCGACCCTCGCGAGGACGCCCAATGGATTCGTCTCCGACCTCATGCTGTGCGGCATCACCCAGTTCCGCTACGATCTGCCGATCATGAACATCATCTCCAAGGCGGACCTCCTGTCGGAGGAGGACCTGGAGGAGATGAAGGAATGGTCGTCCGACCCCTACGCGCTATACAATGCCCTAACGGAGAAGGAGATGACCACCCAGTCCGTCATGAGCATCGAACTGTTCAAGGCCATGGAGGCCGTGGGCATGTACAAGGAGATGTACCCGGTGTCGGCGGAAGATGGCACCGGCATGGAGGACATCTATTCCATGGTGCAGATGTACTTCGAGGGCGGCGAGGACATAGGGAAGAACGTCTAGAGCAGCCCCTCCAGGCTCGCTTCCAACGCTTCCGCGTCCATCGAGAGCCTGATGCGCGGGCGTCCATTCTCGATGAATATGGCCCTATGGCGGAGCGTGCTAATGTAGAATGAGATCTCTCTGCCTCGGGCATCCACCACCCTCGCCTCCTCCCGGAGCACGCCCATGGCCATCAGCTGCCTGATCCGGGGGAACACGGCGGCCACCGGCACGCCGGTCGCAGCGGCTATCTGGGTGGCCGTCCGTGGACGACCATGGGCCGCCTGGACCACGCGGGCGGAAGACTCGTCGATCCGGGCAGGGAGCAAGCTCATGAAGTGCATGCTTCGATGGACGCTGTTGATTATATATAATGTATTAGCTAATAATGACCGCTGCTGATTATTAGAAGAGATAAATTAAAGAAATTGAAAGAAAAGGGTTGAGGGATGTCAGGCAAACATCACGCCGCTTTCCACGATCTTGTTGGCCTCGTTGTCCAGGACCTTGACGATAGCCCTCTCGAAATCGAGCATGGAGACCTTATCGCGGTTGTCGCGGATGGCGAACATGCCCGCCTCGGTGCATATGGCCTTGATGTCCGCACCGGTGGCGCCATCGGCCTTAGCGGCGAGGTCAGCGAGCACGATGTTATCTTCGATGCTCATCTTCCTGGTGTGGATCTTGAAGATCTCCAGCCGGCCATCGTAGCCGGGGACGGGGATCTCGATGATCCGATCGAACCTTCCGGGCCGCAGGAGCGCATCGTCCAGTATGTCGGGTCGATTGGTGGCCCCGATGATCTTCACCTCGCCTATGGGGTTGAAGCCGTCCAGTTCGGACAGCAGCTGCATGAGGGTCCTCTGGACCTCCCGGTCCCCGGAGGTGGCGACCTCCAGCCTCTTGGCGCCGATGGAATCGAGCTCATCGATGAACACGATGCTGGGCGCCTTCTCCTTGGCCATTTCGAACAGTTCGCGCACCAGGCGCGCCCCCTCGCCGATGTATTTTTGGACCAGCTCAGAGCCGACGAAGCGGATGAAGGTGGCATTGGTCTGATGAGCCACGGCCTTGGCCAGCAGGGTCTTGCCGGTTCCTGGCGGTCCGACCAGCAGCACTCCCTTGGGGGGCTCTATGCCCACCTTCTTGTACAGGTCAGGCTTTAGCAGCGGATCCTCCACGGCCTCCCTGACCTCTAGGATCTGCTCGTCCAGCCCGCCGATCTGCTCGTAAGATATGCTTGGCTTCTCTATGATCTCCGCCCCCACCACGATGGGGTCCAGGGAGGGAGGCAGCACGCCCATGACGGCCAGGGTCTGCTTGTTCAGCGCGACCCTCGAACCCACTATGAGCTCTTCCATGGGAACGTATTCGGAAGTGGACACAATGAAATCAGGGCCGGTGGAGGACTTGACGATGACCCGGCCGTCGGCCAGCACGTCCTTTATGGCGCCGATGATCAGCGGAGGGGACTTCAGGCGTTCCATCTCGGCCCGCATGCGCTTAAGCTCCTTCTGCAGGCGGAAGAGCTCACTCTCCACGTAACGTTTCTCCCCCTCCACCCTTCTTATCTCTTCCAGGAGCTCTCCGTTGCGCCTCTCCAGGACCTCGACCTTGTCCTTCATCTCGGAAACAAGCTCTTCCAACTGGGGTTCCTTCAATGGCTCACCTCGGCGACGATTACAATAAGGGCTGAGCTATAAGACCGTTTCGCAGGACCAGATGCCTGGAGCGGCGCTGGCCAGGCCGCCTCTTCCCCCTAGAGCGTTATGCCCGACCACCCTCATTTTTGATACATAATATGTCCTCAAACATTATTATTCCTACGCCTAACTTTTCCGCAGGGCTAGAAGCCGAACGCCGAGCGAAGCCTCGATCGGAGCGGCGCATAGCAATCCCTTAAATCGTGGTATGGGCTTTGTAAGTCGACGAGAAATGATCTGCGAGATGTGTGGCAAGGAGTCTGACATCGTTCGGACCATATTCCTAGAGGGTGCCCAGCTCAAGGTTTGCAAGGAGTGCTCCCGCTTTGGCGAAAGCCCCGAGGGGAAGAGCAGCTCCAAGAAGGGAAGAGGAGGGACAGCTCCCACGCGGGCGGTGGTCGCGGAAAGGCTGCAGGCCCGCGAGAGGAGGATGCGCTCCCGGGACGTCTTTCAGGAAGAGACGGTCATCGACCTGGTGCCCGATTATGACAAGGTGATACGGGATGCCAGGATGGCCCGGGACCTAAAGCAGGACGAACTTGCGTCCAGGGTGAACGAGAAGAGCAGCGTGATCGCCCAGCTCGAGAACGGCTCCATGAGGCCCAGCGATCAGCTCATCAAGAAGCTGGAGAGGGAGCTCAACATCAAGCTCACCGAGAGGGTGACCCTGGTGAAGCCAGAGTCTTCCAAAGGCAGCAGGAACGTGCTGACGCTGGGAGATCTCATCAAGAAAGAGAAGTGATCACCGGGAGAGGACCTCTTCCCTCACCGGGCCGATGAACTCGGAGATATCCACCCCGAGGTCGCTGGCGACCACGAGGGCCGCCACCTCCACATCGACGCCCAGGCGCTCCTGCGTCCTGTTGATGCGGGCCACGGTCTCCCTTTTCTTGAGGCCCCCCTGGGAGGTGATGAGGCCCACCAGCCGGGCGAAGAGGCTGGGCTCTTCCTTCTCCCCGACCAGGACATCCCTGCTTGGCCTGAAGGAGAGTGGCGCCTCGATGTCCTTGTAGTCGAACGACGGGCTGAGGTACATATCAGCACGGACCAGCAGCCCGCGGCCTATGGCCAGCTCCATGAGCCTCTGCGCCTCCTGGGGGGTGAACCATCGGAAGTCCAGCGAGACCGCGAACTGAAACTCTGCCTCCGTGAGGACGTTCTTTCCCTTGCGCTTGTACAGCACTGCCAGGCAGGTCTCTAGCTCTCCCATGTCACTCCTCCCAACGCCCCTTTCAATATTTTAATCTCCCTCATGCCGCTAGGCCCAGCATCACGGCGGGATCCGGTCATTCATCATTGGGCTCTAGAGCGGCCAGTCTCTTCATTCTCCAACACGGGAATTCCTGGGAGAGGGTACGCGTTCACTAAACTTATATAGAAGAACAAACATTCAACGGAAGCTTAGCTAGATAAGACACTAGCTGGATACGATTTGACATTGGAGGTAAATACATGGGAATGGGAAATACACCTATACTCATCCTGAAGGAAGGCACCAAGCGGGATAAGGGCAAGGACGCGCAGTACAATAACATCCAGGCCGCCAAGGCCATCGCTGACGCGGTCCGCAGCACCCTCGGACCCCGCGGAATGGACAAGATGCTGGTAGACTCCCTCGGAGATGTCGTCATCACCAACGATGGAGTCACCATCCTGAAGGAGATCGACGTCGACCACCCCGCCGCCAAGATGCTGGTGGAGGTCGCCAAGACGCAGGACGAGCAGGCCGGGGACGGGACCACCAGCGCGGTCATCCTGGCCGGGGAGCTGTTGAAGAAGGCCATCGATCTCATCGAGTCCAACATCCACCCCACCATCATCGCCGGCGGCTACAGGCTCGCTGCCGCCAAGGCCCAGGAGGTTCTGGACTCGGTGTCCGATCCCGTGAGCATCGACGACAAGGAGTCCCTCAAGCTCATCGCCAGCACTTCCATGATCTCCAAGTCCGTCAGCGGCTCCCGCCAGGGGCTCGCCGATCTGACCGTGGATGCCATCACCGCTGTCGCCGAGAAGAGCGGGGACAAGTGGGAGGTCGACATGGACAACATCCAGATCGTCAAGAAGACCGGAGGCTCCATGGACGACACCGAGTTCATCAAGGGCGTCATCATCGACAAGGAGCCCGTGCACCCGGCCATGCCCAAGAAGGTGGAGAACGCCAAGATCGCCTTGCTCGATGCGGCCATCGAGGTCCAGAAGACCGAGATCGACGCCAAGATCGAGATCACCGACCCCTCCCAGATGGCCGCCTTCCTGGCCGAGGAGGAGAACATGCTGCGCAAGATGGTCGAGACCATAAAGGCCTCTGGCGCCAACGTGGTGTTCGTGCAGAAGGGCATCGACGACCTGGCCCAGCACTTCCTTGGCAAGGAGGGCATCTTCGCGGTCCGCCGCGTCAAGAAGTCCGACATGATGAAGCTCGCCAAGGCCACCGGTGCCACCGTGGTGACCAAGATCGAGGAGCTGACCGCTGATGAGCTGGGCACCGCCAGCATGCTAGAGGTCCGCAAGCTCGGAGAGGATGAGCTCACCTTCATCACTGGCTGCAAGAACGCGAAGGCCGTCTCTCTCCTGCTGAGGGGAGGCACCGAGCACGTCATCGACGAGGTGGAGCGCTCCCTGGACGATGCCATGTCCGTCGTGGCTGTCGCCATCGAGGACGGCAGGATGGCCACCGGCGGCGGTTCGACCGCTTCCGAGATCGCCCTCCGCCTTCGCGAGTACGCCGCCACCGTGGGCGGCCGCGAGCAGATCGCCATCGATGCCTACGCCAGCGCCATGGAGATCATCCCCACCGCTCTGGCCGAGAACGCTGGTCTGGACCCCATCGACGTCCTCATCAACCTGAGGAAGGCCCACAAGGACGGCAAGATCAACGCCGGTCTGAACGTCTACACCGGCAAGATCGTCGACATGAAGGCCGAGAACGTCGTGGAGCCGATCAGGGTCGGCCGCCAGGCCATCAACTCTGCGACCGACGCGGCGGTCATGATCCTCCGCATCGACGACGTCATCGCGGCCCGGGCTGGTCCGGGCGGCGGCCCCGGAGCCGGCGCGCCCGATATGGACATGGACGACTGAGCATAACGGGGGTCCGCCCCCTCAAACCTCTTACCATTTCTAAAATGACAGGTTCCACCACGGACAAAGGTGCCAAGATGGATAAGGAAGAGAGGAGTTCAGAGAGCGGAGAGGCCACCGAGCTCTCCGACAGCGAATCGCTGAAGGCACAGTTGGAATCGGTGAAGGAAGAGCTGACCAGGCAGACTGCCCTGGCCAATGACTATCTCGATACCGCCCGCCGAGTGCAGGCAGAGTTCGAGAACTACAAGAAGAGGGTGGCCAAGGAGAAGGAGCAAATAATCAGCTGCGCCAATGAACGGCTGCTCTGCGACATCCTCATCATATATGACGATCTGCAGCGGGCATTGGAGGCCAAATGCGAGGCCGACGAGCTGCGGGAAGGCGTTTCCAAGATTCACACTAACATGGCCGCTCTCCTCGAGGAGAACGGCATTCGAGAGATACCCACGGACGGCAAGTTCGACCCCTCATGCCAGGAGGCTCTGGCCACTGGAGAGGGGGAGGACGGCTGCATCCTCGAGGTGTATCAGACGGGGTACTTCCTCGGCAACAAGGTGCTGAGGACGTCCAAAGTAAAGGTAGCAAGGAGCGAGTGATTACAATGGCTAAGATCATCGGAATAGACCTGGGTACAAGCAACTCCGCGGCTGCGGTCATGGAAGGAGGGCGACCGACTGTCATCCCCAGTGCGGAAGGGACCAGCGTGGGCGGGAAGGCGTTCCCGTCATATGTGGCCATCACCAAGGACGGCGAGCTGCTGGTGGGGGAGCCGGCGAGGCGCCAGGCCGTCACCAATCCGGAAGGCACCATCGCCAAGGCCAAGCGCAAGATGGGCACCGACCACAAGTTCAACGTTCACGGGAAGGAGTACACTCCCCAGCAGGTGTCCGCCTTCATCCTCCAGAAGATCAAGCGGGATGCCGAGGCGTTCCTGGGCGAGACCGTGGACAGGGCGGTCATCACCGTCCCCGCGTACTTCAACGACAATCAGCGGCAGGCCACCAAGGATGCCGGCACCATCGCCGGCCTGGAGGTCGTCAGGATCATCAACGAGCCCACGTCGGCGGCGCTAGCCTATGGCCTGGACAATCAGGGCAAGGACCAGAAGATCATGGTGTTCGATCTGGGAGGAGGAACCCTGGACGTCACCATCATGGACTACTCCGACGGAGTGTTCGAGGTGCTGGCCACCTCTGGGGACACCCAGCTGGGCGGCACCGACATGGACCAGGCCCTCGTCGACCACGCCGTGGGCCAGTTCCAGAAGGACACCGGCATCGACCTGACCAAGGACAAGATGGCCATGTGGCGTGTTCAGGAGGCGTGCGAGAAGGCCAAGATCGAACTGTCCTCCACCATGAACACCGAGATCAACCTCCCGTTCATCACTGCGGACCAGAGCGGGCCGAAGCACCTCGCCATGTCCATCACCCGGGCCAAGCTGGAGGAGCTGGTCAACCCCACCGTGGAACGTTGCCGGACCCCCATCATGACCGCCCTGAAGGATGCTGGCCTATCGCCGGACCAGGTGGACAACATCATCCTGGTGGGCGGTCCGACCCGCATGCCCATCATCCAGCGGTTCGTGGAGACGGTCGTGGGCAGGAAGGTCCAGCGCGGCATCGACCCGATGGAGTGCGTGTCCATGGGAGCGGCCATCCAGGGTGCCGTCCTGGCCGGCGAGGTCAAGGACATCCTCCTCCTGGACGTGACGCCCCTCTCTCTGAGCATCGAGACGCTGGGAGGGGTGGCCACCAGGCTCATCGAGCGCAACACCACCATCCCGACCCGCAAGAGCCAGGTGTTCTCCACCGCTGCTGACTACCAGGACAGCGTGGAGGTCCACGTGGTTCAGGGAGAAAGGGAGATGGCGGCCGACAACACCTCTCTCGGCCGCTTCCAGCTCACTGGCATCCCACCCGCCCCTAGGGGCGTCCCCAAGATCGAGGTCACCTTCGACATCGACGCCAACGGCATCATCAACGTCTCGGCCAAGGACCTGGGCACCGGGAAGGAGACGAAGATCACCATCAGCGCCTCCACCAAGCTGTCCCAGGAAGAGATCGACAAGATGGTCCAGCAGGCCGAACAGTTCGCCGAGGAGGACAAGAAGAAGCGGGAGAAGGTCGAGCTGCTGAATCAGGCCGACACTCTGCTGTACACCTCCTCCAAGACGCTGGAGGACCTGGGCGACAAGGTCTCCGCCGAGGAGAAGGAGAAGATCAACAAGGCTGCTGATGAGCTGCGCGAGGCCATGGGAGCGGACGACATCGAGGCCATCAAGGCCAAGGTGGACGCCCTCACCAAGGAGCTGACCGCGGTGTCCACTCGCATCTACCAGGAGGCGGCGGCCCAGCAGCCCCCGCAGGACGAGCAGCCCGCTGGTGCCGGCCCTTCCCACTCCCAGGACGATACGAAGGGAAAGGGCGACTTCACTGACGCCGACTATCACATAGTGGACTGAAGGAACGCCGATGGAGAAGCGAGACTACTATGAGGTCCTGGGGGTCGAGCGCGGCGCCACGGCCGACGAGATCAAGAAATCCTACCGCAAGCTGGCCCGCCAGTACCATCCGGACGTAAGCAAGGAAGACCCCAAGGTGGCGGAGGAGCGGTTCAAGGAGATCTCGGAAGCGTACGAGGTCCTAGCCGACGAGAAGAAGCGTGGCCTGTACGACCAATACGGCCACGCCGGCGTGAGCTCGCAGTTCCAGGACGGAAACTTCAACTGGAGCGACTTCTCCCACTACGGGGACATCCGCGACATCTTCGGCGACCTGGGCGGCCTGGGGAGCATCTTCGACATGTTCTTCGGCGGCGGCGCCCGGCAGCAACAGCGCACCGGCGGCCGCGACATGCGGATGGACGTCGAGATAACTCTGGAGGAAGCGTTCAGCGGCATCAAGAAGAGGATCACCGTGCCCAAGTTCGAGCGCTGCGACGCCTGCCAGGGCACGGGGGCAAAGGAGGGCAAGGTCGTGGCCTGCCCCGACTGCGGCGGTTCCGGGCAGACGCGCCGGATGCAGTCCCGAGGCTTTGCGCAGTTCGTGTCGGTGGGCCAATGCCCCCGCTGCCGCGGCGAGGGGAGGGCTCCAGGCACTTCCTGCACCGAGTGCGATGGCCGGGGGGTCAATCAGCGCACTTCGCATATCGACCTTGAGATACCCAAGGGGGTGGACACCGGCTCCCGCCTGCGCATCGCCGGGGCGGGTGAGATCGGATCTCCGGGAACGCCTCCTGGGGACCTGTACGTGGTCATACACGTCCGGGACCATCCCTTGTTCCGGCGCGACGGCGCCGACCTGCTGATGGAGGCCGAGATGAGCTACCCCACAGCGGCGCTGGGCGGAGAGATCGAGATCAACTCTCTGGACGGCACCGCCAAGGTCAAGGTGCCCCCGGCGACCCAGCCCGACGCGGTCTTCCGACTAAAGGGCCGCGGCATGCCGGTCCGTGGCGATCTGCGCGGCGATCTGTACGTGCGCCTGAAGCTGAAGGTGCCGGACCGGCTCAACAATGAGCAGAAGAACCTGCTGAAGCGCCTTGCCGAGATCGAGGGTCAGCAGGCCAACCGCCCTTTCTCCAAGCTGAAGAAGAAGCGATGAGGCCTTCAGAAAGGCTGAAGTAGCCCCTGATAGCTCCTTTCTCATGCCTCATCGTTTCTCGCGGTCGCTGCAGGGCCTCGACCGCCGACTGTGGATACTCTTCGGCGGCCGTGTGATCGCGGCCACCGGCTTCTCCATAGTCATGCCTTTCCTCACCATCTTCCTATACACGGAGATGGGAGTGCCCATGACCGTCGTGGGCACGATCTTCCTGGGCACCGCGCTGTCCGGGGCGGTGGGGCAGATCATCGGAGGGGAGCTGGCCGACCGGCTGGGCCGCCGGCCGGTCATGTGGGTCTCCATGGCCATGCGCGCCGCGGTGTTCCTGCTGCTCTCCATTGCAATAGCCAACCTGGTCGACCTGCGGGTCATCTCGCTGCTGCTCATGGTGTCCTCGCTGGCCGGCTCCCTGTTCGAGCCGGCCACCAATGCCATGGTGGCTGACCTGGTCCCTCCCGGGCGCCGGCTGGAGGCATACAGCATTCTGAGGGTGGGGCAGAACGTCGGATGGACGCTTGGGCCGCTGCTGGGGGGCATACTAGCAATGTTCTCGTATGCCTCGCTGTTCGTGTTCACCTCCCTCACCAGCGCCATCGTGGCCCTCATCATATACGCCTGGGTGCTGGACCCCCGCCGCACGGTGGCGCAGACGGACCGCTTCCGTCCACGCGATCTGCTGAAGATAGGGGAGAACCGCGCCTTCCTGCTGCTGTGCCTGGCGACCATCCCGCTGTTCATCGTCCTGGGGCAGATGACCTCCACATTCGCGCTGTTCTCCGAGGACGTGGTGGGGATCTCGGTCGTGGAGGTCGGCTACCTCTATGCGCTCAACGGCGCCATGGTGGTCTTCCTGCAGCTTCCCATGGCCCGCTACGTCAACCGGTTCAGGATGACGTACGTCCTGGCCGCCGGGGCGGTGATGTACGCCGCCGGATATCTCATCGTGGGGTGGGCCTCGGACATCTGGGTCCTGGCGGTGTCGATGTTCATCACCACTCTGGGAGAGAACGCGACGTCCCCGCCAAGCATCAACCTGGTGGCAAACATCAGCCCCGAGAACGAACGGGGCCGCTACATGGGGGTGTCAGGCATCTTCCAGACCTTCGGGTGGTCGGTCGGCCCCCTGGTGGGCGGCCTCCTGTACGATTCGCTGGTCTCCGTCCCGATGGTGCTGTGGGGCTCCATAGCCGCCATCTCCATCCTCAGCGCGGCCGGCTTCATATGGCTGAGCAGGATAATCCCCCGCGAGGTGGACCTGGTGGACGGCAGCCAAGCTCTCCACGCCGATCCGCTCGCCCCATGAGGAGGGCCGTTTAGCCGTAGATGCTGAACGCCCGTTAGGATGCAAGCAGGACCTGAGATGTGGAGCGATCCCAGAAGGCGTCCGGAAACCCTTACGGACGCCGGTTCCATGACGATGATCGGCGGAACGCGCGGAGTTCTTCATCAAGGTCCATGTGATGTCCGGTTTCCGCGTTCATTCGGCCTTTGGCCGCGTCCTCACGTTCAGGCAAGAAAGCCGTTAAACATAAGCTTTCGATGGCCGGCCCGCATCAATGGCTTGATAAGCACAGAAGAATCCCTGAGCCGAACTGCTGGGTGGCCCATGCGACCGGCCCTTTCACGAAAAGTGTTAAACCCTCCGCACCTCATCCAATATTGAATGAAGGTCATCGGCATCATGACCGCCAATTTTCGCTTCTTCTATGAGCTCGTGCAGATGCTAAAGGACCATCATGAGCCGTTCGTGGCATTGGACTTCAACGAAGACATCCCCATCAATGTCGGAGTAATCGTCACCACGCGGGAGGAGAGGCAGAAGGTCAAGTTCCACCGGGTGGTGGCCGAGAACTCGCCTGCCATGGCATACAAGCTGGCGCACGGCCGGCTGAAAGGTCGGGAGAGGTTCGACACCATGGTGGTTGGCATCGATCCGGGCAGGAGGCCGGGGCTGGCCATCATCGGCGACGGCAGAGTGCTGTTCGCCGAGACGGTCGGCTCGCCCGAGGCGGTGGCCGACGAGGTGGTGCGGTTCAGTCGGGGCGTCACCCACGACCGCCTGCTGGCCAGGGTGGGCCATGGCGATCCGACCAACCGCGACCGGGTCATACGCTCCATATGGAACGTGGTCGACGACGTCGAGGTTGTTGACGAGCGGGGCACCACCCGCCGTACAGAGGAGCCGGACGCCGACGCCGCGGTCACGATAGCGCTGTCGGCCGGCCGCCGGCTCCCCTTCCCGCCCAAGGTCGAGCCTACCGCCGGAGAGGTCAGGGACATCCAGAGGCAGAGCCGCATCGAGAGCGGGGGGCGGATCACCATCTCCGCCGATCTGGCGGAGGCGGTGGCCCGCGGGGACCTCACTCTGCCTGATGCTCTGAGGGCACAGGACAGAAGGACCTTTCGATGACGGTGCTCTTGGACACGTACGGTAGCTTGGCCAGTATCATGCCCTCCACCGTGATGGGGTCCATCTTCCTTGACAATTCTATGGCCCTTTCCAGCTTGGCACGGTTGTCCGCATAGATGGTGAACAGCGGCTCCCCCTCGCCCACCCGGTTGCCCTTCTTCTTGTGGAGCAGGATGCCCGCCCCCTTGTCCTTGGGAGCCCCCGCGGCGCGGGCCAGTCTCACCAGTTGCTTGTTCTTTATCGCGTTTACGTACCCGGACATCTTGGACTTGACGTCGTAGGTGAACTCGCCCACCACAATGTCCTCGGAGCGGATGTCGGGGTTCCCGCCCTGAGCGGCCACGATCTCGCGGAACTTGTCCAGCGCCTTCCCCGATGCCAGGAGCTCCCTCGCCCTCAGCTCGCCGCCCTGGATACCCCCCATCTCCAGCACGATGCCGGCCATGCCCGCGGCCTTCTCGATGACGCTGGAGGGATGCGGGTCGCCCTCAAGTATGCGGATGGCCTCCCGGGCCTCCAGCGCCGGGCCGATCGCCCGGCCCACCGGCTGGTCCCCGTAGGTGATGGCGACCTCCACGTGCATGCCGAGGAGCTCTCCCAGTTCGACGAAGTCCTTGGCGAAGGCCTGGGCCTTCTCCATGGTCGGCACCTTTGTGCCCTCGCCGACCGGGATGTCTATGGCCAGGAACTCCGCTCCCACTGCCTTCTTCTTGCTCATGACCGAGGCGAGCAGCTGAGCGTGCGGGTCGATGCCCAGCGGGTACTCCACGCGGATGATGACGTCGTCCGCCGGGGCCAGGTTCATGGAGCCGCCCCATGCCAGCGCGCCGCCGGTGGTCTCGGCGATGGAGCGCAGCTTGTTGGAGTCGAGGTCCACGTTGGCGAACACCTCCACGATGTCCGCGGTGCCGGCCGCCGAGCTGATAGCCCGGGACGAGGTCTTCGGTATGAGCAGGCCGGCCGCCGCCACGATGGGAACGACCAGCAACGTGATCTTATTGCCCGGACATCCGCCGATGGAATGGAAGTCGAACACCGGGGAGCGGTCGAACTTGATGACCTCTCCGGTCTCCACCATGGCACTGGTGAGGTCGGCGGTCTCCCGGATGTTCATGCCGTTTATCTCCAGGGAGGTGACGTACGCGGTCAGCTCGATGTTGCTGAGGCTGTGGTCGGCAATGTCGTTGACGATCGTGCGTATCTCCGACGTCGACAGCTCCTTGCCGGCCATCTTCTTCTTGATGAAATCCACCGCGGCCGGCCGGGATGTGGCCACCACTTCGATGACCTCGTCCGGCTCCGGCCCAAGTTCGACGTAGGCGCGCCCCAATATGCCCACTTCACCTGGCTGCACCACCGTATCGGTGGTGTGGACTAGCGTCACCACGGCGCTGCGCTCGTGCTTGATCCTGACGCGGTCCTGCTCCCTCACTCCCATCTCCTTGGCGTCGTCCACGTGCAGGACGCAGGTGTACTCGGCCGTTTCCATATCGATATATTTGGCTTTCAGTTGCATTTTTATCCCCATTTCTTGATGGCTTCGAAGAGTTCCTTGTGATCGGCCGCGTAATCCTTGAAGGCTACGCCGGCCGTGGCCGCGTCAACGGCCTGGGACATGGCCTTGGCGCCTCCGCGCACCCCGCCGGGATGGCCGGCCACCCCGCCGCCCGCCTGTATCTGGACGTCCAGGCCGGTGATCTTCACCAGTGGCTCGATGAGGGCGGGATGCATGCCGCCGGAGCATACTGGCATGACGGCCTTGTACGGCACGTCGGTGGCGACGCACGCCCTCTGGTTGGCAAGGTCCTCCTCCGCACCTCCGCTCATCTTCCCCACGCCGAAGGTGCCGACGTGCAGGGCATCGCCGCCGCACATGCGCACCAGCTTGGAGAACACCACCATGGCGATGCCATGGTCCCGATTGCGCGTTATGGCGCCATGCATCGTCCGATGGACGTGGATGGGCACCTTGATCGACGGGTCCTCGGCCAGCGCCTGCACCGCGGCGAAGCCGCAGGTTATGACATCGACCATCAGCTCCGACGCCCCCAGCTCCTGCGCCCGGTCGGCCACCTCCAGGATCTGGTGACCGCTCGTCGATACGTTGATGGCGTGCATCATCACATGGCCGGTCTCGTCCTTCACGCGGTCGATGGCCTCGGCCACCGCCACCACGCGGTCCTCCAGGGGGCAGAACTTCTGATTGGACAATGTCTCATCATCTTTGCCGTTGGTCAGCCCCCCCATGCCCGACTCGTAAATGTAGTCGGCGTATCCCTGGGGCGGCAGGCCGATCTTCGGCTTGACTATGGTGCCGACCAGAGGCTTCTCCGGACGCTTCAGCATGTCCCTCATCCCCTGGATGCCGAACTTCGGCCCCTTGAACTGATCCAATATGGAACGGGGGAAGAACACGTCCTCCAGCCGCACTCCCTTCAACGCTTCCAGGCCGAACAGGTTCCCACCGATGACGCTGAGCACCTGCGGTATGCCTCCGATGTCGATGGAGAAGTCATCGGCCGGGAAGGCCACGGTGGCCACGTCCCCGGTGATGTCCGTCACCCTGGCGCCGTATTTCTCCAATATGTCATCGTTAAGAGTGGAGATGCCGGTCCAGGTGCCTGTGGACTGCTCGGTGGCGATGGCCACGGCGGCCTTCCGGGGGTCCAGATCGGTCTTCATCTTGTACTTGCATATCACATGCTCATCTGGGTCGATGCTCTCGCCCAGGTGCAGATAGCGGTTGGAATATTCCATGTTCAATCCTCTATTCCCTCGAAGATGCTGGTCTGCCCGAACTCCCGGACGATGACCTCATAAGCGGCGTAGGGTGGGATCACCCCTACCTCGGTTATCAGCGAATCGATGTACTCCGGCGGCGTGGCGTCGAACACCGGGTTCCTGACCTTCACGCCCGATGGCAGCAGCTGTGGGTCCACGACCTCGGAGGCATCCCTCTCCTCGATCTCTACCATCTCCCCGCTCAGGGTGCGGGGCGAGAACTTGTAGGTCTCGGCGCATACCATGAACGGCACGCGCGAATCACTGGCGGCCATGGCCACCTGGGACGTGCCGACCTTGTTGATGAGGGCGCCGTTGGAGCATATGGTGTCCGCGCCTACGAACACGGCGTCAATGTCCTTCATGGCCCACCGCACCGCCGAGTCGATGATGAGGGTGCACGGCACCCCGGCGGCGCTCAGGTCCCTGACGGTCAGGAGGCCCTGCCTCCACGGCCTCGATTCGGTGGCGTACACCTCGATGTCCATGCCGTTGGCGTGAGCGGTCTTGATGACGCTGAGAGCGGCCTTGCTGTTGCAGTGGGTCATGACCCTCATGCCGTCCTTCAGCCGCTTGGCCCCGAACTTACCGATAAGCTCGACCGCTTGGGATGAGCGCTTGACGAACCGGTCGGCGTTGCCGACCACGATGCTGCGCAGCTCTTCCACCGACGTCGCCTCCTGCGCCCCCCTCAGGGTGGCCTGCACGGCGTTCCATAGCGATATGGCGGTGGGGCGGGACGCCACCAGGACCTTCTTGCCGCTCTCCAGTTCCTTCCTGAACACCGCCAGGTCGCTCCCTCGGAACTCCTGAGCGGTCTGCTTCAGGGCCTCCGCCGCGGAGCGGGCTATGAGCCCCGCTCCCCTGATCTCCATGCTCTTGATGGAGCTCGCCACATCGTTAACGCTCATGTCAAGACCTATGGCATTAATCACGTGAATGGGTCATATAGTTTCGGCTATTTTGCTGGCCAGGGCGGCCTTCAGCTGGCGATGGGGAAGACAGTTGAGCACGTTCTGTGGTTCCAACCATCCTCGTCTGGCCGTTCCAACGGCCAACCGCATGTTGGCCAAATTTCCCTCGCGGTGGGAGTCGGTGTTCAACACGACCATCACGCCCTTCTCCTTGGCCTTTCGGCAGTTCACGTCGTTCAGGTCCAAACGGTTGGGGTAGCCGTTCACCTCCATCGCCACGCCGCGCTTGCCGGCCTCCTCCATCACCGCGTCCATATCGATAGCGTATCCCTCTCGGCGCCCCAGCAGCCTTCCGGTCGGATGGCCCAGGATGTGCACGCGGCCGCCGCGCATGGCGCGGACCACCCGGTCAGTCATCTCGTCGATGCCCATCTTGAACCGGGTGTGCACCGAGGCGATGACATAGTCGAGCTGCTCCAGCACCTCGCGCGGGTAGTCCAGCGAGCCGTCCTCCAGGATATCCGTCTCGGCCCCGCGCATGACCGGAAAGTTAAGCTCCTCGGTGAGATGGCGGGCCTGCTCCACCGAGGCCAGAAGCCGGTCGTTATCCAGGCCGTTAGCGATGTGCAGTGACGCCGAATGGTCCGTAAGCCCTACATATTCGTATCCGCGCTTCATCGCCGCCATGGCCATCTCCCGCATGGTCCCGTGGCCGTCGCTGAGCACTGTATGCACGTGCAGGTCTCCTCGAACGTCCCTCTGCTCGACCAGCCGTGGAAGCCGTCCCCTGGCGGCCGCCTCGATCTCCCCGCGGTCCTCTCGCAGCTCGGGCGGCACTGGCTGGAGGTCGAGCATCCGGTAGACGTCCTCCTCCGGTCGGCCGGCGGCCAGGTTGACGCCCGCGGCGTCGAACAGACCGTATTCGTTGAGCCTGAGCCCTTTCCCGATGGCGATCCGGCGAAGCTTGACGTTATGCTCCTTCGAACCGGTGAAGTATTGCAGGGCGGCGCCGTAGCTGGCCTCCGGCACAGCGCGCATGTCCGCCTGGGTGCCGTCGGACAGTCTCACGCTCGTTTTGCTGTCGCCGCGAATGATGATGCCGACCGCCTGCGGGAAGGACACGAACGCCTCCATGGCCTCGCCGGGCCGGTCGGTCCCGACCAGTAGGTCCACGTCCCCCACCGTCTCCCTCATCCGGCGCATGGAGCCGGCCACCGAGGTCAGGGGGAAGCCGGAGGAGCGGACGTGCCCGACCAGCTCCTCTCCCTTGAGGAGGGCGCTGGATAGCAGCATGCGGCCTCCCAGCTGCCCTACCAGGTCTATCCCTCGCAGGATGTTCGTCTCCGAGCGTTCTCCGAAGCCGGGCAACTGCCGTATGCGATGTTCCATGGCTGCCTTCTTCAGCCCTTCGAGGTCGGCCACTCCCAGCTCCCGGAATAATCGAGCGGCGGTGCGCGGTCCTACGTCCGGCACTCGCATCATCTCCGCCAGGCCGGGCGGGAAGGAGCCCCTCAGCCCCTCCAGATCCTTCGAGGTGCCGGTCTCGACCATCTCCCTGATCTTCATGGCGATGCTCTTCCCCACCCCCGGGACCTTGTCCAGCCCGCCCTCCTCCATGACCTGTCGGATGTCCTGCTCCAATGACTCCACGCTGCGGGCGGCCCGTCGATAGGCGTTACGCTTGAACACGTCCCCCCGCAGGTCCATGAGGTCCGCGAACTCGTGGAGCATCCGAGCGATCTCGGCGTTGGTCACAGGTCTAATAACCCTTAACGCTCTCCTATAAATTTGATGAACGCATCTTGAGGTTTGCGCCGGCGAAGGGCGTCAGGAGGACGAAGTGGCGAGCGATCAGAGCGGTCCGTATCAGGTGGCGGTCGGCCAAGTGCAGCGTGTGGGAGGCATGCTCGGCCTGGACCAGGGCATGATCGATCTCTTGAGCCGGCCCAAGCGGGAGCTCACGGTCAACTTCCCGGTCACCATGGACGACGGCACCATCAAGGTCTTCACCGGCTTCCGCGTACAGCACAACTTCGCCAGGGGGCCATGCAAGGGCGGGATACGCTATCATCCCGCGCTCACTCTGGACGAGGTCCGCGCTCTGGCCATGTGGATGACCTGGAAATGCGCCACCGTCGGACTGCCGTACGGCGGCGCCAAGGGCGGCGTGATATGCGATCCCAAGAGGATGAGCCCCGGGGAGCTGGAGAGGATGACGCGCAGGTACGCGTCGGAGATCATGCCTATCATAGGTCCGCACGTCGACATACCGGCGCCGGACATGTACACCAACGCCCAGGTGATGGCGTGGATCATGGACACGTACTCGATGAACGTCGGTTATTCGGTCCCGGGCATCGTCACCGGCAAGCCCATACCGCTGGGCGGCTCCAAGGGCCGGGAGGAGGCGACCTCCAGGGGTTTGATGTACTGTGTCAGGGAGGCCATGGCCGTGGAGGGCCTGAAGCGCGCCGGAGCCACTGCCGTGGTGCAGGGCTTCGGCAACGTGGGATGGAACGCCGCCCGCCTGCTGAAGGATGAGCTGGGGCTGACCATAACGGCCCTCTCCGACTCCTCGGGCGCCATACTCGACAAGGCGGGCCTGGACCCCGTGAGCGTGTACGAGCACAAGCAGCGCACCGGTTCCGTGCTCGGCTACCCCGGGGCGACGGAGATATCGAACGAGGATCTTCTGGAGATGGAGTGCACGGTGCTGGTGCCCGCCGCCATGGAGAACGCGATCACATCGGCGAACGCCGACCGCGTGAAGGCGCGCATCGTGGCCGAGGGGGCCAACGGGCCGACCACGCCGGAGGCCGATCTGGTCCTGGATGAGAAGGGCATAATGCTGATACCGGACGTCCTGTGCAACGCTGGCGGCGTGACCGTTTCGTACTTCGAATGGGTGCAGGACCTGCAGTTCCATTTCTGGTCCAATGCTCAGATAAGGGACCGGTTGAACGAGATCATGACCTACGCCTTCGCCCGGGTGTACGCCACCGCCGGCGCGAAAGAGGTGGACATGAGGACCGCGGCATACCTGCTGGCGGTGGGCGAAGTGGTCCAGGCCACCAAGCTCAGAGGGATATATCCCTGAAGGTGCATCAGATGATGGAAGGAATAATTACACTGGCCCTGCCGGACAACTGGATCACCGAAGTGGTGAAGCAATATCCGTCAGTGGTGAAGCTGATCGATTCGAAGGCGTTCAACACCGAGGTGCGCGATCTTGTACAGATCGAGGTCGAGAACACCGAGGACCTGCCAAAGGTCATCGACCTGGTGCGCAACAACCCCAACATATTCAACGTGGACATAAGCGCCATAGACAAGGGCAGGGTGCTGGCGGCGTTCTCCACCAACCAGTGCATGGTGTGCCGCGTGATAGCCGGCACCGAATGTTTTCTGACGCGGTCGACCACCACTCCCGACGGGCGGATGCAGTGGACCATGCTGGTCACCAGGAACTCGGCGTTCAAGGAGCTGATCGACGCCCTTAAGAAGCTGAACGCCGAGCCCAAGCTGGTAAAGCTCACCGAGATAACCGACACCGATGAGCT
Organism: Methanomassiliicoccus sp. UBA386; assembly: GCA_002498285.1. Taxonomy (GTDB): domain Archaea; phylum Thermoplasmatota; class Thermoplasmata; order Methanomassiliicoccales; family Methanomassiliicoccaceae; genus DTU008. The sequence continues at coordinate 58,692 of DAGU01000023.1, read as the reverse complement.
GACCATGAGGCAGGAGCAGATCACCCGCATGGCCTTCGAGCGGGGCTACTTCGACTTCCCGCGCCGCATCGGCCTGAAGGAACTGGCCAAGATATTCGGCATATCCACGTCGACGCTGTCGGAGATCCTGCGCAAGGGGCAGCGCCGCATCATGCAGCGGTACTTCCAGGAGCACCGGCAGTATTGAGCGGAGGGACGTCGACGAGCGATGACAACACCGTGTTCGTGGGGACCAAGCCCGCCTCCAGCTACGTTCTGGCCGTGACCTCGCAGTTCGAGGAAGGATCGTCCCGGGTCGTCATCAAGGCCAGGGGGAAGGCCATCAGCAAGGCCGTGGACGTGGCTGAGATCGTGCGCCGTCGTTACGTAAGGAACGCCGAGGTGGCCGACATATCGATCGGCACCGAGGAGATCGCCTCCGAGGACGGACGAACGTTCCGGGTGTCGTCCATGACCATCGTTCTCACTCGTCAGGCCGACATGACATAGGCGGCGTTCTCCAGTTTGCGCAGGTCCTTCTCCTCGAAGGCGGCCGGGTTGATCGGTATGAGCAATATGCTCCTGGTGGAGATCGCGTGGTCGATCAGTCCATGCAGGAACTTGGCCACGTTCTGGAAGTCGCTGCCCTGCAGCAGCATGTAGTCGACCCCCTCGAACATCACCACGCGGCGCTCGCCCTCCCTCATGAACCTGATGGCCGTGCTGCTTATGTTCCCCTGGTCGGAGGGCGACAGGCATTGGTAGTCGATCCCCTTCCCCTTCTCCTGCCGGGTCAGCCACATCATCTGCGGCTCACCCATTATGAACCTCTGGATATCGCCGGGGTACTTCCTGGATATGACGAGACCCTCGTAACCGCCCTCCAGAAGATCGTTGAGCACCTTCAGCGCGACGGACATCCCCGATTCTATGAGAAATGCCCTCCCGGGGAGAACCTCCGAGGTCATGGCGGTGGAGGCCTGTCCGAAGAGGTCCACCCCTGCCTCGTCCCGCACCCTGATCTTGCGCTCCTTCATGAGCTGGCCTATGGACTGTCGCTTGCTCCTTGCCATGACCTGTATCTCGCGAGAGGAGTAGCCTCTGGTCGTCAATCCGATCAGTTCGTCCCAGGCGCGGTTCAGGCCTTCTTCGTAGCCTTTTATGAGGCCTCGATAGAAATCCCGTCCCTCTGTCAATGCATCCCGGCGATGAAATGGGCTGCGCCGATAAAAATGCTTCTGAACTGGAACCCGCGATATCGTCGCCCGGCATAGGGGCGATGATCAAGATATTCGGTCCCGCTTCCCTCGAGGCCGCGCTCCCTCAGCTGAGCAGCCCGCTCATCGACCGTTCCGTTAACGATCTTCACCGCCTCTCGCAGCAGTACAGCTATGGTATTTCCATGACCCCGGGGACGTGCCGGACGATGATATTGCCGCGCCTGCCTGGCCGGGACGACAAAGCAAGATTCATAGAGGGGTCGTTCTCACTACATTCTCGTGGATAAGAACATCGCGGTCCTGACGTGGGAGCCTATGGCCTGGTCGACCACCGGTCCGTCGATCGATGGGGTCTGGAGGAAGGATGGCCCCGAACTGCCGTTGGAGTATACGGTGGCGCCCTGTGTTACGCAGGAAGGCCGGAAGAGCGTCCTGTCGTTGGCCCTTAGGCCGGGATGGAAGCGCAATCCGGTGCTGTGGTCGATGATGGAGACGGGCAACGTGAGCGAGGCGGTATGGGAACTGGCCACGCTGACGGGCTGTGGAGAGCGGCAGATAGAGCTCATCGACATTGAGGGCGGGGAGCGCCGGGGCGCCCATGCCGAGGTCCTCGAAGAGGTGGAGCGGTGGGCCGAGGAGCAGTCATGGCGGGGGAACAAGATCGACGCCATCGTATGGACGGCGCAGCCCGCCGAGGAAATGACGTCGCGTGAGGTGGTCCGCATGCTGCGCTCCCTGGATGGCAGGGAGAGGCGCGATACCGAGACCTATGTCCGGAGCACCCCATCGCAGTTGAGAACGCCGTTCCGAGAGATCATGGAGCGGGAGCTGGGGTGGACCCCGTTCACGCTGGTGGAGCGTCTGGCCCCTGTGCAGATGAGGTCGGAGGGGCCTCGGTAAGGTTCCAGGAGCGAACGTTTTAATCGCCCGGTCCCCTAGGGGAGGCCATGCGAAGGAGGGCCCGGTTCAGGGGCGTGAAGAAGACCCCCAAGACGCTGGAGAAGGACATCCTCGACAGGTCCCGCCGTCTGGCCGAGGACCCTGAGCTGCTCATGCCGGAATGCGCCCGCAGCTGCCGCCGTTGCTCGATCCGTTCCTCGGTGGAGAAGATGCAGAAGGTGGCGGCCAAGAAGGACGACCCCAAGAAGCTGGACTTCGCCATGAACTGGGGGGACCATCTGGTACGCGCCTATGCAGCCACTATCTCGCTGGCGGAAGCGGGAAAGGTGCCGTACCTGGCGGCCGGAAAGACGCCCATGGGCGACGTCAGCTACGCGGTCCGCGGCAAGGTGGAGAAGGACAAGCTCATCGGGGTGCAGAACTTCGACCATCCTGAACTGAGGCTGATGGCGTTCTGGAAGATCGCCGAGCGCGAGCGCCTGCACATGTATTCCATGGAGGACCATGTATTCTGCTCCCCCGACGGTCCCAGCCCGCCAGCCCAGTACGTCGAGGAGGCCATCTCCCTCCTGCCCTACGACCTGGACGACGATGGACGCTGCCCCCATCCTGACGCGGTGGAGCGCCTGAGGGTGCGGTGGAAGAGCGCCCGCGCCACCCTGGAGATATGCCATGACTGCGCTGGCAGCGTCAACACCATACACGTGCTGGCCAGCCGCATCGCGGCCGCCGATCCCACCGATGATTTTGAGTTCGAAGTGCCGTTCGAGCTCCGCGGAGAGGGCTGTGACCTCGCCCAGGAGTCGAAGGTGAGCGCCAATCTGGTCGCCCGGTATCGGAGGGGTGAGATGACCGACGCCGACCTCCTGAAGGAGCATGCCGCCGAGCGTCTCAAAAGGATCCGTGACTCCGGGAAGGAGATCTATATCATCGGAGAGACGTGCCTGGGCAGCGACCGCTCGGCCTTCCTGGCGAGGCTGCGGGGCGGCGAGGCGGAAGTCGAGGCGGTGTCTGGCTTCCTGGCCAAGCATCCCATGGCGGTCGTCACCCGCTCGGATCAAGCGGCCAATCTGCTGGCCGACCTGTGGGCCGAGCACAGCGGCAAACTGCTGGCCCAGGTGGCCTCCCCGGAGACGCTGGAGGAACTAGCCAAGGAGAACCGCCAGCTGAGCCCCGCCCAGGCGGTGGCGGAGGCCAAGAGGGCGGAGCGGTCCAAGGGGATCACCTCCCAGCTCCCTGCCTATGGCAAGCTGGGCCCGGCGGCATCGCACGCCGACCGGCTGGCAAGGGTACACCTCACCGAAGGAAAGACGTCGGTGGCGCGGCAGGTTGAAAGGTCGAGAGGCGGCAACCACGTCCTACGCTCCATATCCTATGCTTTCCTGGTGGCGACGGGCGAGGCCTCATCGATGTCGTGGCAGTTCTCCCGGGAAGAGATGGACTTCGGAAACTACCTCGTTCCGTTCGTGCAGAAGCTGACCTCATCGACCGGAGAGGAGTACCACGAGGCGCTGCTTCTTTTGATGGAGGCTTCGGGGAGCGGCGAGAAGCCGTCGCGCGCCTAGTCCATCACGCGTACGTCGAGCACCATGTGCGACACCCCCGGGGAGTAGGACTTGACCTCCCTGGAGAACAGGACCTCGATCCGCCGCCCCCCGGCGGCCCGCTCAAGGTGCTCCATCGCCTGCTCTGGGTACACCGCCAGGGGAAAAGTGTCCTGGTAGTGCATCACTCCCCCCGGCCGTATCAGCGAGAACGCCTTTTCCAGGAAGCGGTGCGTGGTGCGGACGTACCCCATCATGACCCGGTCGGCGAAACCCTCGCCTGGAAGGTCCCTGTTGTCCCCGAGCACCGGCTGCACGATGTGCTCCACGCCGTTCAACGCAATGTTCTCCTTGAGGTACCTGAACGCCACGGGGTTGATCTCGCAGGCGATGACCCTCTCAGCGTGCGCACGCACGGCGAACGGCAACGTCCAGTAGCCGATGCCGGCGAACATGTCCACCACCGTCTCTCCGCGGCAGTCCAGGGAGGCCATGCGCAGCTTCTCGTCGATGTTGCCCGACGAGAACATCAGCCGCGCGGTGTCCAGCTTGTAGTACAGACCGTTCTCGAAATGCATCGTCTCGGTGCCGTGGCCGTAAAGCACTTCCATCTCCGGGCTCCGGTGGATGCCATTGATGCGACCTGCTTCTCTGAGAACGACTCGGGCGCCCATCGCCCGCGCGTACGCGGACGCGATCTCCTCGCGGAGGGGAAGCAGCTCTTCGGGAAGCCTTAGAACGAGGACGTCGCCCACCTTCTCATACCGCCTTGGCAGCAGGTCGACGATGTCCGGGCGAGAGAGCAGCTCGCACGCCACCTCGAAAGGCGAGCGATAGCATTCCCTCTCCATGGCGTCGCCCTCCTCGATGCTGCCTCCCAGAGAGACGATGTAATCGACATCGGTGGCGTCCAGGAGTGGAATCAGGACCATCCCGTCGCGCTCGAATATCCTCCGGTCCTTGCGCACCATTCCCCTGCGGGCCAGCTTCTTGCGGAACGCCTCCGCTTCGCCACAGGGTATCTTGGCCAGGAGCACGCTATGCCCACCGCTGCCGGGTATTATATCCTTTGCTAGCGACGTAGGAGCTGTCCGATGACGGTGGGGGAGAACTTGATCAGCGAGGGCACCTTCCTCAGCAGTGGGGCGGCAAGTTTGGACGGGTAGTCGATATCCCCGGTGGCCAGGATCTCCCTGACATCGTCCCGGTCCAGCATCCTGCCCGCTTCGTCCAGCTTCTTGTCGGTCATGCCAACGAACACTTTCCGGATCAGCATGCCCCGCTCGATCTCCTTTCCCACGTCAGCTCTCCAGGCGTCCTCGTAAGAGGACAGGAAGCGCTCTGACAGGTCCCCGTTGGCGACCGCGTCCATCGCGGTCTGTGCGGCGTCCCTCGCCGAACGCATGCCCAGCAGCAGCCCGCCGCCCGAGAGCGGCTTGACGTGGGCGGCGGCGTCGCCGACCAGGATGATATTGTCCGCCACGGTCCTTTTGGGCGGGCCGATCGGTATGGCCCCAGCGTTCAGGGCGATCCTCCTTGCGCCGTCCAGGCCGCGGCGCTTCAGCAGGGCGGAGAGGTATTGGCTGGGAGCGCCATGCCCGCTCGAGACGCCCAGGCCGACCCGGGTCCGTTCACCGCAGGGCAGCACCCAGGCGAAGAAGCCCGGGGCCACATTGCTCCCGATATGCACCTCTACCTTCTCCTGGTCCTCCAGCCGGACGTCCAGTTCCGCCTGTATGCCGCGGACCATCTCCCGGCATGGGCCCAGGCCGGCGCCCCTGCCCACCCCGGACTTGTAGCCGTCGGCGCCCACCAGCAATGGCGTCCCGAGATACCTCGGCCCATCGGGACCATCCAGCCGGACCCTGAGGCCGTCCGGGGTGCGCTCGAAGCCCTGGAATCTATGCCCCGTCAGCAGTTTGGCGCCATGCTCGACGGCTCTTTCCGACAGCAGCTCATCGAACCGGCGACGGTCGATCACGAGGGCCTTTGGCTCGTCCGAACCAACATCGAGCATCCGCCCGCCTGGAAAGAACAGCTTGAAGCCAGTGATGGTGTTGAGCACCGTCTCTGAGGCGGATGCCAGGCTCACCACCCGGGGATGCACCAGACCTGTGCACTGGACGGGCGAGCCGACCGCGGCGTGCTCCTCCACCATGACCGTATCGAGTCCGGAGACGTGGGCGGCCACGGTGGAGCCGGCCGGTCCGCCACCGATGACCACCAGCTGCGGGTCCATACCCGGAACAACCCGGCGGCGATATATAACCCTTCCAGGGTCCAGCCGTCACCTCTTCAGCCGCGCCCTCACCGAAGGGAACTGATCGAGGTCGGTGTGCGGAAGGAACAGCGCCGAGGAGTACTGGTCGAAGAACGTCGATGAGGACGACAGGTCCAGGTAGGTCATGGAATCAAATATCGAGCGGGCAGCCCTTCGGGCGTCGGCCGAGAGGAGGGTCATCCTGGCCCCTCCCAGAGAGCCGTTCCCGATGAACTCGAAGCGCTCTCTTGGAAGGTCGGGCAGCAGGCCGATGAGCTGAGCGTTCGCCACATCGATGTGGCTTCCGAACCCGCCGGCGATGAACACCCTGTCGACGTCGCCGAACGTCAGGTCCACGCTGTTCAGCAGGACCGAGCAGCCGGCATATATGGCCGCCTTGGTGCGGAGGATGTTGGCTATGTCGTCCTCATCGATCAGGATATCCGTCTCTCCAGAGTGGATGACCACCGATACCGCGCCCTCATCGTTCCGGAACCTTTCCGAGCCATCGGACAGGATGCGCCCCTTGCGGTCGATCCAGCCGCCTTGGAACATCTGGGCCACTAGGTCGATGAGGCCGGAGCCGCATATGCCGATCGGCTCCTGCGATCCGATGGTGCTGATCCTCAGCTCCCCGTTCGAGATGGTCACCGAATCGATGGCTCCGTTCATGGCCCTCATGCCGCAGGAGACCTCTCCTCCCTCGAAGGCCGGACCGGCGGAGGTCGAGCACGTCACCATCCATTCGCTGTTGCCAAGAACGACCTCGCCGTTCGTTCCGACGTCGATCAGCAGCGACAGTTCGTCCTTGAGGTGCATGCCGGACAGCAGGACATCGGCCGTCACGTCCCCGCCCACATAGGCGGCCCGGCCGGGGATGCAGTACACCGGGGCGCGGGGATGCGCCCTCAGCCCGAGCTCGGCCGCCCTCACCACTGGAGGTTCATGGACCACCGGGATGTATGGCTCGTAGCGCAGATGACGGGGATCGAGGCCCAGGAGCAGTAGCGTCATCGCTGGGTTGGCGCCGATGGACAGCGCCTTGATGTGGTCGGCCTGGTAGCACCCATCGCTCGTTAGATCGCCGCCAACGGAACACAGCCGCTCGACCAGCCTGTTAATGGTCCCCACGATAAGCTCCTGAAGGCGCTCCGGACCCTTTTCCTCGGCGTAGGCGATGCGGGCCAGGACGTCCTCCCCGGCCACCATCTGGCGGTTATAGTCCGATGCCTGGGCGAGGACCTTGCCGGTGCTCAGGTCGACCAGTTCCAGCGCCACGGTGGTCGTGCCGATGTCGATCGCGGCCCCGACGTCTCTTGCGTCATCGGCGCGGACCTCGATTATCTCCTCCGCCTCTCCCATGCGGGCGATGGTGGCGTTAGTGCTCCATCCCGAGGACCGCAGAACGCTGGGCAGCGAACGAAGTGAAGGTAGGGCGATCCCGACGCTCGGCCGTCCGAGGGCGCACCTCAAACGCTCCAGGTCCGCAAGGTTATCGCCCAGCGACGGCGCCTCCATGTCGACATGGATGCTTTCTGCCAGCGGCTCCCGCACCTCCGGCGCGACGCTGGCGTAGGAGCTATGTATCTTTCCGGCGCGGGTCTCGCTCCCGGCGGGTACGAAGACGCTCAGCTCGCCTTCCGGGAAGGCCTGGCATGCAAGGACATGACCTTCCAGAGCGCCTGAGGCGCGATGTGGACCTTCTACAAGTACGCGACACTTTCCACAGGTCCCCGCTCCCCCGCAAGAGGCATCGATGTGCACCCCCGCGGCCACCGCGGCATCGAGGACCGTCTCGCCCTCATCCACATCCACCGTGACATTTCCGGGGAAGAAGGTCACCCTGTGCTTCATGCGCTGAACAATAAGATGACCGTTATTTAACGCTCATGGACATGGGCTCAGTACCAGTCCTCATCCTCCATGCCCCCGTAGTCCTCCTCCAGATATTCCCAATCGGCCCGGCGCCGCAGGTATATCGTATGCCTAGGGTCATTTCCCGATCCTTCCGAGCTCCCATCCATAATAACGTCCGCTAAATGTCGGACAGGATGATAAAGCCTGGGCTACGAACCTCTGGATTGGAATTATTGCCGCCCTATCGGAATCGCCTTCAGCCCAGGAAGCCTCTCAGGTTCGCCGCCCGCAGGACCGATTCCTCCATTCCCCTGCCTCCGTTGCGAAGGAGGCTCATGATCTGGGAGGTGAGCGCCCGGTGTTCCTCGTCGTAATCGACATCCAGTTCCAGCGCCTCCACGGCCCGCATCACCTTATCGGGGAGGAGCTTCATGGACTCCGGGTTCATGAACTTCAGGGCGTCCCGCATATTGTCGTCGAAATGAGGCGAGACCTCTCTCACGAATTCGACGTCCCTTTCCGTCAGGCCGTCCAGCCCCAGGACCTCGGGGGGGATCCCTAGCGAGTAGAAGGAGCAGCAGAAGCCGATGGCCCGGGGCAGCTTGATGCCTTCCAGGCTGCGAGAGTAGCCGAACAGGCCGATATGCAGCTTCCTCTTGCGGCGGCGGGGCACGAACGCCGAGACCTCGTTGATGAGCGGAGCGATCTTTATGAGGGACTCACGGTAGGCGTTGGAGCAGCGATCGATGATCTGCCGGCTCATCTCCTCGTCGACCTCCTTGGCCTTGCATCGAGAGCCCTCATTGATGGAGCTGATCCCCCTCATCACATGGTCGTGGGGATTGTCGAACTTGAACGCCGACTGCACGGTGAATGTTTGCACCGAGGGGTACTCGCTCATGATGTGCTCGACGTTATCCGGCTTCAGATTTCCACGGAAGGGCGCGGAGCCCACCCCGATGATCGGATATATCGGAATGGACAGCTCCTCCTCGAGCATCTGCAGGCGATGCAGCGCCACCTTGTTCATGAGGATGGCGGACACCTGTCCATAGTTCATGGCGGGGTCCGACCTTGCCAGGAACACCCGCTGATACTCCACCTCTTTGTCCCTGAGATACTCTCGGGTGATGGCATCGGACTGCAGCATGTTCTTGAGGTCCTCGAACAGCGGAATGACGTTGATGCTGGACGGTTCGAAAGTCCCGATCCACTCGGCCAGGGTGGCGTCCCCCTTTCGGAAGGAGATGTTCTGCTTCCCCACCACGAAGTCGCGGTAGTAGCGGTAGATACGGTCCAGGGAGATGGCCGAGGACGTCATCGGCAGGATGACCTCGAAGATGGGCGGCACGTCGTCCTGATAGAACAGCCGTGCGGTGTCGAAGGACCGCGGGATCGACTCCAGCGTCTCCAGCAATATCTTGGCCTCATCCTTCTCTATGGTGGGGTTGGGCACCCTGAGGGTGAGGAAGACGTCCTTGCCGAGGTGGTTCTGTCGGAAGTACCACTCGTACTTGGAGAGCAACTTCTTCACTACGAAGTTGTCCACTTCCTTGCCTTCGCAGTCCCACATCTGCTCATCGCATCCCAGATGGGAGAACGCGTAGTACGCCTCCTGTATCTCGTCCTCCCCGCCCAGATCGGCGGATTCCGCGAAGAAGGGGAGATGAACGTTGTCGGGGTGCTGGGTGCTCATGCAACGGGGTATCTTGCGTTCCACGGTATCACCTGCTTTGGATCATGATGCTCGCCGGTTCATGCGATCAGTTCGATGGCCTTGAGGTCGTCTAGGACAGCCCTCCCCCTCGGGGTCAATAGGTACCGCTTCCAGGAAGGCTTCTCGGGAGTGAGGCATTCGACGAGGCCTCGTTCTTCTAGCTCGCGGAGGGCCCGGCTGATGTTCTGCACCGACCGGCCCGAGCGGGAGGCGATCTCTGATGCGCTGAATGCGCTGCTGGTCTCCAGAGCCCTCATGACCAGCGCCCGCCGGTCCACGCTAAGGACCCACCTGGTGAGCTCGTCCATTCTCTGCCTCTGCATTTATTGCTCTTACCGGCAGGACCATTAATTGCTCATGATATTAAAACATATTTGAAATTATGAGAGAATATTAGTAATTCGGCCTCGCGGACGTCTCCTCTGCATGAGCTCCTATCAGCGGAACCTCCATGGCGTCGACCATGCCCGATATGGTCGGCCTGCGATCGCTAAGGCGCCGCCCATGGTTCTGACATCGAGGCCGGCCTGCTGGTTGCGTGAGCTGAAGGCGGAGTGCCGTCTGGGAGCCTCTTAGCGCACTCGGGCCAGGGCTGCCGGTGGCGGACGCCCTGGCGGTCCACGCCCCGGGATATTGTGAGGGCAGCGCGCTGCGATCAGTGGCGGAAGACCCTCGATCCGGTGAACACCATGGCCATCTTGTGCTCGTTGGCCGCCTGGATGACCTCGGCATCGCGGATGGACCCTCCCGGCTGAATGATGGCAGTGGCCCCAGCCTTGGCCGCCTCGTCCACGCCGTCGCGGAAGGGAAAGAAGGCGTCCGAGGCGATGACCGAGCCCTTGGCCTTGTCCCCAGCCTTGTGGGCCGCGATGAACGACGAGTCGACCCGAGACATCTGCCCGGCGCCGATGCCCACCACCTGCTCGCCCTTGGCCAGGATGACCGTGTTTGACCACACGTGCTTCACGACCTTCCACGCGAACAGCATGGAACGGACCTCCTCTTCGGTGGGGGCACGCTCGGTCGCCACCTTGAGGGTGGAGGGATCGAGGACGCTATTGTCGACCGTCTGGACGAGAAGTCCGCCCTTTACAAACTTGTACTTGAACCTCGGGACGTCATCGTGCACGATGGGTCCGCCCGTCAGCATCAGCCTGATGTTCTTCTTCCGGCTGAGGATCTCCAGCGCCTCCGGCTCGAACTCGGGGGCGAACACTATCTCCACAAAGTGCTTGCTGATCTCCTCGGCGGTGCGCACATCACACTTGCGGTTCAGACCGATGACGCAGCCGAACGCGGCCAGCGCGTCGACGTTGTACGCGATCATGAACGCATCATAGATGTCGTCGGCCGAGGCGATGCCGCAGGGATTGGTATGCTTGATGACCACGGCAGTGGGGCGGTCCTCGAACTCCCTCAGGAGGTTAAGGGCCGACTCCATGTCCAGGATGTTGTTGTACGACAGCTCCTTGCCGTGAAGCTGGGTCATCCCACCGGGATTCACTCCGGCGGCAAAGGGATCGGCGTAGAACGCCGCGGCCTGGGAAGGGTTCTCTCCGTAGCGGAGGTCCTGTACCTTCTCGAACCCGACGGTCAGGCGCTCCGGGAACCGTGGGCCGTCGAACACGCCGCCCAGATGCTGCGCGATGAGGGCGTCGTACTGAGCGGTGTGCTGGAACGCCTCCAGCATGAGCGAGCCCAGGGTGGCCTCGCCGATCCCGCCGGTGCTGTTCATCTCCTCCAGCACGGAACCGTACCTGCCAGGATTGGTGACGACGGCTACGGAGCGATAGTTCTTCGCCGCCGCCCTTATCATGGAGGGACCGCCGATGTCTATGTTCTCGATGACCTCTTCCAGCGATACGCCGGGCTTGAGAACGGTCTCCTTGAAGGGATATAGGTTCACCACCACCATGTCGATCGGGCGGATCTTCATCTCGGCCAGCTTGGACATATGTTCTGGTATGTCTCTCCGGGCCAGTAGGCCGGCGTGGATGTTGGGGTGAAGGGTCTTTACCCGTCCGTCAAGCATCTCCGGAAATCCGGTAATGTCGGAGACCCCGATCGTCTTAAGCCCGTTCTTCTCCAGCAGGGAGGCGGTGCCCCCGGTGGATATGATCTCCACGCCATTGGCGCTGAGCCCGCGTGCGAAGTCCACGACGCCGTCCTTGTTTGAGACACTTATGAGAGCACGTTCGATCTTGACCAAATGAATGCCTCCAAATCGGATTGGGGCAATCGCAGAAGGATTGCCATCGCTATAATGCGGAGCTGGATAAAAACGTTCTTGAGAGGAGCGGCCAACCGGCCGGAGGCTCAATCCTTCTTCTCGAAGAGGCCTCCCCTTTCCAGAAGCTGGAGCACGTCGAACAGCGGGATGGTGACGCTCATCTTGTCCATCATCACATAGATCTCTCCTTCCGATAGGAAGAGGTCAGCGACCTGTTTCTGGTAATGTCCCGGAGGAAAGCTCGCCACCCAGTTGAGGACCCTCTGCTCTTCCGCCTCGTCGTCCTCGGGATCGCCGAAGCTTACGTCCACGATCACGTCCTCGGTATTGGGGACCTCGATGCCCCCCATCTCCATGCGGTCGAGCTCTTCGTCCATCTCTTCCTCCATCTCCTTCTCGGACATGTATCGTTCGTTGTCCATGTTGTCACCGATACAGCATCGCATTGGACGGATATCGTTCTTCTCCCTGCATTCCCAGGAAAGAGGCTGCGGGGTGCGACAAAATCTTTTAACCGCTTCCCCGCTTTGCTCGTTGAGACCATGCTCATCATCAGCGAAAGGATCAACGGCCTGTTCACCTCGGTGGGCAAGGCCATCGATGCCCGCGACTCGAAGTTCATCCAGGGCCTGGCGGTACGTCAGGTTGAGCATGGGGCCCAAGCGCTCGATGTGAACGTCGGCCCGGGGAGGGATGACGCCCCGGCGGCCATGGATTGGCTCGTGCGCACGGTCCAGGACGTGGTGTCAGAGCCACTGTGCATCGATACCTCCGGACCGAAGACGATGGAGGCCGGTCTGAGGGCCGCCCGCGACAAGGTGATCATGAACTCCACCACCGCCGAGGAGAAGAAGATGGAGCGCTTCTTCCCCCTGTGCCGGGAGTACGATGCGGAGCTTATCTGCCTGTGCATGGACGAGAGGGGCGTTCCCAACTCCGCCGATGCCCGGGCGGAGATGGCCATGCTGATGATGACCAGGGCCATGGAGCTGGACATCATGCCCGAGCGGCTGCTGCTGGACCCTCTGGTCCTGCCGGTCGGGGCAGCCCAGGACCAGGGCCGCAAGGTCGTTCAGGCGGTGCAGGCGTTCCAGCTGCTCAACGAGCCGGCCCCCCGGACGGTGGTTGGCCTGAGCAACGTCTCCAACGGCACCAAGCAGCGCAGTCTGCTCAACAGGACCTTCCTGGCCATGCTCATGGGGGCTGGCCTATCAGCAGCCATCATGGACCCCGAGGACGAGGAGCTGATGAAAGTGCTGAAGGCGGGGCAGGTGCTGATGAACGAGCAGCTTTACTGTGATGATTTCCTGAGGGCCTGAAACATTGTCATCCTGATGTCCCCGTCACGCATGTTCGACGAACGGGAAGCCTATATCGCTCCTGCCAGGTTGGTTCAGAGATAGTATTAAGGATGTCGCAAGGCTCGCAATGACCGCGGCAATGACCATCGAACCGTACTCCCATTCCCGTCTGAACATATTCGAGCAATGCCCCTGCCGATACAAGCTTCGCTATATAGACAAGGTCGAGGTGCAGGAGGCGGTGGGCATCGAGGCCTTCACCGGTTCGCTGGTCCACGAGTCCCTGGAGCACCTGTACGCACGGGCTAGGGAAGGCCAGATGGTGGAATGGAAGGAGCTGGCGTCGCACCTGCGGAACCGATGGGACGAGCTGTTCGACCGTTCGGTCTTCACGGTGAGGAAGGATTCCTCGCCGCACGATCATCTGCTCAGGGCGCAGAACATGCTGATGGCCTATTATCGTTCCCATCAGCCCTTCCAGGAGGGCAGCACGGTGGGCCTGGAGCATGAGCTCAGGTTCCGCATCTCCGGGAAAAGGGAGCATGAGATGATCGGATATGTGGACCGTCTTACCTGCCTCGGCGATGGCGTCTACGAAATCCATGATTATAAGACTGGCAAGAGGATGCCATCGCCCGCTAGCATGGGAAAGGACCGCCAGCTCGCACTCTACGAGATAGGCGTGCGGCGTTCGTTCCCGGACGTCAGGGAGGTGCACCTGGTGTGGCACTACCTGGCCCATGACAAGCAGGTCCGCAGCCATCGGACGGCGGAGCAGCTGGAGGAGCTCGAGGCGGAAACCTCCGCCCTGATAGAGATGATAGAGGAGTGCGCTCGCTTCCCCCGGCGGCAGAGCCCGCTGTGCCGGTGGTGCGAATATCACGGCATGTGCGAAGCGCCCGATGAAGAGGAGTGAAGGACGGTTTCCCGTGACATGGGACCGGTTCTGGCCCCCTCAACCCGATCGCAGATTAACATTATCATACATGATATTATTATCCAATTTTCATAGAAACCTTTTTTAGTTAATTGCTCCCAACAAACTTCACAAACACTTTCAAGGGGGGTTTGAATGAAAAAAGCAAGCAAGATTGCTGCCCTAGCGGTAGCTCTAGCGATCGTAATGGCCGCCGTCGTGGTGGCATTGGATCAGGGCCCGCTCTCCACCGGGAGTGCGGACACGGGAGACAAGGACAAGCTTCCAAATGGGGACGACCCCAAGGATGAGGGCAAGGACCCTACGAATGAAGTGCCCGGAGACCCTGAACCGTCAGTCACGACCATAACGGCCACCAAGACCGCCACTGGATTCTGGGAGAAGAGGACCGTTTACAGCTGGGAGATCGAGAAGCACCTCAAGGACAACGTTTCTGAGATGCAGATCGAGCCCGGTGAGTGCGTCGAGCTGTCATACACGATCGATGTTGACCGATCCGTCTGCATCGAGGAAGTGTTCGGCGTGCGCGGTGCCATCACCGTGACCAACACCGGCGACTGCCCCACCGAGGGCCTTGCCATCACCGACATCGTCCAGGTTTGGAACGGTTGCGAGTTCGAGGACCTTGTCTGCGTCAGCGTGGATGTCAGCGCCAAGCCCATCCTGGAGGCCGGCGAGTGCTACACCTACTGCTACGAGGTGCTGCTCGGCAGCGATAAGATCGAGTGCGAACTCCGCAACGTCGCTGACGTAACCATCACCAACTTCGATGGCAACGATGGCTGCGCCTTCGGCGTCCAGGCGTGTGCAGAGTTTGACCTGCCGTGCAAGAAGGAGTGCATCGTGATCGATGAGGTCGCTACCCTCACCGACTACTTCAGCATTCCCGCCGGGTTTGCCGCCATACCCCTGACCGAGGTCGGTCCGTGGGTACTGGGAGGCGACGACTGCAATGAGTGGAACATCTGCGTAGAGTTCCTGCTGGAGAACCGCGAGGCGCCCAGGTACAACACCTACTGCATCGCCAACCAGGCCACCCTTGTGACCTGTGACACCGAGCAGTGCCTTACCGCCGTGGCCCCGCTGACCGTCACCACCGGCGAGGACGAGACCACTCTGTGCGTCGAGAAGACCGCTGCCGTGATCGGCTGGACCGAGTACATCCGCTACGAGCTGGACCCTGAGACCTTCATCTACATCGGCTCTGCCGAGCTGGCTGATGAGGATCTCACCGAGCCCCAGATCGTGGAGGCCGAGTGCACCGACAACATCCACACCCTGACCGTGGCCGGAGCCATCAAGGTCACCAACCTTGGCTGCTACCCCACTGACGGGCTGAGGATAATCGACACCATCCAGATGCTCCGCATCGATCCCGAGGCGCCCATGGCCGCCCTTGACGGCGACTGCTGGGTCGACATCGCCTGCGTTGAGGTGGACACCTCCTGCAAGCCCATGATCTTCCCCGGTGAATGGTACTACTACCCGTATGAGGTGACCTTCACCGTCGACGACCTTGAGCTTGCTGGTCTGGCTTCCTTCCAGTTCCGCAACCAGGCATATGTCGGGATCTGCAACTACGATGACGACGCGGGGGTCGACGGCGTCTACGCATACGCCCCCCTTTGCCTGCCCCTCTACCCTGACATGATCACGGTGGAGACGGTAGCGGAGATGGAGAGCTGCGACATGATCCCGTTCGGTGAGTGCGCGTCCCTCAATGTCGAGGCCGCATTCTCCTACCGCCAGCTGGTCGTGGTGACCAACACCGATGAGAAGAGCACCATCGATGTGTGCACCGACATCGCCTTCTGCGGAATGGTCTGGGCCAACGACTGCGTCTGCGAGGCCGAGCACTTCGACCTGGCCATCCACCTCAGCAGCTCCAAGTGCGCTGCCGGTGAGGTCAGGGACATCACTCTAGCCTCCGAGGACTACGTCAGCGACTGCGACTCTCTCTCCTTCTGCTTCGGCTGCGAGGAGGTAGAGGTGGACATCTATGCTTTCCTCTCCTACATGGAGGGACAGGAGCTGTACCTCGATGACTGCACCTTCGTCTTCGGCGAAGGGAAGCTGGCCATCGGAGCGCTGCTGATCGAGTTCGAGGCGTTCTGAGCGGAACACGGCACGAAAGCAACCCAAACCTTTTCCCTTTATTTTTGATCCATCCGTTCTCAGGCTTAGAGCGCATAAGTCCTCCAAACCGATAACAATTGATTAGGGGCAATTGATTAATTCAACTTATCATTAAAGATAATAATAAATAGGCGACGTTCTAACAAATCAGCGTTCCCGGTGGGGAAAAAGCGGAAAGGAGGTGAAATGAATGTTCAAATTTACTTATTTGAAAGTATGCGCGGTCGTGGCCTTGACCTACATCGCCATCAGCTGGGGGTACTTCAACGGCCTTTGAGAGGCTCGGGCTCCCTCAACACTTTCCCTTTTTTATCGGCGCGAACACGTGCCATCATCACACTATATCATCTGGCCGTGAACAATCATATGACATTATTAACATAATCAACTTAGATAACAATAAATACTTTCCCCTCACAAAAAAGAACATCCCCGGTGGGGAAAAAGCGGAAAGGAGGTGAAAGGAATGTTCAAATTTACCTACCTGAAACTGTTCGCGGTGGTAGCGGTCACCTACATATCGATCGTCTGGGGCCACTTCCCCATGTGAGGGCATCCGCCCACGGGGGCGCCCTTGATCGAAAGCGACCAACCTTTTTGGCCTCCGGGCCATTTTCTATTCTTTAGCTTCCATTGTGGCAAGTTCACGGACGGGGCGACAGGCCGGCCCGCTCCACCACCTCGGGCACGATGTCCTCCCACCCTATGGCCATTATATGGATGCCGTGCACGCCCTTGATGGTTCGCAGATGCTCGATCGTCTCCAGGCATATCCTCACGCCCTCCTTCTTCGGTTCAGAGGCGTTCTTCATGCGCTCCACCACTTCGTCGGGAACGGACATTCCGGAGACCTTGTTCTTCATGTAGATGGCTGCCTTGGCCGACCTGAGCGGGATGACCCCCGCGAGGATGTGCACCCTCTCATCCAGGCGTTTGTCCTGCACGTGCTCCATGAACCTCTCGAAACGGTCCAGGTCGAACACTGCCTGGGTCTGCACGAACTCCGCGCCGGCGGCGACCTTCTTGGCCAGGCGTACGACCCGCAGGTCGAAAGGATCGGCGAACGGGTTGGCCACCGCTCCCAGGTAGACGTTCGGAGCCTCATCGAGAGCGTCCCCTCCCCACACCTTGCTCTCATCCCTCATCATGCGGAACACCGTCAGCTCCTGCACTGGGTCAATGTCGTAGACGCTCTTTGCTTCCTTCTGGTTGCCGAACCGCGGATGGTCCCCCGACAGGCACAGGACGTTGCGCACTCCCAGGGCGGCCGCGCCAAGCAGGTCCGACTGCAGGGCGATGCGGTTGCGGTCCCGGCAGGTCATCTGCACCACTGGCTCCACCCCTTCCTGGATGCACAGGGCGGCCGACGCCACGCTGCTGAGCCGGACGATGGCCGTCTGATTGTCCGTGAGGTTGAACGCGTCGGCACTCCCCTTCAGCAGGCGGGCGCGCTGCCGGACGGCATCGCCGCTGGCCGATCTGGGCGGCCCGATCTCGGCGGTAACGGCAAAGTGGCCGCCGTCCAGGACCCGGTGCAGATTGCTGCGGTGCGCCGTCATGTTTCCTCATCCTCCAGCACGGCCCTTTTCCTCACGATGCGCCGCGGCCCGCCGTGCCCGGACGGCGTCCAGTCCTTCGGAGGTATGTTCACCTCCAGCAGCTCGGCATGTCCCAGGCGGAGCAGTGAGCGATATATCATGTCCCAGGCGCATGGGGTTTCGGGGTCGATCTCGCACCTGCCGCCCTGGGAGCCTCCGCACGGGCCGTTGAGGAGCGATTTGGAGCAGCGGGCCACCGGGCAAATCCCGCCCGTGAGGTGGAGGACGCAATCGCCGCAGCCGCCGCACCTTTCCTCGTAGACACCCTGTTCGACGGGAGCGCCCATGTTGCTGGTGTTCAGGCCGGGGAGCGCCTGAACGTCCGGGAAGGTCTCCTGCATCACCTGTACGCCGACCCCGCAGGCCAGGGACAGGATGGCATCCTTCCCTTCCACCATGGGTGCGACCTCCCGCGTCCACTCTTTCTCGCATTGCCTTTCCACGGTCACGGTCTCGATGCTCCGTTCCAGTCCGCCCGCGGCGGCGTGCAGGCGCAGAGCCTCGGCCAGCGCCGCGACCTCGCGTTCGCCCCCCGCCTGGCACACGGCCACGCAGGAGCGGCAGCCCGCCACCAGGATGGAGCGGCGCCCTTCCAGCATCCCTATCAAGCGGGCCAGGTCCTTCCGCTCGGCGATGATCATGCGTCTCCCTCCAGCAGCTTGACGGGCCCCAGCCTCTCGGCGCGCTCCTCCATCGTTCTCATGGCATCCACCAGCTTGACGTACTGGACCGAGGCGACCTCGATCATCTCCACCCTGTCGGGCGATAGTCCGATCTGCCGCAGGACGCTCTTGGCCTCGTCCACGTTCCGGTGGGCCTCATGGTTGCCGGTGCGGAAGCGGCAGTTGCCCGCGAGGCATCCGACCACCAGCACCGTCCGGGCGCCCTGGCGGAGCGCCCTCAATGCGGTCGCTTCGTCCACCCGCCCGGAGCAGGGAACCTCCACCACCGCCGCGTTCGGAACGGCGATGCCGTTCTCCATGGCAAGCTCCAGCGCGCCCAGCGCGGCGGAGCATATCAACATGACCACGTTGCTCATCTTCCCTCCATGGCCGCTGCGATGCGGGCCTCCAGATCAAGATCGGTGCTGCCGGGAAGCACGATCGCTTTCCCCGCGCAGGCGGCCGCGCACTTGCCACAGGACCGGCATGCGTCGCCGTTTATGCTGGCCTTCCCCTCGGCGTTCATGCGGGCCGCGCCGAAGGGACAGATGCGGACGCAGGTCAGGCAGGCCGAGCACCTGTCCTCGTCGACCTCGGCAGGGCGCGCCCCCTCGGTCATTGGGCGGAGGGCGATGGTGGCGGCCGCCCGCGCCTCCGTGCGCAGCTCGTCATCGAGCAGGTTCGCGCGCATTCTCAAAACTCCCTGGCGGATGGTGGTCAGCGGCCCCATGCTGACCGCCCCTCGGTCGGCCAGGCATTCGCGCACGGTTGACTCTGATATAAACGCGTCAGGCACGATCGAGATGGAGGCGCCGGTCATGTCATCGATGACGTCCATCCTCTGGCCGTCCCAGTCGACCGCCCTCGGGCGGATGAAAAGCGCTCCGGCCTGATGGGCCCGGTAGTACAGCAGCTCATCGCGGCCGTAGGCCAGCGTCTCATCGACCAGGACGATCACCCTGCTGCCATCGCCCAGCATCTTCTCCATCGCTTTAAGAGCACGCGCCCTTCCGCCACGGTCAGGTCCTCCGCGCAGGTCCAGGACGACCGTTCCTCCCGGGACCCTGCCATCGGACAGGGCGCGCAGCGGCGTGCCGCCGTTCTCCGGCGGGGACACCTCCAGGTCGTTCACGATGATCACGGCGGAGCATCCCACTTCGCCATTGTCGGTCACTGCCGTCATCCTGCCCGGGACCCCCCGCATCCCCAGCAGTCGCGAGGACACGGCTTCGATGCCATCGGTCGGCCGCAGAGCGCGGTTCTCCATTTCCCTGCGGAGCAGGACGACACTCCCTCCCTGCCGGACGACCTCGTCTGCCACCTGCTCAGCGGCGGCCCCCTCCCCGACCACTACCACGGTGCTCATTCCCCCTCCGCAATGGACATCGCCCTGCCTGCAGCGGCGATGCCCTCCTTGACGCTTTCATCAATGCCCTTGGGGCCAGTGCAGCAGCCCGCCGCCAGCACCCTGCCGTGGGCGGTAGGGAAGAAACCAAGATCGTCCAGAGGGACGCCGAGCAGGGTGGACAACCGGTCATTTCCGGGCGATGGGAGCAGCCCCACCGTCAGCATGACCAGGTCGAACGCCTGCTCCCGCACATCATCGGCAGGAGCGGCATAGCGCACCACCGGGCCGCCGTTCCTTTCCACTATCTCCGCGGGGCGGGAGCGGATCACCGAGGCGCCGGACGCCTCCCACCGCGAGAGCGCATCAAGGTCGCCGTCCAGGGGCCGCCAGTCCATGTAGAGGAACGTGACGTCCAGCCCGGGCCGGGCGGTCTGCAGGTGCCTGGCCAGCTGGTATCCGTACTTGCAGCAGACCTTGGAGCAGTACGGCGCCCCGCGCCCAACATCCCGGGAGCCGACGCACAGCACCACGGCCATCCTCGCCCCGTCCGGGATGATGAACGTGCCGTCGCGCACCCCCCGGTCCACCTCCAGGGATGACAGGACCCCGGGGACCGAGCCGTAGCCCAGGCGGGGATCGAGCGCCGGATCGAAGGGCATAGCGCCGATCGCCACGATGACCGAGCCGAACCGCGCCTCCTCCCTGCCACCCGGCCCGGAGATGCTGACCACCAGTCCATCGTCCATCCTGGCGTCGACGACGAGCGAGGACGTCATTACGGTGACGTCGGCAGCATTAAGCGCATCCCTCCGTACGTCCATCGGGAGGCAGGCATCGCAGCGCTCGCAGCGTTCGGTGCTCTTGCAGCAATGGGATCCGGCCAGACCTCCCAGCCGGTCGGCAGCCTCCACGATGGTAGATGGCACCCCGCGGCGGGACAACTCCGCGGCGGCGGCGCACCCCGCGGCCCCCCCGCCAATGATGAGAACGCTGTTGGAACTGCCCTTCACCGACCGGCCTCCAGGCTTCCAGAAATATTGCAATATTTAACGGTTCCCGAACGGGGCACGAGCAAAGGGAACATTATGAAATAAGCGGCGATCGGTCTCCATCCCATGCGCCGGACGGCTTTCACCGTGGACGTGGACCGGGACGTGAACGTTCCGTTGCCGGGGAAGCGCACGGCGGGATCGGCGCCGCGGGACGGCGATGGTTCTCCGCGCTTCTCCTCCTCCGCCCGCGGGCTGATCCTCTTGGTGGAGCTGCTTGACGAGCTAGGCATCAGGGGAACGTTCTTCCTGGAGGCCGAGGCCGCCCAACACATCGCCGCGGAGGTCGACCTGCGCCGTCTGCTGCGCGGCCATGAAGTGGCATCGCACGGCCTCTCGCATGAGGACCTCACTGGGGCGAGCACCGGGCTGCCATTCACAGATGCGGAGAGGGGCGACGTCATCGATCGGGCGGCCAAGGTGATACAGGGCCTCACCGGCCGCCCTCCTAGGGGGTTCCGCGCCCCTTATCAGCATGCTGATGATGCGCTGTACAAACTGCTAGCCGGCCGAGGGTATCTGTACGACTCAAGCGCCACCGATGATATCGCGGGGCGATGGATCGGTCCTCGCGCCCTCCCCTGCGGACTTATCGAGGCGCCGCTGGCCAGAGGAACCGATGTCAGAGGAAAACACATTCATTCCTATCTGTGGCCCATGCACGAGGGCAAGCGGCGGCCGGACGACTACCTCCATCTCCTGGACCAGTACGACGACGGCCTGATGGTGCTGGCCACTCACAGCTGGCATGTCGTGGAGACGTTCGCGGGGCCTCTCGATGAGCTTCAGGTCGAGGCCAACCTCAATGCCGTCAAGGCAGTGCTGGAGAAGGCTCTGGAAAGAGGCTTGAAGTTCGTCACGCTGGAGGAGCATGTGGGGGGCGATCGGCATGGGGAATGAGGGGGCCGGGCAATATGATGGGGACGGTTATCAGCACGCCCTCGAACTGGCCTGGGACAGGCTGCTGTCCAGGGACCTGGGGGAGGCGGCGAGGAACGCCATGGCCCGCTTGGAGGGCGATCACCTCGTGCTCCCGTTCCTGGGCCGCGAGACGGTCGTCGATGTCCGGTCCCGGTCGGTCACCCTCAGCGGCAAGAACGCCCCGGTCGCTGAGAGCATCCTGGTCCTGCACTACCTCGACGGCGCCCGCGCGGCGCGCCCATCGGGCGAGTGGGTCTCGTTCCGCCAGCTGCGTGGGGGGCATGCATACTACGGAGCGTTCAAGCGGCGGACCATCGACGGGATCGCGTCTCTCTTCCATCACCGGCCTGGAACGCTCCTGACGGCCGCCAAGCGCCTCGGTGGGACTGGGCTATCCATCGGCGACGCGTCGGCCCGGCTGGAGGTTTTCCCCAAGGTGCCGGTGGCGGTGGCGGTGTGGGCGGGCGATGACGAGATCGGCGGCTCGGCCAACCTGCTGTTCGACGAGACCGCATCCGCGCATCTTCCAGTGGAGGACCTCGCCGAGGCGGGCTCCCTTGTTCTGGACCTATTGTCCGACGCTGCCCGATCGTCTAGCTAAGCCCGATGATGCGCCCCTCGTCCGTATAGTCGATATGCTCCGCGGCAGGCCGTGATGGCAGGCCGGGGATGAGCATGATGTTGCCGCACAACGGGACTATGAACCGGGCGCCGGCTGACAGCAGGACCTCCCGGACCGTAAGCGTCCAACCCCTGGGAGCCCCCTTGAGGCGCGGGTCGTCGGAGAGTGACATCTGGGTCTTGGCCATGCATATGGGGAGGTGCTCTCCCCCCGCCAGCTCGATCGCCCTGATGTCCCTGACCGCCGTCCCCACGTACTGGACGTCGTCGGCCCCATAGATCTCGGTGGCGATCTTCCTGATCTTGTCACGGATGGGGATGTCGACGTCGTAGAGGAAGCGGAACTCGCTCCCCTGCGTTCTCAGCACTTCCATGACCGTCTGGGCCAGCTCTCTGCCCCCCTCGCCGCCCTCCGCGAACACCATGGACAGCGCGCAGGGGACGCCCAGGCGGGCGCAGTGCGCCTGGACATGCTCTATCTCCTCATCCGCATCGGTGGGAAAGTGATTTATGGCCACGATCACCGGGACGCCGTACTGGCGGACGTTCTCGATGTGCTTGTCCAGGTTGGCGAAGCCTCTATCCAAGGCATCGAGGTCTGGAGAGTCGCACTCCAGGACGTCCTCCAGGCAGGCCCCGCCATGCATCTTCAGCGCCCTGATGGTGGCCACGATGACCGCGCAATCGGGAGCGAAACCTCCCTGGCGGCACACTATGTCGAAGAACTTCTCCGCTCCCAGATCGGTGGCGAATCCCCCCTCGGTCACTACCACATCGGCCAGCTTGAGCGCGTACTTGGTGGCCAGGAGCGAGTTGGAGCCATGCGCCACGTTGGCGAACGGGAAGCCATGGACGAACACTGGTTGGCCCTCCAGCGTCTGGACGAGGTTGGGGCTGATGGCGTCCTTGAGCAGCAGCACCATGGCGCCGACGCAGTTCAGCTGGCGGGCGCGCACCGGCTCGCCATCCATGTTATATGCCACCACAATGTCCTCCAGACGGGCGCGGAGATCGGCCACCGACGTGGCCAGGGCGAGCACGGCGCTGATCTCCGAGGCGGCGGAGATGATGAATCCGCTCTCGTGGGGCACTCCCCCCTCCACACGTCCTCCCAGCCCCACCACGATGTTGCGCAGCTCCCGGCAGTTGGTGTCGATGGCCTTGCGCCACACCACCCTGGTGGCATCGATCCTCAGCTCGTTCCCCTTGGCGATGTGGTTCTCCAACATCGCCGACAGGAGATTGTGTGCCGCCGACACCGCGTGTATGTCACCGGTGAAGTGCAGATCGATGTCCCACATGGGATATACCTGGGACATCCCGCCGCCAGTGGCCCCTCCCTTGATGCCGAACACCGGCCCCATGGACGGCTCCCTCAGCGCCCCCATGACATTTACGCCAAGCTTGCCCAGCGCCTGCATCAGTCCGATGGAGGTGACAGTCTTTCCCTCCCCTGCCTTGGTGGCGGTGATGGCCGTCACCAGTACAAGCTTGCCGTCCGGACGGCCGTCGTAGCGGCGAAGCACGTCGAGGGGGACCTTGGCCATGTAGCGGCCGTAGAGGTTCACGTCCTCCCTCCCCAGGCCAAGCGAGGCGGCGATCTTTTCAATGGGCTGTGCTGACGCGTCCTGGGCGATGTCAATGTCGGCTTTCATCGGCCCCCCTGGGTATGCGATGTCCGATTAAAAAGGGTCGCTGAGCAGGGGCGCATGAACGCTTCAGAGGCATGCGCGATCATTATGGGCGCATCACCGCCCCCCACGCGGCCATGTCGGCCCGATGGCCCTGCCTGTCACAGCTCCGACTCGTGGTTCGTAATATTAATTAGAGGACACGAGCTAACCGTGAGCGGGTCGTTCAATGTCTGCCAACATAATCAAGGGAAGCGAGATAGCCGAACAGATCAGGGCGGAGCTCAGGACCGACATCGCCGCGCTTAAGGAGAAGGGGATAACGCCTGGCCTGGCAGTTGTGCTGGTGGGAGAGGACCCTGCCTCCCAGTCATACGTGCGGATGAAGGGAAAGGCCTGCGAGGACCTGGGGTTGTTCTCGCAGACCATCGTAAAGCCGGCCGACACGTCGGAGGAGGAGTTGCTCGCCCTCATCGATTCCCTTAACGCCGACCCGAGGATCCACGGCATCCTGGTCCAGCTGCCTCTGCCGAAGCACATCGACGAGAACAAGGTCATCCTGCGCATCGAACCGGACAAGGACGTGGACGGGTTCCATCCGGTCAACGTGGGAAAGATGCTCATCGGCGAGCCAGGCTTCCTGCCCTGCACTCCCCATGGCATACAGGAGATGCTGATGCGCTCTGGAAACGATCCCGAGGGCAAGCATGTGGTGGTCGTTGGACGAAGCAACATCGTTGGAAAGCCGGTGGCGGCCATCCTGGTGCAGAAGAAGAAGGGGGCCAATGCCACCGTCACCATAGCTCACTCGCGCACCAAGGACCTTGCATCGATCACCAGGGCGGGGGACATACTCGTGGCCGCGATGGGCTCCCCGGAGTTCATCAAGGCCGACATGGTGAAGGAGGGGGCGGTGGTCATAGACGTCGGTTCGAACCGTATCGAGGACCCATCGGCCAAGAAGGGCTACCGCTGGGCGGGGGATGTGGACTTCGAAAATGTGAAGGAGAAAGCGTCGGCCATAACCCCCGTTCCTGGAGGAGTGGGGCCGATGACAATTGTCATGTTGATGAAGAACACCGTCCTGTCGGCCTCCCGGACCCTTGAGGAGTGACGGCGCCGGGAGGACGGCCGGGACGAGGCGCTCCTCGACACACCATGCGGGGCCGGATGCGCGCCTCTCCGTGGGATCGTGCCCGGACGCGCTCCCTTGTCGCGGCC
This sequence comes from Methanomassiliicoccus sp. UBA386, assembly GCA_002498285.1. GTDB lineage: Archaea > Thermoplasmatota > Thermoplasmata > Methanomassiliicoccales > Methanomassiliicoccaceae > DTU008. The sequence continues at coordinate 33,560 of DAGU01000023.1, read as the reverse complement.
GAACGCCCTCGAACGCCCGGCACTATGTCCTCAGGCATTCCACGGGCCGGTGCGGTCGCTGAGCATGAAAACATTTAAGCACATCATCCCATAATCCCCGCTGAATGCTACGCGAGTGTACCGCCCATGGATATTTCAGAGGGGACGTCTGCCCGGTGTGTGGTGAGCCCGGCAAGTTCCTGATGAGCGACCAGGAGCTGGAGAGGATAGGCCGGACCATGGCAGGAACGCTTCGTCATTTCCCAGAGAAGTTCGATCTGCACATGGACGAGCAGGGCTTTGTTCCCATGAGGGAGTTCATCTTTGCGATAAAGAAGTACAACCCGCGGTATCATTGGCTGAGGCCGCACCACATCATCGCGCTGATCGAGACCGACCCCAAGGGACGGTATCAGAGCAGCACCGACCTCATCAGGGCGACGTACGGTCACACGATCGAATTGGACCTGCGCCTTCCGACCGACAACATCCCCGACCACCTTTACTATCCGACCACCGAGGAGGAGGCGGACATCATCCTGGAAACCGGGCTCAAACCGTCGGACCGCAAGCTGGTCCATCTATCCAAAACATATTCCGACGCCTTCAACGCGGGGCGGGTCAGGACCGACACCCCGGTCATTCTGGAGATCGATGCCAGGGGGGCCATAGGGAGCGGGCTGGAGATCCAGAGGGCCGCCCGGACGGTGTACCTTATCGCCGAGGTCCCCGCCGAGTTCCTCAGCAGGGCGGAGGAGCAAGAGGCCATGGACGAGGGGTCGGACGGCGAGTGAGGCCCCCGCGATAAGCTAAATAGTCTGCTATCGTAGCATGAGCGTGCACGCTCCGACCGAGGGACGGGCCGAGCGCCCGTCGCTCCATGTACTGGACTTTTACTGGGACGGGTTCGTTCCACGGCTGAAGGCGTATGATGCCGACGCCGGTGTGGTGGTCGCCATACCGCTCGATCGGCTGGACATGAGCGTCTCGGAGGAGCGCCGTTGCATCGGCAGCTTCGAAGATGACTACCGCCCATGCCCGACCCGGCGAACGGTCGGCCGCTTCGTCCAGTGCCGCACATGCATGGGGGACTGGGCCGAGGCGCAGAGGTGCGTTTTCGAGCCGCAGTGCGCCGGGGGATCATGCGAGCACCGTGATTTCTGCGGCCGACGCCACGTGGTGTACCTAGCCGCCTACGGCACCCTGGTCAAGGTGGGAATGACATCGGCCGCACGGCTGCGTCGGCGGGGCATCGAGCAGGGGGCGGACGCCATCGTACCGGTGCTGATGTGCCAGGACCGCCAGGAGGCCAGGCGCCTGGAGAAGGAGGTCTCGGCGCGCTTTCGGCTCCCTCAGGAGCTCAGGGTCACGAGGATCGCCGCGCAGTGGACCCATCCCCCATCCAGGGACGTGAGCGAGAACGTTCTGACAAACCATCGCCGCCGCATCGCATCATGGCGGCGGATTATGGGAGAAGAGGTGCTCCACCTCGACGGATATCCTGTCCGCTCGTATCCGCGCACCCCTCCCACGGCGGCCGGGACCGCTGGCCATCATGCCGGTGAGGTCCTGGGGGTGAAAGGCCGGTTCATGATATATCGCCCCTGGGGAGGGGAGAGCCGGCTGCTTGACCTCAGCGACCTGCCGTCCCGTACTGCTGCCCCGGTCTCGATCGATGCCCGGGTGCCCGGACCGGAGCTTGCGGAGCGGCGGTGGGAGCAGAGGCCCCTGGACCTTCGCATCGACGTAATTTCCCGCCAGGCCCACTAGGCGCCACGGGAAGCTGGCCAGATGTGGCGGCGGATATGGATGGAAGGAAAGTCATATCTACGGGCTTCCTTATTGAAGTCCGCCCATTTTGGAGATGACTAGATGAGCCAGATACTCAGTCCGGACGAGATAACCCGGAAATATGGCAGAATGTTCTGCCGGGGCGTGTACACGCTGGTGGACGAGGAGAACGGCAAGGCCATGATCATCGAGGAGTGTTCCGCCAAGGGGCCGGTGGAATGGGATGCCGCCAACCGTCGCCGCGCCGGCGGGGCCATAACCGATGTCAGGGTGGAGGGCACAACCCTGATCATGGACACCATCATAGGCGAGCGGGAGGTCAGGTTCGGGCCCGCCTCCAAGAACGTGGGCGGCCAGGGTCTAAGGTCATTGAAGGTGGAGGGTGATCTCGTCCGCACCACCTGGGTCGGCCTGGCCGGCGCCAGCGTGGGCATCGGAGCGTGCATGCCCCAGGGCCCTGGAACCATAGAGGCCGTGTATCCGGACGACGCCAAGGTGGGAGGCGCGCACCGCATAGAGGTGTCGGTCGTGACCCCCAAGATGGTCAGGGTCATATATGCGGTCGATGACACTGATACCAAGGAGAAGGGCGCCTCCTGGGTCCTCATGCTCAAGCTGGCCAACTCTGCTCCGCTCGGGCACTACCTAGAGCACAAGATCGTGCAGCTCAATCCAGAGGTGCCGGAGAAGACCACCAACTGCGTGGCGGTCGGAGTATCGTTCGCCGTGGAGCCCAGGGACCTGGACGCCCTGACCGATTATGTCATCAACTTCGTCCGGGAGAACACGGTGTCGGAGAACACCACGATTGCAATGTATCAGGGACTGATCGTACCGGAAGTGGCCCGAGCATACGGCCTCAGGGCCAAGGAGGAGATCATGAAGGTGGAGGACGCCGTGAAGGTCGCCGAGGCCAGCGGCATCCGCCTGATAGAGGTCACGGGCAAGAGGGGCACCATCGGAGCGGTCGCCGGCATCGGATGCTTCGACATGGGCCTGGCCGCCGCCGCGCTGCCCGGCGATCTCGACCCCTAGACGGGAGGGACATGGAGCCTCTCAAGGAAGCCACCGCCATCAAGAGCGAGATCTCACGGGTGATAGCCAACACGGCCTATCAGACCTACGAGAAGCGCCTTCTTAAAGAGGTCAAGGAAAACGAGGTGCCGCACCACGTCGCGGTCATCATGGACGGTAACCGTCGCTTCGCCAAGGAATTCGGTCTCACCCCCACGGAAGGACACATAAAGGGCAAGGACAAACTGGAGGAAGTCCTGGACTGGTGCATGGAGCTGGGGGTGAAGGTGCTGACAGTATATGCGTTCAGCACCGAGAACTTCAACCGCGACGTCGACGAGGTCAGCTCCCTGATGCAGATGTTCGAGGAGAACTTCTACCGCCTGGCAAAGGACGAGAGGGTGCACCGCAACGGCATCCGGGTGAGGGTGCTGGGGCAGCGCGACCTTCTGCCCGATAGCGTCCTAAAGGCCATCGAGGTCGCCGAGGGCGCCACCGCCGGGTACAGCAACTTCTATTACAACCTCGCCACCGCCTATGGCTCCCGTCAGGAGATCATACATGCCATAAAGCAGATCGCCCAGCATGTTAAGGACGGCAACCTGGAGGTGAGCGATATAGATGAGAGGACCTTCTCCAACTTCCTGTACACTGCCGATCTGCCCGATCCCGACCTCATTCTGCGAACGTCGGGCGAGGAGCGCATCTCCAACTTCCTGCTGTGGCAGCTGGCGTACTCCGAGTTGTACTTCACCGATGTGTACTGGCCGGGTTTCAGGAAGATCGACTTCCTGCGCGCTATACGCTCATATCAACTGCGTCAACGCCGGTTCGGTAAATGACAAGCTTTTTGTGAATCTTCTCCGTTGGATGGCCGCCCCAAGGTGAACCAATGGCCAAAGAAGACCTCATACTGATTCATGCCCCCAGCGTTTATGATTTCCGCAAGGAGTCCTTGTTCTACGGGCCCGTAAGCGATCTGGTGCCCTCCACGCCCGTCTTCGAGATGTACCCCTTCGGCTTCACCACCATGGCGGTGCAGTTGGCCAAGGCCGGCTACCGCGTCAGAATAATCAATCTGGCCTCCATGATGCTCAACGACCCGGACCTGGACGTGGAGAGGTTCCTGGGCCGTCTGAGGTCCGCGGTGTTCGGCCTGGACCTGCACTGGCTTCCCCATGCTCATGGCTCCCTGGCCATCGCCGAGATCCTCCGCCGCCTGCATCCCGATTCCAAGATACTGTTCGGAGGCTTCTCGTCCTCATACTATCATGAAGAGCTGGTCCGATATCCGCAGGTGGACCTCGTGCTCCGCGGCGATTCCACCGAGATGCCGCTGTTGCGCCTAATGGATGCGCTGGAAAAGGGAGAGGACCTCTCATCCGTTCCTAACCTGACCTGGAAGGACCCCTCGGGCGTCCACGTCAACGAGCTCAGCTACGTCCCGGACAGCATGGACCATCTCGACATCGACTATGGCTGGATCGTGCGGTCGGTCATCAAGCACCGCGACCTTGAGGGGGCCAAGCCCTTCAAGGACTGGGACCGGTACCCCATCACCTCGGTGTTCACGGTCCGCGGCTGCTCGCTGGCCTGCGCGGTATGCGGCGGAAGCTGCGGAGCCATGCGCCGTGTGCTAGGCCGCAGCAAACCAGCGTTTCGCTCTCCCGAGAAGGCGGCCCAGGACATCGCCAACGTGGAGAGCTACATCAACGCCCCGGTGTTCGTGGTCGGCGACGTCCGCCAGTACGGGGGCGACTACGCAGAGCGGTTCTTCGCCGAATGCCGCCGCCTGGACCTGGACAGCCACGTGGTGCTGGAACTCTTCACCCCAGCCCCCGAGTCCTTCTTCCAGGAGGCCGACCGGACGTTCTCCCGTTACAGCATCCAGTTCTCGCCCGACTCGCACGACGAGAAGGTGCGCTACGCGCTGGGAAGGAGGTTCGACAACGCCAGCCTGGAGAAGAGCATCTCTGCCGCCCTCGGCAACGGATGCCAGCGCTTCGACATGTTCTTCATGATCGGCCTGCCGGAGCAGACCCGGGAGTCGGCCCTTAGCTCGGCCGACTACACCCGGCGCTTGTACCAGCAGAACCGCAACGATCCACGCCTGGCAGTGTACACGTCGCCGCTGGCGCCGTTCCTCGACCCGGGCAGCATCGCTTTCGAGAACCCCGAGAAGTTCGGCTACCGTCTGTTCGCTCGCACTCTCGAGGAGCACCGGGCGCGCTTGCCGTCACCCAACTGGAAGGACGTGCTGTCCTACGAGACGAAGTGGATGACGCGGGAAGTGATCGCCGAGACCTCGTACGACGCGGCCGACCGCCTAAGCGATGTCCGCAGGGACGTGGGCCTGATGACCGACGAGGAGCACCACATCAGGTCGCAGCGCTCCCGGGAGGCCCGGCGCCTGCTGGTGGAGGTCGAGGCGGCCATGAAGCTGCCCGAGAAAGAGAGGGGCGAGCAGATGGCCCAGCTCAAGCACCGGGGAGAGGGGCTGATGGAATCGACCATCTGTCAGAAGAGGGACCTGGTATGGGACACCCCGTCCATCCTCCGCTCCGTACCCCGGGCCACGCTGGGCATCCTAAAGGGCCGCTCGCGCCGCAGGCGGACCTGATCAGCTCCTGCCCAGCTCTACCGACTTCTTGGTGGCGGCCTCCACGGCATCGATCATGACGCCGCGCAGGCAACCCTCCTCCAGCACCCTCATCCCTTCGATGGTGGTGCCGGCGGGGGAGGCCACCATGTCCTTCAGGGCGGCCGGGTGCATCTTGGTCTCCAGAACCGTCTTGGCCGCGCCGAACACCGTCTGGGCGGCCAGAGTGACAGCCACATCGCGGGACAGGCCGCACAGCACTCCGCCGTCGGCCAGGGCCTCGATCATCATGTAAACGTAGGCGGGGCCGCTCCCGCTCAGGCCGGTGACCGCATCCAGCAACTTCTCCTCCATGGGGAACGCTACGCCGACCATGTCGAGGATCCTTTGCACCAGCTCCTGGTCCTCCTTGCGCGCCGACTTGCCCATGGCGAAGCCGGAGGCGGAGGCACCCACGAGGCAGGGTTGATTGGGCATGACGCGTATCACCCTGACGCCCCAGTTCAGGTGCGACTCGATGAAGGAGATCTTTACCCCAGCCGCGATGGAGATGACCAAATGGTCGGCCGTCAGGAAGGGCTTGAGCTCGTCGAGTACCGTGGCGATCACGTTGGGTTTTACGGCCAGCATGATCACCTTGGCCTCCTTTGCCACCGTGGTGTTGTCAGGCACCGTCGATATCTCCAATGTCTTGGTAATATATTCGCGACGGGCCGCCACGACCTCGCTGGCGATCATATCGGGAGGAGTAGCCTCCCCGGAGCTGATAATTCCCTTCATGAGTGCCTCTGCCATGTTGCCCGCGCCTATGAAACCGATCTTCTTAGCCATTATATCACCAGATGGAACGAAGTTATAGCTGAACGACGACAGTAATGCACGTGCTGATAAATCAGTTGTCCTATGGTCTCTTGATGCGTAAAACCGGATCATGGCGACCCGGGACCTGGTGCCTGACCATTCCAGGGTGCAGGGGCCATTGTACGGGGGCACCATCATGCCCCTACTGGGGACCCCTCACGGCTTGAGAGCCCCGGCCGGAGCCTCATCTTATCGGGCGCATGGCCTCTCGGGACGATATCAGCATCGAAGGATCGGTCTGGCCTCTCCGACCGCCACGTCGGCATTGTTGATGGCCATGCTTTCTTGAACGTCCTTTCTTCTTGCTCGGGCCGAGCACCACCGGCCGATGCCCCTCCTTCAAAAAATAGCAGGGGTGCCAAATTCCCGCATCCTCGAACAGGTCGTCGATGATGCGTTATTTCTCACGACATGCCTCGCTCCTCGTCCTTCCCTACCCGGCGAATATTAATGTTGTTCGCTCTGTATCCGTCGCCGGGGCGATTTGCCGTTCCTTTCGTTGTTGATAATGCTGTCAAGGCAACGATCCGGGACAGCCGTTTTCTCGTCAAGAAGAAGGCAATTTTCAACCCTGGCCAGATAGCCAGTAAACTATTATTGAGAGAACGTATTTATAGAGGCCTACTATTGTCCCTGCAATGCTCTTGGACACCTACTTGCCAATAGCAATCTACATCGTGATTGCACTTGCGATCCCCGTCATCGCGTTCTGGATGAACGATCTTTTCAGGCCTACCAAGCATACGGCGTTGAAGGGGGAGACCTACGAGTGCGGCGAGGTTCCGATCGGAGAGGCACAGGTCCAATTCCACTTCCAATTCTATATGTACGCCATTATTTTTGTAGTATTTGACGTCATTGCCGTTTTCCTTTTGATCTGGGCTCTCAATTTCAACCTTCTCGCCGACGAATCAAAGATCATCATGCTGGCATTCTTCGCTCTCATGTTGGTCGGGGCCTTCTATGCCCTGAAGAAGGAGGATAAGATATGGATCTAAGCTTACAGCCTTACGCGATCGCCATGACGGCAAAGGAGTTCAAGGATTGGTCCAAGGGCATGATCCGCGAGCTGACCAAGGCGTCTGGTGTGAAGAAGGCGGTCGACAAAGTAGCCCAGCCATTCCTTAACTATGGGGTACGGAACTCGATCTACCCGCTCCACTTCGGTATCGCCTGCTGTGCTCTGGAGATGGCGGCGTGCTCTGGCCCCCGCTTTGACAATGAGAGGCTGGGGATGGTCTTCCGTTCCTCTCCCCGTCAGTGCGATGTGCTCCTAGTAAATGGATGGGTGACCAAGAAGCTGCGGCCATCCCTGCGTCGACTGTACGAGGAGATGCCCGATCCCAAGTGGGTCGTTGCCATGGGCGAATGCGCAATGACCGGTGGCCCCTGGTATGACTCCTACAACGTGGTGCAGGGCGTCGACACATTCATTCCCGTGGACATTTACATTCCCGGCTGCCCGCCCCGTCCGGAGGCCATGATCGACGGCTTCCTGAAACTGCACCAGAAGATGAAGGACTCCAAGGTTGGCGAGTTCCTGCAGGACTGAGGTGGGAAAGTGGAAAACATTACTTATTCCGTAGAGCAGGTCAAGGACAAGGTCGCAAAAGCCTTCCCTGCCGTCGTCTTCGACGATGCCAGGATGGAGACCCGCCGTCTTTACATGACCGCTGACAGGTCGGTCCTGTTCGAGCTGTGCAAGCTCCTAAAGGACGGGCTTGGATTTGATCACTGCAGCCTGGTGAGCGGCGTGGACTATTGTGACAAGTTCCAGACGGTGTATCATATAACGTCATATACGAACAACATCACAGTCGAGATCGTGGTCGACCTGCCTCATGATGAGCCCGAGGTCGACTCTGTGACCCCGCTGTGGGGCGGGGCCAACTGGCATGAGAGGGAGACCTTCGACATGTTCGGCATCATCTTCAAGGGTCACCCGGACCTGAGAAGGCTCCTACTTCCAGAGGATTACAAGTTCTTCCCGATGAGGAAGGACTGCCCCGAAGGAGGGCGTTAAGATGGCAGAGATGTGGATTAACATGGGTCCTCAGCACCCCATGACCCACGGGTTATGGAACATGAGGATCAAGGTCGATGGCGAGACCATCGTGGACTCTGAGCCAGTCATCGGCTACCTGCACCGCGGCTGGGAGAAGATGGTCGAGAACCGAAGATACATGCAGATCATCCCCATGGCCGACCGGCTTTGCTACGGCTCCTCGTTCACGTGGACCCATGTGTACTGCATGACCGTGGAGAAGCTCATGGGCATCGAGGTGCCGGAGAAGGCCAAATACATCCGGGCCATGTCCGACGAGCTCCAGAGGATCGGAAACCACCTCATGTGGCTGGCCGCCATCGGAACCGACCTCGGCAACCTGACCATGTTCCTTTACGCCACCAGGGACAGGGAGCTGTTCCTGGATTTGTTCACCGCCTTGTGCGGGGCCAGGATGACCTACAACTTCTGTCGCATCGGTGGCGTTCGCAACGATTCCCCGCCCAACTGGGTGAGGGACCTGGAGAGGACCCTGAACTACTTCGATAAGCGTCTTGATGAGTACGACCTGATGGTCGACCAGAGCAAGCTCTTCCGCATGAGGATGGAGGGCCTTGGATATATGTCGCCCAAGGACACCATCAATGCGGGCATTACCGGCCCCGTCCTCAGGGCGGCCGGCGTGAAGCAAGATATCCGTCACAACGATCCCTATGAGATCTACGACGAGCTTGACTGGCACATGTGCACTCACGATGCTTGCGATACCTGGGCCCGTTACCGCGTACGCATGATGGAGATGAGGGAATCGGTCAACATCGTCCGGGACATTCTGAAGAAGATGCCGAAGTCGGGGCCTATAAGGGTCAAACAGCCCCGTACGGCGCCGGTCGGAACGGCGATGGCGAGGATGGAGGACCCAAGGGGAGAAAGCCTCATGTATTTGGTGGGGGACGGCACCGAAAAGCCATACCGGCTGTCGGTCAGAAGCCCCCTGTTCGTGATACTGTCGGCATCTGACAAGCTCGTCAATGGCTCAAAGATCGCCGATGTCCCTTCGATCCTGGGAATGCTTGATGTCTGCATGGGCGAAACGGATCGGTGATCACCATGTATCTAGATCTTTGGGGATTAGTGGGCGGCCTGGTCCATTGGCTTATGGTGGACATAGTCGGGACAATCCTGAACTGGCTCCATCTGCATGGGTTGGCGGATTGGCTGGGAAGCCCTAGCGTATTGCACATCGTCACCATCCTGGTGGTGGCGCTCATCATATTGATAGTGGGCATGTTAGTAGCGATCACGCTCATATGGCAGGAGCGAAAGATGCTCGGCAGGTTCATGGACCGTGTCGGTACCCAGGTGGGTCCGTTCGGCCTGTTCCAGAACTTCGCCGATGCGTTCAAGGTCCTGGTCAAGGAGTACATCGTACCGGATGCCGCGGACCGTCTGATCTACCCTCTGGCACCCATCCTAATCATCGGTGTGTCCATGGCCATGTTCGTGACCATACCGTACAGCCAGGGCTTCTACATGTCCGATTCCGACCTCAGCGTCATCCTCACCCTGGCCATGTTCGGGGTGATCCCGTTCGCGGTGCTGCTGGGAGGGTGGGCGTCGAACAACAAGTATACTCTTATCGGAGGCATGCGTGCGGCCGCACAGACGTGCGCCTATGAGGTGCCTCTGCTTCTGTCCGTGGTGAGCGTGGTCGTCCTCACTGGCAGCCTGAGCCTCATGGACATCGTGGCCTATCAGCAGGAGAACATGTGGTTGGTCATCCCGCTGATCATCGGATTCCTGGTGTTCATCATATCCATGATCGCTGAGGTGGAAAGGGTCCCCTTCGACCTTCCCGAGGCCGAGGCTGAGCTTGTGGAAGGATGGGGTACCGAATATGGCGGCATGAGATTCGGTCTGATCATGATGTCCGAATATGCCCGCGCCTTTGTGGGCAGCTCTCTGATCGCCCTGCTGTTCCTCGGCGGATGGGACGGCCCCACCTTTGGCTTCATTCCCGAGGGGCTGTGGTTCCTGCTCAAGCTGCTACTGGTGTTCTCGATATTCATTTGGGCCAGGGCCGCCCTGCCCCGCGTCAGGACCGATCAGATCCTTAACATCTGCTGGAAGAGACTGCTTCCGCTGGCGGCTATCAACCTCTTCATCGCGGTCCTCTTCAAGACGATGGAGATGTTCTAATGGCTAACAAGGAAACATCTAGAAAGGAGAAGGAGCTGGGTCTCACCGGTTTCATCGTGAAACCGATGTACATCACCATGAAGCAGTTCCTCAAAGCCGTGGTGAACCGTCCCCAGACTATATTGTATCCCTGGGAGAAGATGGCCCTGCCCGATGCGTTCAGGGCGCGCCCAGGGCTCGTATTCGACAAGTGCATCGGGTGCGGCATCTGCATGCGCGTATGCCCGACCCGGTGCATCGATCTGGTCGAGGTCGATGACCTGAAGAAGGTCGAGGGGGAGGAGGTAAAGAAGGTCAAGCGCCCCCGCGTCAACGTCGGCAGGTGCATGATGTGCGGCTACTGCGCCGAGTACTGCCCCACCGACGCCATGATCGTCACTCACGACTATGAGCTTGCAACTTACAATCGGGAGGACGCCATATTCGACCCCTACAAGCTCCAGTATGAGTCGAGGCCCGGTCTGGAGGTTCACATCAATGAGGTGCTTCCCTCCGAATTGGACAAGGGCGTTGCGCCCCGTCGCAGGACCGAGCACAAGGACCTCCCGCTGCTGGAGGACAAGAAGTGCATCAGCTGTTCCAGGTGCGCCAAGGACTGCCCCGTGGATGCCGTCAAGATGGTTGAGGTGGGGGTCAATGAGAAGGGCAGGCCCATCAAGAGGCCGGTCTTCGACGCTGAGAAGTGCGTCTCCTGCGAGACCTGCGTCGAGGTATGTCCCAAGGATGCCCTGACCATGAAGGAGGTGCTGTAATGGCCGTAGTTTGGTCCATTGAATGGGATGTCGCGGTCTTCCTGATCCTAGCGGCCATCATGATCATCGGCGCGCTCGCCGTCGTATGGAGCAAGGAGATCGTGCGAAGCGTCATGTGGCTCACAATGGTGTTCGTGGGCGTGGGAGCGACCTACGTCCTGCTCGGCTCCGAGTATCTGGGCATCATACAGATCTTGGTCTATGTGGGAGCGGTTTCGGTGCTGATGCTGTTCGGTATCATGCTAACCAAGCGCCGCCTGCTGGGAGGCGATCGCCATGAATAAGCGCAAGACGTTCATCGCTGTCACGGCACTGCTGTTCTTCGTGGTAGTGGTCGGTTCGGTCCTCGCGACCCAGTGGCCGGCGGGAGAGCCTGCAGACACTGACAACGAGGAGCTGGGCGTCACCCTCTTCGATACCTATGGCATCGTCGTCGCAATGGTCGGCATCGTGCTGTTCGTTTCCCTGCTTGGGGGCGTGTTCATCGCCCAGGAGGAGGAAGAAAGATGATACCGATAGAGTACTTCCTTGCCCTATCGGGCATTCTCTTCGTCATCGGAGTGCTAGGCGTACTGTCCAAGAGGAACGCCATAGTGGTCCTGATGAGCGTCGAGCTCATGCTGAACGCGGCCAACATCAACTTCGTGACCTTCTCGACGTACTATGGCAACCTTAACGGAGCGGTCTTCGCTCTGATCGCGATAGCCATAGCGGCGGCGGAGGTAGCGGTTGGTCTGGCCATCATAATGAACTTGTACAAGACCAGGGACACCATCAGTCTTGACGAGATCAATCTGCTGAGGTGGTAAGAATGACATTCGCAGAGTATGCCTGGCTGATTCCGATATTTCCCTTGATAGCCTTCGTGGTGATAGGGTTCTTGGGCAACAGGCTGTTCAAGAAGTGGGAAGGCGGTGCCCCGATAGCCATCGTAATGGCGGCCATCTCGCTCGTCCTATCCCTCGCAGTGGCCTTCGAGGCCCTGACCACCGGGGACGGAACGCCGTTCGTACAGTCCCTGGAGTGGGTTGTGGTGCAGGGCGGCGAGTTCGCCTTCACCTTCAACATGGGCATCTACATCGACAACCTGACCGCACTGATGCTCATCGTCGTCTCCTTCGTGTCGACCCTTGTCGTCATCTACTCCCTCGGCTACATGCACGAGGAGGGTGAGAAGAAGCGGCGCTACTATGCGGTCATCTCCCTCTTCATAAGCGTGATGCTGGGACTGGTGCTGGCCTCCAACTTCCTCCAGATGTTCGTTTTCTGGGAGCTTGTTGGCCTGTGCTCCTACCTGCTCATCGGTTTCTGGAACACCCGGCCTTCGGCGGCCTCGGCCGCCAAGAAGGCCTTCCTGGTGACCAGGATCGGCGACATCATGTTCATGGTGGGGCTGTTCGTGCTGTTCGTGGGTTTCCAGGGAAACCTCGACTTCGCTTACATATTCAACAACGTTGATGCCTTCGTCGGCGGGAACGAGCTGCTCACCTTCGGCACCCTGATGCTGTTCGGCGGTGCGGTCGGTAAGTCGGCTCAGTTCCCCCTGCACGACTGGCTTCCCGACGCCATGGAGGGTCCGACCACCGTTTCGGCGCTCATACACGCCGCCACGATGGTCAAGGCCGGCGTCTACCTGGTGGCCCGCTCGTACCCCGTGATGGTCGAGACTCCCGACACCATGCTGGTCGTCGCTTTCATCGGCGGCTTCACGGCGATCTTCGCCGCCACCATGGCGCTCAACAACACCAACATCAAGAGGGTGCTGGCGTATTCGACCATCAGCCAGCTGGGATACATGTTCCTGGCCCTTGGCGCTGGCGGATACATCTATGCGCAGCAGGCCGAGTTCAACGTCGGCTATGCCGCAGGCACCTTCCACCTCATGAACCACGCCTTCTTCAAGGCGCTGCTGTTCCTGTCCGCCGGCGCGGTCATCCACGCTGTGCACACTGAGGACATGCGGCTCATGGGCGGGCTTTCCAAGAAGCTCAAGATCACCTCCCTGGTGATGCTGATCGGTTGTCTGTCGATCGCTGGCATACCGCCCTTCAGCGGCTTCTGGTCCAAGGACCTGGTCCTTGAGGCGGCCTTCGCAGGAATAGAGTACAACAGCCTGTTCATCATGCTGTATGCCTTCGGGCTGATCACGGCGTTCATGACGGCGTTCTACATGTTCCGCCTATGGTTCCTCACCTTCTCCGGTGAGCCCAGGGACCAGCATGCCTATGAGCATGCTCATGAGGCTCCGGCCAACATGTGGGTGCCCCTGGCCCTCCTGGCCATCCTGGCCTTCGGATCTGGCTTTGCCTTCCTGTTCGGCTTCGAGAGCACGCTGGTGCCGGGCCTGGAGAACTTCCTCCCGCATGAGGCAGGTCCGGTCGACCTGTTGGTGGCGGTGTTCACCAATGTCCTGACATATGCGTCCATCGTGGCCGCGGTGCTGGGCATTGGGCTGGCGTACATGATGTACAAGAAGAAGGCGATCGACCCTGCCCGGTTCACCTCCGGGACCGTCGGCAAGACCCTCTCCAACGTCCTCCTGGCCCGCTACGGGTTCACCAAGGGGTACGACTGGATCGGCCTGAAGGTGGTCTACGGCGCCGCCAAGGTGGTAGACTTCATCGACCGCAAGATCATAGACGGGCTCATAGACGGGATCAGCGCTGGCCTGATAAGGGCCGGAAACTTCCTGCG
>DAGU01000023.1:2104-19506 GCA_002498285.1 Methanomassiliicoccus sp. UBA386 | reverse complement strand
GTCATCCTCCTCTTCCTCGTGGGAGGGGTGATCTAAGATGTTTGAGAACATACCGATACTCTCGCTGTTAATCCTCTTCCCCCTGGTGGGCGCCATCGCGGCGTTCCTGATGGGGCGGTCGCCCAAGGCGGCCAAGTACACGGCCCTGGCCTTCTCGGCCATACCGTTGGCCCTCTCGACCCTCCTGCTAACGGAGTTCTCCCTGACCGGAGGCTTCCAGTTCGTCGAGAAATATCAGTGGATCAGCTTCCTGGGCATCAACTTCCACCTCGGGGTGGATGGTGTAAGCATCACCATGGTCTTCCTGAGCGCCCTGCTGGTGTTCCTCGCCATCCTGTTCTCATGGGATGTCGAGGAGCGCCTGCACCACTACATGGGCCTGATGCTCGTGCTCGAAGTGGGCATCATGGGCGTGTTCATGTCCCTGGACTACTTCGTGTTCTACATCTTCTGGGAGGTCGTGCTGATCCCGATGTACTTCCTCATAGCCATATGGGGAGGTGTCAACCGGGCCTACGCGTCGATAAAGTTCTTCATATACACACACGTGGCCTCGCTGGCCATGCTGCTGGGTATCTTCGCCCTGTACTTCACCACCGCCCCCCTCCTGCAGGCCGGGAACCTGATACCTGCAGACGCGATCGGCACCTTCGACATGCTGCTCATCGCGCAAGTGGCGGGTGACCTGGGCCACATGCTGCAGATCGCCATCTTCGGAGCCCTCTTCTTTGGGTTCATCGTGAAGATGCCGATGGTGCCGTTCCACACATGGCTGCCGGACGCTCACGTCCAGGCGCCTACCGCTGGCTCGGTCCTGCTGGCCGGCCTGCTGCTGAAGATGGGGTCCTACGGTATCATTCGAATATGCCTTCCCACCCTGCCAGATGCAGCGGTTGACTTCCAGCTCATAATGGCGGTGATCGGCGTGGTGTCCATCATCTATGGCGCTCTGGCCTGTCTGGCCCAGACCGACCTCAAGAAGATGGTCGCCTACTCGTCCATCTCCCACATGGGCATAGTGATGCTGGGCATAGCCACGCTTACTCAGCTGGGCATCGCCGCGGCGGTGTTCCAGATGTTCGCGCATGGTCTGATAACCGCCGTCCTCTTCATGGTCTGCGGGATGTTCCAGCACAAGGTCGGGACCAGGGAGATCCCCATGCTCGGCGGGCTTGCGCCCAAGCTTCCCATCCTCTCCACCGTGATGATGATGGGGTTCATGGCATCCCTCGGGCTTCCAGGGATGATCGGCTTCCTGGCCGAGTTCATGGTGTTCACGTCGACCTACGACGTATGGGGCCTGTGGGTGCTCGTACCCATCGCCACCGTTGCCCTCACCGCGGCCTATTACATATGGGCCATGCAGAGGAGCATCTTCGGCGAGCTGACCACCAAGGTCGACACCAAGCATCTCCACGATGCCTACTGGTTCGAGATCATTCCTCTGGCGGTGTTGCTTGGCCTCATCATACTGTTCGGTGTCTGGCCAGCCTACGTGCTGGACCTTATCACACCTTCGATACCGTTGGTGTGGCCCCTCAGCGGGGTGATCTAAAATGATTGAATACGGAGCAATTTACCCGGAGATCATCCTGGTCCTGCTCGCGGTGGCGATCCCCGCCCTGCACATACTGATCAAGTCCAGCAGGGCCCTCGCCGGCATCTCCATGGTTGGCATATTGGCATCCGCCGCGATGGTAACGCATTACATGGCAAATGGCTACCCTGGCATCATCGGCGATGCGAGCGCCCCTCTGATCGTCTTTGACGCACTGGCGGCGGTCTTCTCGCTGGTGTTCCTGAGCGTCGCCTTCGTGGTCGTCCTGGCCTCCGCCAGGTACGTGGAGAAGGACCGGCACCTGGCCGAGTACTACTCCCTGATCATGATGGCTACCGCCGGCATGATGCTGGTGGCCTCGGCCCAGGACTTGCTTGCCATCTATGTGGGCATCGAGATAGCATCCATGGCGACCTATGCTCTGGTGGCCTTCCGCAAGAAGGACAAGCGCGGCTCGGAGGCGGCGGTCAAGTATGTCATCATCGGTGGCATGTCCTCCGCCCTGTCCCTGTACGGCATCTCTCTGCTGTACGGGGCCACCGGCACCTCCAACCTCATCGGTATCAACGAGGTGCTGGCCGCCCAGGGGGTCGAGCTGATAACCCTATTGGCCCTAGGCCTGCTCGTTGCAGGGTTCGGGTTCAAGATCGCCATAGCTCCATTCCACATGTGGGCCCCCGACGTGTACGAGGGCGCGCCCACTCCCATTTCGGCCTTCCTTGCCGCTGGCTCCAAGAAGATGGGGCTGGTGGTGATGTTCAAGGTCTTCCTGGTGGGCCTGATCGCCCTCAAGGCAGACTGGGACGTGGTGCTTGGCATCGTCGCCGTCCTGACCATGACCATAGGCAACGTCGTAGCGCTATCGCAGACCAACATGAAGCGCATGCTTGCCTACTCTTCGATCGCCCAGGCGGGCTACATGCTGATGGCCATACCCCTTGCCACCGTGGTGGGGGATTACGCCATCACCGGCGGAATATTCCACATCATCACCCACGCTTTCATGAAGAGCGGGGCGTTCATCGTGGTCGCCGCCCTGACCTATGTGGCGATAGGGGAGTCGGTCGCGGACTACAAGGGATTGGGCAAGAGGGCGCCGTTCATGGCGTTCTCCATGGCCATCTTCATGTTCGCGCTGGCTGGCATACCTCCGCTGTCCGGGTTCATGAGCAAGGTCGTGCTGCTCTCGGCGTCCGTCGAAGCGGCCGAGATCACCCAGTGGATGATATGGCTCGGTGTGGCCCTCGTGCTCAACTCCGCCCTGTCCCTGTACTACTACGTGCGTGTCATCAAGTACATGTACGTGGAGAAGGGAGAGAGCGACGCGAAGATCAAGGTGCCCCTCGCCCTGACCGCGGCCATAGCCATCTGCCTGGTGGCCACCATCGCTCTGGGTCTGTTCTTCGACCCCGTGCTGGAGCTCTGCTCCGAGGCGGCGAGGACGTTGTTCCCGGCCCTGGCCTAAACCCTTTCTCTCCAACTCTTTAAGGCGCCGAGGGCGGATACCGTCCCGACGACCTCTTCGTTTTTTACCACTAATACTCGGTCGGTACCCCAGTGCTGCATGACCTTGAGGACGTTGGACGGCTCTTCGTCATAGTTCACCCTGGTGCATGGCCGGTTGCCGCTCATCTCGCACAGCGACGCAAAATCCCTCGCCTGGCTGGCATCAAGGTCTATCCCCCTGGCGACCATGGAGCCCATGTCCCCTGCGGTCAAAAGCCCCACCACGTCCTCGCCGTCGGTCACCATCACCACCGAGGCGCCCTTCGATATCATGGTGTCGAGGACCTCGGACATGGTGGCCTCCCCCGGCACGATGGCGATATCCGCGTCAATTTGGCCCTCTATCGTGGCCCCTGCTCCCTGCTCCGTTCTAGCGCGCATGAGATATGCTTCTCAACGCGATGAAGATATAGTTTGCCAGATGTGGAAAAAGCTTGGCCAGCAACGGTTAAGTACGCCATTTGTATTAGGTCGGCACATGCCCTTGAGCTGGGACCAGCCTATAAAAGAGGAACTCCGCATGGTGGAGGATGAGATCATGCGGAACGTGCGGTCCGAGGATCCCCTGCTCACCGAGATAGCCACATATGTTATCGGCTCCGGCGGTAAGCGCATGAGGCCAGGGATCGCCCTCCTGTCCTTCCGGGCGGTGGGGGGAACCGACCTGAAGAAGATAATCACGGTGGCCACCGCCTTCGAACTCATCCACAGCGCAACTCTGGTCCATGACGACATCAATGACGGCGCGGAGACCCGCAGGGGGAACACCGCCGTCTATCGCAAATACGGCACCCAGCGGGCGCTTATAACCGGGGACTTCCTCTTCGTCAAGGGATTCCGCCTCGGCGGGATGATCCAGTCCGAGGAAATAGTGGAGATGGTGGCCGACTCCTGCTCCCGTATGGCCGAAAGCGAGATTTTGCAGACCAGAACCGAGAATGATGCCAGCATACCCCTGGAGACGTACATCCGCATCATCACCGGTAAGACCGCCAAGCCCATCGAGGCCTCTGCCCAGGTGGGAGCGTATATAGGCAACGGCTCGGCGGAGCAGATAGCTGGCATGGGGACGTTCGGCCTCAACATCGGCCTGGCATTCCAGATAGTCGACGATATACTGGACATCGGGGGGAACGAGGGCGACCTGGGAAAGGGGAGAGGCATGGACGTCCTCGACGGAAAGGCCAACCTGCCCCTCATGATCGCCATGCAGGACCATTATCCCAAATCCGCGCGCCTGAGGGAGATCTACAGCAAAAAGGACAAGACCTTGGAAGAGGTGGACGAAGCCCTGGAACTGGTGCTTGATACCGACGCCATGGACGTGGCCATGGGGCATGCCGAGGACCTGCGGCTCAAGGCCCTGAAGGGGCTGGACGTCCTACAGGAAACCGAGTTCAAGGATGCCCTCCGCGCCCTGGCCGATACTGTGCTGGCGAGGGACCGATGAGCGATTACGACATCATAGTGGTGGGCGGCGGACCGGCCGGCTCCACCACGGCGGAGCATGCCGCCCGCAACGGCGTGAGCGTCCTCGTCCTGGAGCGCAGGGAGATCATAGGCGAACCCGTCATGTGCGGGGAGTTCATGCCCGACACCTCGGAGATGAAGGTCACCTTCCCCAAGGTGTCGGACATGGACGAGCTGTTCGACGTGCCCGAATCATTGATCTCCAGGAGGATGGACCTGTTCCGCATGATCGCCCCCAGCGGGCGGTACTGGGACGTGAGGTTCGCCGGCTACACCACCGACCGCGACCGCTTCGACAGGTTTCTGTCGGAGAAGGCCCGAAAGGCCGGGGCGGAGATCAGGACGTCAGTGCGCGTCACCGGCGTGGAGGGCAACGAGGTCATAACGGAGGAAGGGCGGCTGAGCGCCAAGGTGGTGGTGGGCGCCGACGGGCCGCTGTCGACCGTCGCGCGCTCTCTGGGCTTCCCGCGCAACAAGGACATGTACCCGGCCGTGACCGGCCAGGCCGAGGGGGACTTCCCCCCGGTGATGGAGATGCACTTCGGAAGCATCGCCCCCGGAGCGTACGCCTGGGTTCTGCCAAAGGGTCATGGGGCCAATGTGGGGGTGGGTTTCTCCCCCAAGCTGGCCGACGGCAGGCTGATCGACCACTATGCCAACTTCCTCAAGAGGAGAGGACTGACCGTCACCACCCGCACGGTGGGCAAGCTTGTCCCGTCCAACGGTCCGATCGCCCGGACGGCGTCGGAGAGCGCCCTGGTGGTGGGAGACGCCGCCGGACACGTGATGGCCGTCAACGGCGGCGGCATACCGATCGCCATGATATGCGGCCGCATTGCTGGAAGGGCCGCGGCGTCCCATGTGCGCGACGGCACTCCCCTCAAGGAGTACGAGCAGGAGTGGAGGCGTCAGGTGGCCAAGCCGCTACATACCGCCGTGAACACCAAACGCATGGCCACCATGTTCATGGGCACCTCCCGGCGCACCGAATGGGCCATGGGAGTGGTGGGGGCGAGGCGCATGGGCAAGATGATCCGCCTGCGCCCCGTGTTCCCCTGAGGTCCTTCACCTCCCCTTGGATCGGACCGAGCGCAGCGCGCTGCCGCATATCGGGCAGTCGGGCATGTTCTTGTCGAACGTCCGCCCGCAGCCGCGGCACCGGTACTTCCAGGTCACGACCTCCTTGATCCCCTTGAACCCCACGGCCCTGTAGTCCAGCCCGAGCACCCGGGCGAGGTTCTGGATAGAATAATCATCGGTCAGGATCACGCCGCTCTGGTCCATGGCCAAGGCCAGGACCTCCATGTCCACGGGGGAGAGGCGGGCATCGTCCCCCGTGTCGGCCGCCGCCCTCTCCACTCTCTCCATGGAGGCCGAGGACGGCTCGGAAACGATCAGGCGGTCCTCCCAGTACCTTAGGCGTGGGTCGTCGTACTTCCTGAGTTCGGAGATGACGCCCGGGGTGGTTACAGGCTCTGGCGGCAGGTCCTGCATGGCGAAAAGGGCTGAGGTGTCGAGGATATGCTTCATGCATGCCCATATGCGAAATGCGAGATAAGATTTCGCAACCGCTATATACGGCCTGGCGATTGAGCTGGCATGCACGATATCCAGGTGGATCAACGCGTCATCGATTACATTCTCCAGAACAAGCGCGACTACCGGGTGTCCACCTCATGCGGCGGCCCCGTCATCGTACCTGTAGAGATGAAGTCGCCCAAGGAGTCCGACCTGAAGGTCACGGTGGGTCAGAACACCTTATACATCTCCCGCGTCCAGGCACGGTACATAAGCCGCGTGACCGCGGACATGCTCGATCGATCTAGATACGAGTCCTGCTCGGTGTTCTGAGAAGGAACGCCTCCTCGGCCATCTCCATCGCGAGAGCCTCCAGGTCCAGGCACTCTTCCTGTTCGGCGATCAGCCGGGGACCGACCATTGTGGCCGGCCTGAACGGCACCATCGAGCATGCGTCCCCTTTCTCGATGGATGTGCCATAGGTGCCTATCTCCTTGGCAAGATGCTCTATCTCGAGCTTATCCAAGCCTATCAGGGGACGAAGGACCGGGAACCCCAGCCCTATCTCCTCGGCATTGATGTTATACAGCGTCTGGGACGCCACCTGCCCCAGGGAGTCGCCAGTGGCAATGGCATCCGCCTCCAGCTTCCTGGCCACGTTGCGCGCCACCTTGAGCATGGTACGTTTGCACAGCACGCACTGCAAATTCTTTCGGCAATGCTGGGAGATCCTCAACTGGCTGACGCCGTGAGGGGCTGTCAATAGCTCAAGCGGCCGTCCCAGGGCGGACTCGAGGGCCTCGGCCAGGCGGACCACCTTGTTCACCGAGCCCTCTCCTGAATAGGGGCGGTTGTCCATGTGGAGCAGGATGACCTCGGCCCCGTTGCGCGCCAGGGTGTACGCGGCTACGGGGGAGTCGATACCTCCGGATATAAGGCACACGATCCTCAAGGCGTCACCTGCTCCGTAACGATGCGGCGTCCTAAAAAGGCTCAGTTATTGAACCTCGGGGTGTCCTGGCTGAGCATAGGGAATCCGTAATCGTCCTCCTCGTCCTCTTCCTGCTCGACGACGATGGTGAACAGCATGTTCAAGAGCTCCCTCATCTGCTTCATCTCGCTCCTGAGCTCGTTGATCTCCTTGACAAGGTCGTCGTTGCTCTTGGCCATCTTCCACCCGTCGCCTCTATTCGCAACTTCGCTTATAATGCTATTCCTGCCCACTGCCGGATGTCACGTCGAGCTTCTCACGATGGGGGCGGGGTCAGAAATCAATGTCCCCGTAATCATCGGCCAGCTTGCGGTTCTCCACCCTCTCGCAGGGTTCGCAGCGCAGGGACTTGCCCTGGCGGGCCATGGGGGCGCGGCACTTACGGCAGAGCGCCTTCACCACGCCGAAGTGCGGCTCCTGAGTGGACAGCTGGACGGACGGGGAGGTCTGGATTACCTTGGCCCGCACCAGGTCGTTCGGCCTCATCTCCCTGCCCACCTCCTGGACATACTCGGAGGAGAGCTTGGAGATGTGGATGGTAGCGGAGGTCTCTCCGGTGATGCCCCTCTCCTTGCCCTCGGTACCCAGGATCTCGCATATAGCCATGGCCGCTCTGACATCGGTGACGCGGCAGAACACGCTGTCCCCGACCTTAAGCAGGTTCATGGGATTGGCGGCCGAGACTCGGGCCACCATCTTGTCCTTGTCAAGCTCCAGCTCGCCCGCTAGGGTGGAAAGGATCTTGCCATCATATTCGTAGGTGCCCGCGTCGGGCATGTACTCCTCGGCCACGGCGACCTCCTCGCCTGGCACCACGGTTCTCTTGGTCATCTTGAATCACATCCTATCAGCAAATGCGCAGCAACACCACATCGATGTCCTTTTTCTTCTTTTCGTGGAACTCGAACAGATGAGGTATCTGGAACTTATAGCTTTTCTGGAAGGCTATCCTTCGCCCCAGGGACGCCACCATCTTTTCCAGGAACGGCGTAGTGGAGGCGTTGTGCAGCGAGTATACGACCGGGGCGAGGCGCACCGCAGCCTCCAGGAACGGACGGTCGGCCCTCCTTCGCTGGGCGCCGAACGGTGGGTTCATGATCACCGTGTCCGCCTCCCACTGAACCTCTTTCACGTCCCCCGTCATGAACTCTGCGTCGATCCCCATCCTGGATGCCGCCTCGGTCGCATCGGCCACGGCCTGGGAATCTATGTCCACTCCCTTCACCGAGGCGGCCCCCATCAGGGCGGCGCCGATGGCGAATACCCCCGTGCCGCACCCCAGGTCGACCACCCGGCGCCCTTCGATATCGCCGAACGCCATGGCTGTCCAGAGTACGTCGGCCGCGATGGGGGCGGGAGTGCAGTACTGCTCCAGGGAAGGGCGGGGGTTGCGGTGCGGCGGAATGCTCTGAAGGGCCCGCTCCAGCTCGTTCTTCCTCATGGGGCCTCAGTGCAGCCCCAGGTCGAGGAAGTCCGCGGAGGTGAGGATGCCCACTATGCTCCCCATGCGGGTCACCAGCACTGCCTCGTCCCTCTGCAGGTGCAATGACGCCAGCTCGATAGGCGTATCCTCACTGAGGATGGGGAACGGCGCCTCCATTATGTCCCCCACCTTGACCTGCATGACCTCGTCGTAGTGCTTTCTCTGGTTGCGCGTCTCCTCGATGGTGTAGTCGCGTATGTGGTCATCGGTTATGCCGCCCACGATGCGATCCCCTTCCATTACTGGCAACTGGGTGAAGCGCCTCTTGACCATCAGGTCCACCGCCTCGGCCAGCGTCTGCTTCGGCGATATGGAGACCACGCCCTTGGTGGCCAGGTCACCCACGGTGAGGCGGGCGCCGGTGGACTTTCCTTCCAGGGCCCTTTTTTTCATCGCCTCCTCGAACGCCTCGAAGATCTTGCGGACGTTCTTGTAGGATGGGTCGATGGTGCCCTTCTCCACTTTGGCGATCAGTGACTGCGAGACGCCGGCCAGGGAGGCCAGCTCCCGCTGGGAAAGTTCAAGTCTTTTCCTCATTTGCCTGATCTCGTCCAGGTCTGGCAGCTGTGGGATCAAGGTAAGTTTAAGCGAGGTCATATCGGGACACCTAGCGGCGTGGTTATTGTGACATCCGATATAAATATTCTTAAAATACTTGACTGGGCATGGCAAGCGAACGCCCGCATGCCGATAGCAATGCTGGACATGTCAGATGCAGGTATTTCTCCCATTCATTAAGGAATAAAGAGGTCCGCTCCGCGATGCCGAATGGAATGGGGAGCCAACCTGGTCGATCGCCGGCATGCATCACGCGGTCTTGGCATCAGCCCCGCCGTCCTTTTCGCGAATTCGCGTGCAGGGAGTCCCGTGCTCAGACCCCGGGGAACCGCATGAGCGACTCCAGTACGATCCGCACGTCCATATCTTCCAGGCCCAGAGGGGTAAGGGCGTTGCTGATGATCGCGTCCAGAGCGCGATTGTCGGGAGCGTGCAACCTGACCATCACCCGCTTGCCACCGCTCACCATCAGCACCTCCATGACCCCCTCCACCTCCTGGAGGTTGCGAAGTTCCTTTGTCGTTATGCCCTCCGCCAGATCAGCAAGGACGATGGCGTCGGCCTGCATCCCCATCTGCTCGTTGTTGACGATGGCCGCATAGCCAAGGATGACCTCGTAGTCCTCCATGCGCCTTATGCGGTCCCTAACGGTGGACGGCGAGCGACGCAGTTTCGACGCGATCTCGCGATACGTCATCTTCCCATCCATCTTGAGAAGCTTGAGTATCCGTTGGTTCATATCGTCTACTTCGACCGTGGCAATCTCTCCTGTCCAGGCAGTTGATAGGTCGGCTGAATGCATTTAAACTTTGTCGAAGCGGCGGCATGCGGCCTTCCCACCGCTGTGCTGGCGGAGACGCCATGTCATTTCATAGGCCGGTAAAGAAGGTGGGGGCCGACGGGCGGGGAGAATAGCAGGACTCTGTAAGATCGTCCAGCTCCACCGGGAACTTGCCTTTGAGATCGGCCATGATGGAACGCATGGCGCTACCCAGCTTCTGTGGCTCGGCGGTGACGCGGGCATTCACGATCAGGCGGGCGGGGTCGCTGAAGTACCGCCCTCCGCGCAGACCGTCCACCTGGGCCGAATCGCCCACCAGGGACATCTTCGCTCCGGCCTGCTCCGATAGGACGGTCACCTTAACATGGGCGACCTCTGCGGAGGGAAACGCGTCGGCGACCGCGCGCAACAGGGTGGTGGTCAGCCCGTAGGCATCGACCCGCTCGATGGGCACGATCGTCGCAGTGGAGGAGAACCATGACATCGACTCCTTCTCTGCCGAGAACAGGCGGTAGTCCTCGCCCTCCATCTCCTTCCGGCTGAGCTGGGTCGACAGGATGACGTCCATCACGGCATCGAGGCCCACGCCCGTACGGGAGGAGTACGGGATGACGGTGGCGTCAGGAGCAACGTCCGCCACGGCCTCCTTGGCCCTCCTCAGGGCTTCCTCGTCCAGCAGGTCGACCTTGGAGAGCAGCACGATCTCTGCTTCCCTCACCTGGTGCGCTGGGATCAGCTTGTCCCCGGAGAGCTGGGACGCCCGGGTGCCGTCCACCACGACCATGAAGGGGGCCACGCTGAACTCATCGGGATACTGGCAGCGCAGAGGGTCCACCACCGACGACAGGATGTTGGTCGAGGTCCCGATGGGCTCGGCCATGATGACATCCGGCCTTGATACCTGCACCAGTGAGCGGGCGCTCTTGATGAACTCGGGGAATGTGGAGCAGAAACAGCCCATGACCTCCCGGACGTCGACCCCGGAACCTCGAGCGTACTCGGTGTCGACCAGCGCGTGGCCCTGATCGTTGGTGATAATGGCCACGTTCTTTCCCATCTCCTTAAGGCGCTTGGCCAGGGCCACCGTGAGAGTGGTCTTTCCCGCGCCCAGATAGCCGCCGATGACCGCGAACCTAGTAACCGTGCTGCTTACGCTCATCCCTCATGGAACTGCCACTGGCGATTTATGGTTTGCCGCTGGCGGAGATATCGTCATCGATGCGTATGGCCCGGCGCTTGAAGGGGCAGCTGTCGCATGGGATCGAAACAACGCACCGGTTGGCGGTGGAGACGCCGCGCAGCGCGCAGATGATGGCCACGTCCATGGCCCTGAGGGGCTCGTTCCGGCCATTGCTCTTCAGGACGGCCTTCTCCTCGTCGGACGGATGGCCCGTGAAGCAGCAACCCTCCTCGACATGCCCCAGGCATCGGTCGGCTTCCTGGGGGGAGCATCCGTCGCAGCGCGTTCCCTCGGTGGATAGCGGGCCGAACAGGTTGGCCAAGGGGTCCACGATGAAGATCTTGCCGTCCCGCCCCAGGGTGATGAACACCGAGCTGGGCGAGCTCGGCTGAATGAGCTCCAGGCGCGTCCCGCGCACCTTGCGCTCCTCCCCCACCGTCCAGAACTCGCTGAGCTGGTGCGTCAGCTGATAGGACAGTTGATGGTAGCCAATGCCCAGGCGGTCGGCCAGCTCCTGCTTGGACACCGGCCCGTCCATCGTCATGGCGTACAGGGTGCGCAATATGCTCTTGCGCAGGTCATGGTTCACGATGGAGGCGTACGTCTCTGGATCGATGTAGGAGATCTCGATACGACATCCTGAGGCCATGAACTGTGAAGCGGCTCTCAAATATTTAAGTCTTAGACGGCAGGGATCATCGGCGCCACCATCGAGATCGCCATCATCCACATCGCGACGCATCGTCAGATACATTGATGTGCCTTCAGCTCGAACTAGGACCTGGTGAATCGTCGCTCGCTCTATTTCGTGGGTCCGCGCCGGGTCGAGGTAAAGGAGGAAAGGGTGCCGATGCCGGCTCCCGGGGAGGTGGTGGTGCGTTCCATCGTGTCGGCCATCAGCGCGGGGACCGAGATGCTGTTCTACCGGCACCAGCTGGAGGAAGGAATGCTGCTGGACACCACCATCCCGTCGTTGGGAGGGTCGTTCGGGTACCCCTTCAAGTATGGTTACTCCACGGTCGGGCAGGTGGTTGATCGGGGGGCCGGTGTCCCGCGCGAACTGGAGGGCCGCCTGGTGTTCGCGTTCCATCCCCATGAGAGCCATTTTTCCTCCCCTGTCGATCAGCTCATCCCAGTCCCCGAGGACCTGACCGCCGAGGACGCTGCCATGCTGCCCAGCATGGAGACCGCCGTATCCCTCGCCATGGATGGCGCTCCTCTGCTGGGAGAGGACGTCCTGATCGTCGGCCAGGGGGTGGTCGGCCTGCTGACGACGGCCGTTCTGGCCCTCATGCCCACGGGCTCGCTGACCGCGCTGGAGCGCTACCCTCTGCGGAGGAAGCTTTCAGAGGAGATGGGCTCCGGCGCGTGCCTCGATATCGCATCGTGCGAGGAGCTGATGCGCTCCTGCCCGTTCGGAGAGCGTGGCGCCGACCTAACGTTTGAGCTGTCAGGCAACCCTGACGCGCTGGACACGGCGCTAGGGCTGACAGGCTTCGAAGGCCGGGTGATCCTCGGTTCGTGGTATGGCAACAAGGTCGTCCACGCCCATCTGGGCGAGGCGTTCCATCGGCGGAGGCTCAGAATCATAGGGAGCCAGGTGAGCTCCCTCTCCCCCTCGCTCTCTGGCCGGTGGGACAAGGAGCGGCGTCTCCGGCTGAGCTGGGAGATGGTGCGGCGGACCCGTCCGTCCCGCTTGGTCACCCACTGGTTCAGCGTTGACGAGGCGGCCGAGGCCTATGACCTGATCGACCGGGGCGGCGATGATGTGGCGCAGGTGCTACTATCGTATGGAGGGGATTGACTTGATGTACCGCACGGGGCTGCGGCGCCGGCTGTCGGCCATGCACTTCTTTGACGTCCCGGGGCCAGAGGGGGAAACGCACCCCCATCCCTATCTGGTGGAGCTCCTCGTCGCCGGCGATGAGCTGGACGCCCGCGGGTACCTGGTTGACCTGGACGCCATGGCCGCGGCCCTGGAGTCCGCCATCGGCCTGCTGGAGGGCAGGGTGCTCAACGAACTGCCCCAGTTCTCCGGAACGCCCCCCTCGGTGGAAAACCTCGCCCGGACCATCTGGAAGATGGCCGTGGGGCGGCTGCCGCCGGTGGAGTGGGCGTCGGTGACGGTGTGGGAGGGCGACGATGCCTGGGCGTCATATGGGGCGTGGATCGACGGATGAGGATCGGCCTCATGATATACGACGATCTGGAGCAGGCCACCGGCGGCTACCTGTACGACCGCATGCTGGTGCGCGAGCTCCGCCGACGAGGGCATATCGTTAACGTATTATCGCTGCGCCAAAGATCATGGCCGGAATGCATCGACGGCAACGATGGCATTGCGGTGCTCTCATGGATGCGAGAGCATGACATCCTTGTCCAGGACGAGCTGTGCCATCCGTTGCTGTTCCGACCGAACCTCGCGCGGGTACGGCCGGTGGTGGCACTGGTGCATAATCTCAGCGCCTGCCTAGGTCAGCCGGTCGGTCCTATGGAGCGCGCCTATCTTGAGAGCGTTGACGCGCTCGTATGCACAAGCCATGCGACCCTGGACGCCTGCCGCTCTTTATCACCCGGTCCTGGGCCGGCCGTCGTGGCCCATCCAGGCAGGGACCATCTGACGCCGGGCCCCCGCCATCCGGGTGGAGAGGAGCTGCGCATCCTCCATGTGGGGAACATACATCCGATCAAGGGCCTCGACGTGCTCCTGATGGCCCTCTCGCGCATCACGGACGTCCCATTCCGTCTGGAGGTGGCGGGGGCCGTCGCCGACGAGCGGTTCCGTCGTTCCCTGGATGGCCTCATGGACGCGACGCTGCGAGGCCGGGTGCACTTCCTGGGGCCGGTCCAGGCGGAGGGGATGTGCGAACTATACCGAACGACGGACGTGTTGGCCGTACCTTCCAGATATGAGGGGTTCGGCATCGCCCTGCTCGAGGCCATGGGCTTTGGCATCCCCGTGATCGCCGGCCGGGAAGGAGGGGCGGGCGAACTGGTGACCCACGGCCGCGATGGTTTTCTCGTTTCCCCGAACGACCATGAGGCGGTGGCCCGCGATCTTCTTGCCCTTGCTGACGACGCCTTGCGGGAGGAAATGGGCTGGTCGGCCCGTCGACGGTGGGAGGCGCATCCTACGTGGAAGGAGAGCCTGGCAGTAGCGGTCGAGCTGATCGAGAGCATGTATTCGGACATGAAGGGGTCGATGCGATGAAAGGAGAGCTCCCCATTGATATGGGGAGCGAAGAGATATTGGGCCTACTTCCTGATCATGGCCAGCGTGGTCTGGTGATCGAGCACCGGGAACACCCTGCTCTTGCAGAATGACATCGGTGCGATCATCTCCGGTTCGGCGAACACCTTCATCAGGTTGTCCATGCTGGGGGTGTCGTATATGGCGAAGACGGTGTGGCCCGGGTGGTCGTCATACGACCCCAGGAACTTCACGCCGTACTTGGACGAGATCGACCCGACCTTCTCGTACCAGTTGACCGTCAGGGCTCGGTACTTGTCGTTGTACGCCGGACAGAGGTCCGCGGGGTGCTTGCTCACCTGCATTACCAACATATTATCCCTCCTCAGCCCGAAGGGTCTGGGTATGGATCCTCAGGGCAACGTGGACGTTCCATCCGCTGCTATTTAAGGGAATGCGTGCCCAAGAGTCACCCCTCGGCGATGATGCGTATGAGGTTGGACGGGCTGCCCTCCGCGTCCCATGTGCTGGTGGGAAGTATCCACGTCTGGTCGGAGAGCTTCTCCAGCCCCCCGGCCTGGTCGGAGCCGACGATGAGGGTGAAGGTCCTGGAACCGGTGCGCCTGCGCAACCCCTCCCATTCGTGGACCAGGGCCTCATCGGTGACCTTTGACTCGCCGTCGGTGAAGAACAGCACGTCCGCGCCGCGGTAGTCCCTATCGCTTAGCACCTCCAGCCCGGTGCGGAGAGCGGAGTTGAAATCGGTGTTCCCCTCAAAGTGCCGGCACACCGTGTCCAGCAGGCTCTCGGCCGCTTTCTTCTTGTCTGCCAGGTCGAGCTCCAGCTTCCAGTCCTCGGCCGCGAAGAGGATGACCTTGAACTCCCTGTCCTCTCGCTCCATACGCCTTGCCAGCATGAGGATGAACGCCTTGGCGATCAGCTCCGGCTCGCCGCTCATGGAGCCCGAGGCGTCGATGAGGGCGACCACGGGGCCGCGCCTCTCAGGCTCCGGCTCCTGGCTCCAGTCAAGGCCGCGCAGCCGGTAGGTCAGCAGCTGGCCTTCCAGCATCTGCGACAGGAACAGCATCCTCAGTATGGGCACCTTGAGCTTCAGCAGCTCCACGGGAACAACGTGCTGTACATCCTTGGAAGGGCCTATGTCATACGCCTCCGAGGTCGAGAAGCTGCGGGTCTCCCTGCTCGCCCCTCCATACTCCACGTCCAGCTTTCCCATGAGGTCGATGATGCGCTGCATCTCCTTGCTCCTCCGCATGAGCTCGGAGAACTGATCGACCTTGCTCAGGTACTCGAACAGGGTCCTCTCCATTGACGCATCCTCTCCGCCCTTGGGCAGCATCTCCTTCATCTGGGCGATCATTTGCCGGTACAGCTCCAGCTCTTCAACCGCGTGAGCTAGGTTCTCCTCGAAGGCCTGGCGCAGCATCTCCGGGACCTCCCCACGCACGTCAACGGCCGTGACCTCGTCCACTCCCATTGCCAGCAGTTCATCGTCCGCTTTGCGCCTCCAGGCGTTCACCGTCAACCCGATCAGCCCGGCAAAGCTCCGCTGGGCCACCGTGTCGGCCGGCAGTTCGATGGTGCGATCGAGGATGTCATATGTCGTTCCCGCGGCGTACCGCAAGGCCAGGATGGCAAAGGTATCGCTCCTGCTCGACATGTCCCTCAGCCGCCCCCATTCGGTGGTCTCCTTCAGTGACCTGAGCAGGATGTGGAAGGCCCCGTGGCGGGCGGCGTGACGCCGCACGTCCACGATCTGGCGGGAGCCCACCAGGTCCTGGGCTAATATGGCGGCGATCTCTTCGCGGCGACGCCGCGGTATGCGCCTGGGCCGGCCGACGACGAGCCGCACCGAGTCGTCATTGGCCACCTTCTTCCATCTCGTCCCGTTGCTGGACATGGTGACCTCAATGGGACTGAGACTCTTCCGACATGATGAGCTCCCTGGTCTCCTCCAGCAGCCGTTTCATGTTGTTCATGGCCCTTGTCTTGGCGTCATAGTGGTCCAGCATGTCCTCGCGGTCCTTGCGGGACAGCCAGATGTTCTCATCCAGTTCCCTGACCAGGGCGGCCCTTTCGGACTGAAGGTCCCTCTCTAGAAGGTTGAGCGTCTCCTCGAACTCCTCGGTCTCGCCAAGATAGAGCTCCCTCTGCTCCGGAGGCATGGTCAGCGTTACTGGCCTCCCCATGGCGGCGAACTTGTCCACTAGATTGGGGAGGTGGCGGGGAGACGTGCGCACAGAGCTCAGCTGGTACTGCTCCTCGCTGCCTGGCAGCATGTAGTAGTGATCGGGGTTATGGGAGGCATGCTCCTTCAGTTCCCTCCACCGACGGAACTCCCGGTCGCACAGGGGGCAGGCGACCGACTTCGGAAGAATGAAGTCCTTGATCATCACGGCGGAAGCATGGAGGTCGCGAAGGTCTTTCTCGCTCCTCTCCAGGTCTATTCCCCCGGAGATGGCGACCTCGAGGAGCAGCTTGCGCAGCGTGGCGAGCTCCTCCGGCCGCTTCCACATCATGTGCTGGAGTAGCATTAGCATGGTGCGGTCCACTCTTCCCCGCTCTAGGGCGTAGGAGGCCACCCGGAGCACCTGCACCATCTTCTTCCAGCGACGGTCAGAGATCATCACGCCGGTGTTGCGGAACTCCCTCCTGAGGGCGACCATGGCCTCCACCACATCATCGTCCAGGGGCAGCTCGGCCGACCGCTCCTTCATGCAGCACAGATCGCCGACGGTCAGCATCGCCGACGGTATGAAGTTCTCTGGGGTGCTGGTAATGAGGTCCACGAAGTTCGACTCGTCCTGCACATACTCGACAAAGTAGCGGAACAGGAAGCGGTCGTAGAGCGCCTCCAGGGACTCGTTCTCCTCGGGAAGCTCGTTGGAGGCGCCGAACACCGTGAACAGAGGCACGTCCAGTATGGCCGAGCCATTGTGATACTTCCGCTCGTTGAGGATGGTCAGCAGGGAGTTGAGGATGGAAGAGTTGGACTTGAAGATCTCGTCCAGGAAGGAGACGTTGGCCGTGGGCAGGTACCCCTCCACCTTCCTGCTGAATATATCGGACTGCAGCGAGCTGAGCGACAGGGGGCCGAAGATCTCGTCAGGGGTGGTGAACCTCGTTAGAAGGTAGTAGAAGAAGGACCC
>DAGU01000023.1:1720-1911 GCA_002498285.1 Methanomassiliicoccus sp. UBA386 | reverse complement strand
GGGCCGATGAACAGCACGTGCTCCCCGGAGATCAAGGCCAGCAGGGAGCCTGCGATCTCGTCCTCTCTTTCCTTGAAGTTTGCGTTCAGCTCGTCTCTGAGCATCGTCAACTTGTCCTTCATCATCTCGCTATAGATTTTGAATGCGGCCCTATAAGCTTAGTTGATGGATGTACGTATTCGACGTGGACG
>DAGU01000023.1:709-1469 GCA_002498285.1 Methanomassiliicoccus sp. UBA386 | reverse complement strand
GTCTGGAATCCGCCGAGCCACTTCCCGAACTTCGTCAGGTACTTGCCAAGAACGGGGATCATGTAGAAGACGCCGGTCAGAAGGATGATGCCCACCAGGGTGGCGATTATCCCCTGCAAGGACCCTAGGTTTAGCAAGCCTACGATCAGGGCGATGATACCGATCAGGACCTGGAAGCTTCCTAGCCACTTGCCGGCCTTCTCGAGGTACTTTCCGATACCCGGCAGGGCTCCGATGACCCCTGCGCAAAGCACCAATCCTCCGATCACGTTCATTACTTCGACCAATCCGATTGCCATGTCAAAGCCTCCTTGGCTGGCCTAGGAAACATTTTATCAAGATATATATTTTATTCCGATTCTATACATAAAGAAAACAATCATGGCCGGATCCGAGCATCGGCGAGAACAAAGGTCGTGATACGTGAGCCAGATCGGGAGAGGAGTGGGCTCAGCCGGATTCGAACCGGCGGTCTCCTCCGTGTGAGGGAGACGTCATAACCGCTAGACCATGAGCCCGAAGTGCTGAAACAAATGAGCATATATTAAGCTTTGGACCTTCGCGTGTCTCCAGGCCAGCATATGGCCCGTATGTGCGACCTGCACTGCAGGGCGCAAACGACAAATAGCCGCACGAACCACTAAGAACCTACCGCTGGCCTCGTGCGGTGAAGGCATGGTGAGGAACTTGGCGGAGCGGAAGAAGGGAGAAGGCAGGCTACCAGCTTCGTATTGGAGCCCCATCGACATGCTGCGGGATC
>DAGU01000023.1:0-430 GCA_002498285.1 Methanomassiliicoccus sp. UBA386 | reverse complement strand
AGGAAGGAGAGGGTCGAAGAGGACGAGGGAGAGGGATACTTACGCCGGGAGAGGGGCGTTTCCTCGTTCCACCGGCGCATATCCTTGCCGGGCGATGTGGACCTCGAGCGGATCTCCGCGCGGCTCAATAACGGCGTGTTGTCCATCATCCTGCCCAAGCGCGAGGGCGGCGGCGACAGGCGGAAGGTGAACATCGACTGAGGCCATGGACGGCCCGGGATCTGGAGGGAAAATGAACAAGAGCCTAACGACCGACCGCCAGAACATGATGGAGCTATGCATCAAGGACTGCAGGACATGCCATGGCGTATGCGTAGCCACGATATCGCACTGCCTGATGGTTGGCGGGAAGCATGCGGGCGAGAGGCACGTCTCCATCCTGCAGGACTGCGCTGACCTATGCAAGCTGAGCGAGGACGGCATGGTCCGC
>DAGU01000101.1:20563-22226 GCA_002498285.1 Methanomassiliicoccus sp. UBA386 | reverse complement strand
TTCACGTCCACGCCCTTGGCCAGCCACGCCCTCCCGTACTGCTTGGCCTCCGCCTCCACCCCGTCCAGCTCGCTGGCCCACAGGGCGAAGGACTCCTCGTCCCGGGCGGCGTCGATCAGGTTGTGGGCCTCGTCGACCACGACCACGAAGTCATCGGCCGTCAGCTGCAGCCGCTCGAACAGGCTTCTGCGGATGTCGGATGAGAGCATATGGATGTACGGGAGCACCAACACATCGGCCTCGGCCATGATGAGCTTCCTGGCCTCGTACGGGCAGGCCCCGGTGTTCTGGCAGAACCCATCGAACTCCTCGGCGGTGGGATTGTTCCTGCTGGCGAAGCCGAGGAACATGGAATCGTCGCACGCCAGGAGATTGGCGTAATGAGGACATCCGCCCTTGTCGTTCCTCATGGTCCTTTTCTTCATGTCCTCGCACAGGCGGGACATGGCGCCTGGGGTGATGGCGTCGCCCTCTCCGAAGGAGCGCATGAGCAGGCATGACTTCCCCCGCCCCAGGATGGGGAGACCGAACACCCGTTCCTTCTCCGAGATGTTCCGCAGCTCCTTCATCACCTGGTCGCTCTGCGATACCGTCCTGGTGAGGTAGATGACCTTCTTGCGCTTGTCCAGGGCGTACTCCAGCGCCCCGGAGAGGGCGCACACGGTCTTGCCGGTCCCGGTGCCGCTCTCCATGACCAGGTGGCGGCCCGATGCCAGCGCTTCCCGGATGGTGTTCACGATGGTCATCTGCCCGTCCCGCGGCGCGTAGGGGAACAGCCCGGGCGCGGAGGGATCGAGCACCGGCCCCCTCTCCAGTACGGCCGTCTGGCCGGTGGGCTCCTTGCAGCGCGGGCAGCGCGACCGGTTGGGGGGCACCAGCGTCTTGCATCGAGGACAGAAGTGGCCAGGCATGTCCCGAGCCATGCCCGGGGGCCATATAAACATGACTGCCAGCATTCCCCAGCGTTCCGAAAGTACCTGGCGCCATGACGGCGTCGGCCGCCACGGCGCCGGAAAAGCAGGATTATTCGGCCTATCAGATCTGCTGAACGACGCGCCGGTCGACCTCGTCGAACTTCTGCGATAACTCATCGATCTTCATCTGATCGAACATCCGCTGGCCCCGGGGAAACATCTCGTTCTCCTCTTCCTGGACATGGTCCTGGATGGCCTGGGCGAGCTGAGAGAGGACGGACGGTGCCCCACCCTCCTGCTTCAGCTGCTGCAGCAGCTGCCTGACCTGGCCGTGCTCCTCTTGGGCATGCTGGACCATTTCGCTCTCCTGTCCTTCCATTGCGGGGTAGAGCGACTCCTCCTCGGCCTTCATGTGCGCCTGCAGGGTTTGGTTCAATCTGTCATACGTCGAGCGGTCATATGAGCTGGACAACTGCTCCAATAAGCTCTCGACCTCGCGATGCCCCTTTCTGATGTGCTCGAATATGTTCGTTGCCATGTTCCACGCCTCTTTGCCAGCGATGCTGGACTAAATGCGCTCGGAGCGGTGCGTATTAGAACGTTGTCCGACGGAAGCTCAATGGCAGTGGTGATTAGCTTCAATATTCGGAGCTGCTGCCCCCAAAGTTTTTCCATAAATATCCTGCAATGAAGATGCGTGTCCGCCCAACCGAGGATATTGAGGTCCTCTAGATCAAATCGTCAGGGGA
>DAGU01000101.1:17148-20403 GCA_002498285.1 Methanomassiliicoccus sp. UBA386 | reverse complement strand
CCTTTCGAACTCGCATAGCGGATGGATCTATCCAATGCCGTATATGTATGATGATTAACATAATCCTTAATCATATTTTAATAATCAAATGGCTATCCGCGCAAATGTGTCAGAGGAGCATGTTGCAACAACTGGCCATGCGAATCGAGGAAAATTCAACTCTGAATTTCTGACATACGAGAATACCCTTGTTCTCAGGGCTTTCGCGGTCATTCTCATTATATTTGCTCATGTACAGTATTGGGCAGGTTTTTATTTTAGTAATATGGCCTCAATAATGGTCGGCCTATTCTTCTTTTTATCCGGTTATGGTTTGACCATCTCTAAGATAACAAAGCCAGATTACCTTACTACATTCAACAGAAGAAGATGGTCATCAGTTGTGATCCCCACAGTAACAACATCCGTGTTGGGTTTCTGCATCTATGTATTGTATGGTGCGGGGAACACCGGAAACATGCATGCGATCCTATATCGGATATTCATAAACCCGATTTCTGGGTTTATCTACCAACTATTGGTCTTCTATATTATATTTTATATTTCCAATAGGTTCTTCAAGGAGAAGGACGCCCTTGTTTTGATATGGGCAGGGTCCATACTGTTGCTGGTCGCGAAACTTTTTGGACACAATCTTGATTACAACCATGAAAACTCATTTCTATTCGCTATAGGTGCGACTGTTGCAGTATACAACGATGCCCTCTATGGAATCATATCCAGGAATTATAACAAGGTGCTCCTGCTCATTGGTGGGCTGTTCTTTCTGGCATGCGTTAATTTCTCGATGGATGTAAGGTACGACTCAACCTATAATTTTGTTACAACCGCTGCGGTGCTATTCTTAATATTGTTGATCATGAAGAAACCAGAGCACAGTTATCGGACCTTCGCCCTGATCTTCTTCATACTTGTCGTGATGTATTGGCTCTGGTATTGGTTCTGGCCAAATATCAACATAGGTGGATTGAATATAATGCGGGATATTTTCCTGATTGCCTGCATATCCTCTGTGTTGAATTGTTCATCTGGGAATCTTAGAAAGATATCCGATACCATCGGCTCAAGCACACTTGAGATGTATCTGATACACTGGTCGCTATTCCCAGTGGTTTGGCCGATAACTTCAGGCATGGGATCCCTGATGCCGATACTTACAACACTACTGATGTTGGTATTCACGCTCTCGATCGCGATCCCAATGCATTACCTGAACTCTTATCAGGTGGATGGGCACAAGAGGTTGGCAAAAATGATTTGGAAAAGTTATGATGTAAGCATTCTTTACGTTGTGACCGTTCTTGTGATATTATTCCACTATGTCATGATCAACATATTATGAAATTGGCAAATGCATTTCAAGTCTATATTGAACTATTACACTGGAAGCTAAGGTATTGAAAAAGCCAGGATTTTTCACTCGCTCCAATGCCTGATATGATCTATAAACGCAGGCATGAATGAATCGCTTCGCCAGAATATGTTCGTTGTCATGTAACGCCCCCCATAGCCTGTTGGACGGTGGCCTCATGGTAGCAGAGCGGCCTGCATTAGTATTATGCCTGACAAAAGCTCAATGGCATTGGCAGCGGCCGTGGCCATGGCCCTCGTCCGCCTTCGAAAGGTCCCACACCTTCCCCAGCAGCTCCAGGACCTCGGCCTGGCTGTTGCATATGGCGTAATCGTCGGTGATGGGGGTATCCTTCACTATCTCATAGGAATGCTCCGGCGCTGGACTGTCGTAATGGAGTATGAACACGCGAAACGTCCCGCTCGCTGCCTTATCGGCCTTGGGCGCGGAGACCACTGATGCCCCATAATCGTTCGGAAATCGGTAGATGTCATGGATGCGGTCCCCCTCCATGCACCCGCACACGCACCTGGCGTTGAGGTCCACCTTGTACTCGTTGAAGTCCATGCTAATGACCGTAGCGGATATGGGCCCCGCGGAATATAATCAGCAGGGCCACCTCACTCGATGGGAAGCCATCCCGCCACGCGCAGCTTGCCGCCGTCGAGGTACATCAGCACCGCCCGGCTGCCGGCGGGGTGCACCAGCGGCTTTTCAAGGGACATCGTCACCTGCGGCCGCTTGGCGTCGCTACCGCCAACGGAAGTGATGCGGGCGGGAACGAACTGCATCCAGTGGCCCACGTGCAGCACCATACCCTCCTTAAGCGGATGCTTCCAGAAGCTTACCAGCTCGACCGTTCCTGATAGCTCCGTCGTTCTTTTCAGGTGGGGATCGGCGCTCAG
This sequence comes from Methanomassiliicoccus sp. UBA386, assembly GCA_002498285.1. GTDB lineage: Archaea > Thermoplasmatota > Thermoplasmata > Methanomassiliicoccales > Methanomassiliicoccaceae > DTU008. Next base: position 18,147 of record DAGU01000101.1, on the reverse strand, counting down.
GACGATGCCGCGGTCCAGGTCCTCCACGCCGATGTTCTTGAGCGCCAGGCCGACGCGGTCCCCGGCGGCGGCCTCGTCGAAATCATCATCATGCTTCTGAATGGAGCGAACCTGGGCGATGCGCTCGGTCGGAAGGGCGGTAAGCGCGTCATGCCTCCTTACGACGCCGCGCGTGACCATTCCCAGGACGACCGTCCCCACTCCTTTCACGTTGAAGAAATGGTCCACCGGCACGGCGCCGGGAATGTCCTCCGCCGCACGGTCGCCCTCCCTGGCCGCCGCCAGCAGCATCTCCCTGATGGCCGTGGCATCGTCCTCAACGATCTCGTAGCTCTCCAGCACCGTACCCTTCATGAGGGGGGCCAGCTGCTCTGGGGCGATGAAGTTTCGCAGGACTATCCAACCCTTGGCCACTCCGGCACTATGGAGCATCACCATGCACTCGCCGAGCTTGGCATCGATGGCCTCCACCACCACCAGGGCGCGGTCGGACATGGACGCGGAATAGAACAGCGGGGCCAGGCGGTCAGGGTAGCTGGTCGGCTCCAGCAATGTGACGGTGTCGGCGCCCTGCTTGATATCATAAAGCGTGATGTCGGAGACCGTCCCCTTCTTGCCGAGGTCCTTGGAGTAACCGTTGGGAGCGATCACAGCGACGTTGAGATTGGCCATGTGCGGTAGAGACGGGGCGGCGGATATGAGGATTGCGGTGGCGTCACATCAAGACCGCCGGCGACGCCCCGCAGCTGCCGGAGCCCCATGTGGACGGGGAACAGCCCCCCGGTCAGGGAGGCCGCCTCAGCCGCCCAGCGGTGCCAGGGTGCCGGCCCACACCTGCCAGGCCAGCGCCGTCTTGGCCACCAGGCTCAGGATGATATACACCCTCTCCCCGAACAGATAGTCCTTCCACTTCCCCCACCGCTTGTACTGCAGGACCATGTTGAACGCGAAGGTGAAGAAGAAGATAGCTATCGTCAGGAAGATCCAATAGACGAAATC
>DAGU01000101.1:16401-16890 GCA_002498285.1 Methanomassiliicoccus sp. UBA386 | reverse complement strand
AGCAGCCCGAACAGGTTCATGCAGGCGTTGATGCTGGCGATGGCGATGAGCGCCGCCACGTCGTAGATGCCGACCAGCATGCTGATGACCACGATCATCAGCGAGGAGGAGAAGGCGTACTCGTACCAGCGGAAATAGTTGTGCCCCTTCCGGAGACCCGCCTCGTAGCGCTTGTACAGCGGCCCGGCGATGAGCAGATGATCGAACGCCGAGAAGAACAGGAAACCCGCCACCAGTGGAGCCAGGGGCAGGCTGAACAGTGTCTCCTCGACCCCGGAGACGGTCTGGGTGACCGGATCGAAGTCGGTCAGGAAGTACGACTTCACGGGCAGGCTGACGTCCTGACCGATCACCATGTAGGTAATGATCAGCAGCAGGATGGCCTGCACGAAGTGCAGGACGAACATGGCGGCGTTGAACCGCCTCAGCCCTCGAAACTTCTCCTCGTCGGTTTTGAGCTTCGGCATTATGCGGACCAGATAATAATGG
>DAGU01000101.1:12152-16234 GCA_002498285.1 Methanomassiliicoccus sp. UBA386 | reverse complement strand
GCGATCTCTTACGTCCCCCTCATGACCACTATCTCCCACCCCTGGGGAAGGCGCATGCCGGGCGGCCGCCTGGTGGCGCCGATCACTGCCTCAATATGCCCCGTCTCCCTATTGGCCGCCTCCGTCACTGTTCTTTCTGACCCTGTTCGCCGGTTGGGCGACCGGAAGCGACAGGGGCAGCGAAAAGGGTCCGCATGGCCCACTATGGCGTACGGCCGGGAGGGCACGGCGGTGCCGCCCCCCTCGCCAGCGACGTCACCGCGCCAGCCACGGCGATCCCTGCCGCCACCCGGAAGGCCAGCGCCATGCCCGCCACGAAATCGGCGTCCGCCGTGCCGGATGGCAGCGGCGCTCCCATGAATAGCGCCGACACCAGCTCGGTCGAGGTGGCCGTGGCGATGAGCGCCCCCATGATGGCCAGGCTCATGCTCTGGCCCACCGTGCGCATGGTGGATAGGGTCCCTGAGGCCACTCCCAGGCGGTCGCGCTCCACGCACCCCATGATGGCGCTGGTGTTGGGCGTGGCGAACAGCCCCATCCCCATGCCGAGTATCACGAAGTACGCGGTCACCTCGACGGCCGACGACGTCGTGGAGAGGGTGCTCATCAGCAGCAGGCCGGCGGCCATTATGAACATCCCGGCCGAAGCGAGCGTACGGGAGCCGATGCGGTCCGACGCCCAGCCGCTGATGGGGGACAGCAGGCTCATCACCGCCGGCATGGACAATAGGATCATGCCGGTCGCGTACAGGTCCAGGTCCAGCACGCGCTGCAGGTAGAACGACAGTATGAACGACACGCCGAAGTATGAGGTGTAGTTCAGTAGCGCCGACAGGTTGCCGGCGGCGAACAGGCGGTTCCTGGTCACCAGGTCCAGCTGGAAGAGCGCTCTTCTGCCCAACCGCTTCTCGGTGACGACGAACGCGAGGAGCAATGAGGCGGCAACGAAAAGCAGCCCCAGGGTGAAGGCGGACAGCCATCCGCGCGATTCCCCGAAGGTTAGGGCGATGAGGAAGGCCACCAGGGCGACGGCGAAGGACGATGCGCCCGCCAGGTCGAAGCGCGCCCCGTTCATCGAGGCTGAGGGCCTGGCGATCTTCCACTGCGCCAGCACGATGACCGCCGCGGCAATCGGAATATTTACCCAGAATATGGCCCTCCACCCCAGTTCCTCGGTCAGGAACGCGCCCAGGGGCGGCCCCAGGGAGAGGCCGATGTACACCGACATGGCATTGATCCCCAGCGCCTTGCCGCGCTCCTGCGGAGGGAACGCGTCGGTGATCAGGGCGGGGGAGGTGGCCATGAGCGCCGCCGCCCCCACACCCTGCAGGGCGCGGAAGGCGATGAGCTGTCCCCCGTCCTGCGCCAGGGAGCACAGTAGGGAGCCGAGCGCGAACACCGCGAAGCCCGAGACGTATATCGGCTTCCGCCCCCGCATATCGGACAGCCGGCCCATGCTGAGCAGCAAGGCGGCGGTGACGGCCAGGTATGATGTTGGCACCCATACCGATGTGGTGTAGTCCATCACCAGGTCCTGGGAGATGGTGGGCAGGGTGACGCTGACGATGGTCGAGTCGAGCGGGCCCATGACGGAGCCCATGCATGCGATGAGCAGCACCGTCCACTTGTATCCCTTATCATTCCCGGCCAAGGCAGGCATGCAAACGCTGGCATCGACGCCGGACAGTATAAGGTTTCGCCATCCAGAGGTCAGTTGCACGGCTCACCCAGCAATCCTGCTCAAGATCGTTCCTGCTCAATCTGGATCATCAGCGTCGGTTCGAGCCGTCGAAGAAACTCGTTCAAATCGGTTCTCTCGCCAGAAAGTAGAGGGCGCGTACGAAAGATCAAATGTACTCGGAAGCGGGGCATCGTAGGCGGCTAAATAAAAAAGGATATGATACAATCCACTCGTTCGTCATCGGACCATGCGTCCGACTCCCATCGCAGCGGAATCAGGAAAAATCATTAAGCCCACACAGCACATCTTCTTGTTCAGAGGTAATACGCATGGACGAGGAAACGGAGAAGATGTGCAGGGCAGGAATGCCATTGCTGGGAGATCCTTTCCCAGATATGCAGGTCCAGACGACACATGGCCCCATGAGCCTCCCCGGCGACATGAAGGGCAAGTGGTTCGTTCTGTTCAGCCACCCCGGTGACTTCACCCCGGTATGCACGACCGAGTTCTACGCCTTCACCAAGAGGGCTGAGCAGTTCAAGGAGCTGGGGGTCGAGCTCATCGGCCACTCCGTGGACCAGATGAACTCCCACATCAAGTGGGTGGAATGGATCAACGAGAAGCTGAACGTAACGGTCCCCTTCCCGGTCATCGCCGACGGCATGGGCACGGTGGCCATGAAGCTTGGCTCCATCCACCCGGGCAAGGGAAGCAACACCGTCCGCTCGGTGTACATAGTGGACCCGAAGGGCATACTTCGCCTCATGCTCTACTACCCGCAGGAGGTAGGCCGCAGCGCGGACGAGATCCTCCGCGTCGTCAAGGCCCTACAGGTCGGCGACAAGAACGGCGTGGCCCTGCCGGAGGGATGGCCCAGGAACGAGCTGTTCGGCGACGACGTGATCGTTCCATCCCCCAAGGACGAGAAGGGGGCCAAGGAGCGCAAGAAGCAGATGGGCGACGCCTGCCTGGACTGGTGGCTCTGCCACAAGAAGCTCTGAACCTTCTACGGGCTCGGCCCGAAACCCCTTTCCCTTTTATCGATCGCCCATTCGGTCCATGTTCTAGAGGGGAAAGCGAGAACTAACATATACTGGCAGAACAGAAATGATAGCGAGGCACAATATGTCTGACAAGGGATTTTACTCATTGCCCGAGCTGAAGTATGGATATGGCGATCTGGCTCCGTTCATATCCGAAAAACTGCTCAAGATACACCACGACGGACACCACCGGAAGTACGTCAACCAGGCCAACGCCCTGCTGGAGAAGCTGGACAAGGCCCGGGCGGACGGCAGCATGGGCCCGATGAAGTGCGATATACAGGCCTTGTCGTTCAACGTCGGCGGCCTCTGTCTACACTCGCTATACTGGTCCAACATGGCTCCCGTCGGCTCCGGAGGAGGCGGCAAGCCCGGCGGTCTGATCGCCGACCTGCTGGAGAAGGAGTATGGCTCGTTCGACCGGTTCAAGAAGGAGTTCACCGAGGTCGCCAATTCTGTCGAGTCGTCGGGATGGGCAGTCCTGACGTTGTGCATGCAGACTGGCCGGCCGCTGCTGGTCCAGATCAAGGACCACCATCTGTACTCCAACCCCGGATTCCGCATCCTTATGGTGCTGGACGTGTGGGAGCACGCCTACTACCTCGACTATCGCAACGAGAAGGCGAAGTACAGCCAGGCGTTCTGGGACGTGGTGAACTGGGACACTGTAGACCGGCGGGCCGAGGCCATAGCGGGCGGAGGAAAGGAAGAATCGCGGAAGGCCGTCAACCCCGCCACTGCCCATGTCATCCCGAAGCGCTGAGGTCGATCCCTTATAAAGTCCCATGCCCATTAAGGCGGGGGGGCGTACGGTTGAAGCGATGGACCGATGAGCTGAAAAGGGGTGACCAGGTGGCCAACCTCTACCGCTCCGAGATCGAGCAGGCCAAGGTGGTGCTGGACCTCCTGCGCTGGATGGGTGAGCTTGACAAGATGGTGCTCCTCACCGACAGCTGGGAGAAACCGGTGTTCCGCCATGCCATCCTCGATGCGGCGGTGGAGGAGGGGCGTCTGAGCGCTCTGCCCGCCCGCGCGGTCATGTTCGTGGCGGAGCGGTTCGACCCCGAAGCCTTCCTCACGTTCATCCTTAATGAGATCTCCCGTTCCCGCGAGGAGGGGCGCCGCCACACGGTGCTGATGTGGGAGGCCGACTGGGCGGCAGGCTTGGATGCATGGGGCCAGGTGGCCGAGTTCGGCTCCGGGCTGGCCCTGGCTCCGCTGCCCGGCCGCACCACCGTGGTGGCGCAGTACGGCACCGCTGTGCACTCCGAGCGGCAGACGGACATACTGCGCCGATCGAACCCGCTCGTACTGGAGGCGGGCTCCCTGGCCCGCAACTTCTGGGTCGTGTCCAACTC
>DAGU01000101.1:10211-12005 GCA_002498285.1 Methanomassiliicoccus sp. UBA386 | reverse complement strand
GGGCTGGTCGGAGAGATGATCACAGTCCCGGGTAGCGGATCACCGGCTCGAGCACCATGGTGATCTTGATGTTGGTGAAGCCCAGCGGACGGATCTTGCGGTCGATGACGTCCACCAGCTCCTGGTTGGTGGCGGCCCGGGCGCGGAACATGATGCGCCGCTCGCCCGTGACTCGCAGTATCTCGGATATGTTCTCCAGGGCGTACAGCCCCGATATGGCCGACTGGGTCTTGTCAGGCGCGATGTCCGCCTCGACGTATGCGTCCGCCCCTATGCCTACCTTCGCCTGGTCCACTATGGCCGAATAACCCAGAATGGTCCGGCTGTCCTCCAGCTTCTTTATCCGGTCCCTGATAGTGGATGGCGAGCGGTCGACCATCGCCCCGATCTCCTCGTACGTGAGCTTGCCATTGTGCTGCAGCAGTCGAAGGATCTTCTGGTCGAGATCGTCCTGAAGCATCATCATTGAACGAACGCTTCCTGTTGATGAAATAGATTGCGTCCTGGCCCCCCTCACTGCAGCCGGTACCTGAGGCGCACGTCCTTCAGGATGCCCGCGTGGTCGAAGGCCAGCGCTGGGAGCGAGTCAAGGGGGAAGAAGGCCGCCTTGGCGGCGTCGTCGCCGGCGCGCAGCGAGCCTTCGCGGACGATCAAGCGGTACGCCAGGGTGCATATGTGGCCTCTGGGGTCCCTTCCCGGCCGGGTGTAGGCGCCCACCAGGTCGAGTACCTCGGCGCGCAGCCCGGTCTCCTCTTCGACCTCGCGCACCACCGCCTCCTCGGAGGTCTCGCCATGGTCCATGAACCCCCCGGGAAGCGCGTACATCCCGGCGAACGGTTCGTTTCCCCTCTCGATCAGCAGCACCCCCCCATCCTGGATCACGATGCCATCAACGCCGAACACCGGGTTGCGGTACAGATGCTTCAACTGGTCGGCCATGCGCTTGCAGCGGCTGTCCAGCTCGCACAGCAGGCGATCGCCATCGGCCGTCAGCGCGGCCTTCCGGCGGTCGACCAGGCTTAGGCCGCATCCCTCCTCCGCTCGATCGAGCAGCGCCGCGGCCTCAGCGGCGCCCAGGCCGGCGGCCTCGGCCGCGGCGGACAACGAACGCTTCTCCCTGATGAGGCGAAGAAGGTTCGCTTCCTCCTCCCCCAGCAGCCGCCGGCCGTCCTCGCTGAGCCATGTGCGGTACTCAAGACGATATGGCATCCATCGTCCATCGTCGACGCATAGATTAATACTTACTTCCAGTTATGGCCAGGACATGACCGATTGGAAGAGGAGGATCCCCACTATAATGACCTCCCAGGAGCTTCTTGACAGGGCGTTCGCCCGGGCGTCCAAGGCAGAGGTGCCTGGAACGGTGCCCTTCGACTCGGTCAAGAAGACCAATATCGCCAAGATCAACGGCATCGGGGACATGACCGTCACTACGCTGCTGAAGTACGTCCGGGCGTTCCCCCGCATGGAGAAGGAGGACGAGTTCTTCTCCCAACTGGTCGACGTCGTCGTCGGCCTGGACGACCTGAAGAAGGCGCTGGCCTCCATAACCTGGTGCGCCGAGAAGGCCTCCCACCTGCAGCGCATGTACACGCACAAGGTGAAGAAAGCGCCGAGCATCGACGCTGTGGCCAAGGTCACCCGGGAGTTCTACGGCCGCTTCTCGTCCATCATCAAGCAGATCGACAAGGACCTGCTGTTCGCCCAGAAGGCCCGCGATGCCCTGAAGCTATTGCCGTCCGTCGATCCCGACATTCCCACCATCGTCATCGCCGGCTATCCCAACGTGGGAAA
>DAGU01000101.1:6123-10021 GCA_002498285.1 Methanomassiliicoccus sp. UBA386 | reverse complement strand
GGGCATCTGAGGATCGGCTGGTACACCTACCAGGTGGTGGACACCCCTGGGCTCTTGGACCGCGAGCTGGAAGAGCGGAACGCCATCGAGCTGCAGGCCATCCTGGCGCTGAAGTACCTTGCCCACATCATCGTGTTCGTGTTCGATCCCTCGGAGACCTGCGGCTACACCATGGAGCGGCAGGAGGCGCTGCTGCGCTCCGTCCGCGACAGCTTCCCGGGCGTACCGTTCATAGAGGTGGAGAACAAGGCCGACCTGGAGTGGGGAGGCACTGGCAACAGGTTCCGCATCTCCGCGTCGACCGGCGAGGGGGTCGATGAGCTGGTGAAGCTCATCGAGGCCACCCTGAAGGCGGAGCGCCCGGAGCGGATGGACGAACTTCCCCGGTGACGGCCCCTGGACCGCTGCGCTGGCCGGTCCTTCGCGGGCGCGCGGATCGAAACGAAGCGGTGACGTATAGGTAGAGATTCGCTGCACCGAACCGACGAGCGGTCACTTTATCAATTGCCTCGGCCTGACCTTATACAGCGGGGACGATAGATGGTCAACGTGGCGTGCAGCAAGGCCATGGAGGATTACTTCAACAGCCTGATCGAGGGGGCGGACAAATGCTATGCCGTCGCCCGAAGGGCCAGGGCCAGGGGGCTCGATCCCGAGACATACGTGGAGATCCCCCGAGCCGACGATCTCGCCTCCCGCGTGGAGAAGCTGCTGGAGCCGTGGCACGTGGAGGGCGTGGCGGAGCGCATAAGGGAGCTGTCCAAGAATCACAACCGTGAGGAGGTCTCCCTTCTGGTGGCCAAGGAGATGGCCAGCCAGCCGTCCAAGTCCCGCGAGGACGCCATCGACCGCGCCGTCCGTGTAGGCCTCGCAGTCCTGACGGAGGGCATCCTGGTCGCCCCGCTGGAGGGCATCGCGGGCGTCAAGGTGGGGATGAACAGCGACGGCTCCGAGTACCTCTCCATCAGCTTCGCCGGCCCCATCAGGGCAGCCGGCGGTACTGGCCAGGCGCTCAGCGTGCTCATCGCTGACGTGGTGCGCCGTGAGTTCGGCATAGGGAAGTACATCCCGACCGATGGCGAGGTCCAGCGCCTGAAGGAGGAGATTCCCCTCTACAAGCAGTGCCAGCACCTGCAGTACGCGCCGGGCAACGAGGAGATCGAGCTCATCGTCCGCAACTGCCCGGTATGCATCGACGGCGAGGGGACGGAAGACGCTGAGATCTCTGGCTTCCGCGATCTGCCGCGCATCGAGACCAACAAGGTCCGCGGGGGCGCATGCCTGGTCATATCGGAGGGCATGACCCTCAAGGCCCCCAAGATCCAGAAGCACACCAAGAAGCTAGGCATCGACGGCTGGGAGTTCATCGACGAGTATCTGGAGTGGAAGAAGAAGCACAGCGCCAAGGAGGGCTCTGAGGAGGAGCACAGCAAGGTGGGCCCCGACTCCAAGTACCTCAAGGACATGGTGGCCGGCAGGCCGGTCATCGGACATCCCTCAACTCCCGGAGGCCTGCGACTCCGCTACGGGCGGGGGCGAACGGCCGGATTGGCCGCGTTGGCAATAAACCCGGCCACCATGGTGGCCCTCGACGACTTCCTGGCCATAGGGACGCAGATCAAGATCGAGCGCCCCGGCAAGGCTGGGGCGGTCACCCCGTGTGATTCGATAGAGGGGCCGATCCTCCTGCTGAAGAACGGTGACCTGGTGCAGGTGAACACCACCCGGGAGGCGAAGGAGCTGAGGCCCTCGGTGGCGGAGATCATCGACCTGGGAGAGGTTCTGCTGGCCTACGGCGAGTTCATGGAGAACAACCATGTCCTGGTCCCCGGCGCGTTCAGCCCGGAATGGTACCGCGTCGAGCTGGAATCCAAGGGCACCCTGCCGGACGATTGGGAGGCCCCGTCGTACGAGCGCGCCAAGGAGATCTCCCGCCAGTTCGGCGTTCCCCTACATCCCTCCCATAACCTGTTCTGGTACGACCTCCCGCTGGGGGAGCTGCAGTCGCTGCGGGCGCACGTCCTCGCCACCGGGAAGTTCGAGGACGGCCATTTGATGGTGGCCAAGGAGAAGAAGGCCAAGCGCACCCTGGAGTGCCTCGGCGCCCTCCATCGCATCGAGAAGGGGCGGGTGCGCATCGACCGATACGCGCTGCCGATGATCGAGGGCCTCGGCCTCGGCGTCGACGGCGAGGCGATCGTCGAGGCCGCCCCGCTCGAGGATCCCGGAGATCCGGAAGGCAAGGACCGCTACGATTCAGCGTCCCTCAGGGCGGTGTCGGCGGCCATGGGCATCGAGGTCCGCGCCCGGGCCGTGGCCCGCATAGGGGCCCGCATGGGGCGGCCGGAAAAGGCCAAGGAGCGGAAGATGAAGCCCCCGCCCCATACCTTGTTCCCCCTGGGAACGGCGGGCGGCATGCAGCGTCTGGTCTCCACGGCCATGACGGCCGGCCCGCTACTGGTGGAGATGGGCATACGGCAGTGCACTGCCTGCGGCAAGAACACCTTCATGTGCTCCTGCCCCGAGTGCGGCGGACATACGAGGCCGTCCAACCGCCCGGCCGAGCAGAAGGTCGAGCTCTCCCGCCTGATGGGAGAGGCCATGGAGCGGCTGGACAAGAGGGGCACGCCGCCCGAGATCAAGGGCGTCCAGGGAATGATCTCCAAGAACAAGACGCCCGAGGCGCTCGAGAAAGGGATATTGAGGGCGTATCACGACATCTTCACCTTCAAGGACGGCACCATCCGCTACGACATGACCGATGTGCCGACCACCCACTTCCGCCCGAGGGAGATCGGCCTGAGCGTTGAGAAGGCCCGGGAACTGGGCTACGATAAGGACGTCCACGGCGCCGAACTGACGGACGCGGAGCAGGTGTGCGAGCTCCGCGTGCAGGACCTGATCGTAGCGAACAGCTGCGCCGATTACCTCGTCAAGATCGCGCAGTTCACCGACGAGCTGCTCGAGCGCTTCTACGGCCTCCCGCCATTCTACAACGTGAAGAGCAGGGATGACATCATCGGGCACCTGACCATCGGTCTGGCTCCCCACACCTCGGGCGGCATCCTGTGCCGTGTCATCGGCTATTGCCGCGCCGCGGTGGGCTACGGCCACCCGTTCTTCCACGCCGCCAAGAGGCGCAACTGCGACGGCGACGAGGACTCGGTCATCCTGCTGCTCGACGGCCTGCTCAACTTCAGTCGCTCGTTCCTGCCGGAGCGCCGCGGGGGCCTCATGGACGCTCCGCTCGTCCTGACCACCCGGCTCGATCCGAACGAGATCGACAAGGAGGCGCACAACATCGATGTCGCCTGGTCGTACCCGCTGGAGTTCTACAATGCCACCCTGGAGTACCGACATCCCAAGGACATCGAGGGCATCATGGACCAGGTGGCCCGCCGTATCGGCTCGGCACTGCAGTACGAGGGCTTCGGCTATACTCACGATACATCGGACATATCAGAGGGCCCGACCGAATCGGCGTACAAGACGCTGGAGACCATGATGGACAAGATGAACGCCCAGCTTGAACTGGCGCGCAAGATCCGCGCGGTCGACACCCGCGACGTGGTCTCGAGGGTCATCACCAAGCACTTCCTGCCCGACATGATCGGCAATCTGAAGTCGTTCTCCTCACAATCGCTGCGATGCACCAAGTGCGGCGCGAAGTACCGCCGCATTCCGCTCATCGGCCGATGCTACTGCGGCAACAAGCTAACTCTGACGGTCCACGAGAAGAGCGTGAAGAAGTACCTCGAGATCAGCAAGGAGATCGGGGAGAAGTACGATCTCGACGCCTACACTCAGCAGCGCATCGCCATCGTCGAGGAATCGATGAACTCGCTGTTCGAGTCGGACAAGATCAAGAAGTGCAAGCTCTCCGACTTCATGTGAGCCA
>DAGU01000101.1:2699-5949 GCA_002498285.1 Methanomassiliicoccus sp. UBA386 | reverse complement strand
GGAAAGTGGTTTAGGCCGATTCCATGGCCGAGACGTCCTCGCGGAACTTCTCGAACTCGCTCTCCAGGATCTGCAGCGCCTTATCCAGGGTCTGCCTGGCAGTGAGCGAGCCGTCGGTCTCGAACTCGAACAGGAACTTGGTATCGTCGCCGCTCACGGTGATGGCGCCGATGTCGCACGCCTCCTCGCAGGAGCGGCACAGGATGCACGCTTCCAGATCGTCCACCGCTGGCTTGCCGTCCATGGCCTTGAGCACGTCGCGCGGACAGGCGGCTACGCAGTCCAGGTCGCCCTCGCATTTGGCCAGGTCGACCTTCACTGTCGGATAGTAGCGGTAGTTCGTCCCGGACGTCACCTGCCACTTGATGTGCCTCTTGGCGGTCCCCAGCTCGGCAAAGGCATAGGCCAGTATGGCCTGTCCCGGGCCGAGCCGGACGATCGGGATGAGCTCGTCCTTCACCCTCAGCTCCTGGCTTCCCAGCGGTTCGAGGTCACCGGAGTACACGTCGCCAGGACCCTTCTTGTTGAGAGAGTAGATGATGGTGCAGCTCGGGCACCCCTCGCCCTCGCAGGCGCATTCGTCCTTGTTCACATACAGGGTGGGATCGGTCGGCACGGGGACGAGGCCGAGGCGGTGGGCCACGATCTCGTCGAACAGCGGGCTCACGCTCTCGAACTCCTTACCATCCTCATCCATGATGGGTCCGAGGTGGAACTCCACTGTCTCGATGGCCATCTTGGGGATCTCGGTCATGAGGCACCGCCGGAGGGCGTTGGCTATGTCCGGGCGGACCCCCGAGATCACGAACTTTCCATGACGGTCGGACAGGTCGATGATCTTCAGGTCCATGGATGCACCTTATACCCTGCGGCCCCTTCTTCCGCCCTTCTTCTTGGTGCCGTCGTGCGGAATGGGGGTCACGTCCTCGATGCGTCCGATCTTCATGCCGGCCCTGGCCAGGGCGCGGATGGCGGCCTGGGCGCCTGGACCGGGGGAGGTGGCCTTGTTGCCGCCGGGGGCGCGCACCTTCACGTGCAGGCCCTCGATGCCCTTTTCCCGGGCGATGTCAGCGACCCTCTCGGCCGCCCTCATGGCCGCGTACGGGGACGACTCATCCTTGGCCTGCTTGACCACCATGCCGCCGGTGGCCTTGGTGATGGTCTCAGCGCCGGTGATGTCCGTAAGGGTGATGATGATGTTGTTGTAGCTGGCGTATATGTGGGCAATTCCCCATTTTCCCATGTTCACTCCTCCTGCCGTTCGGGAAGCTCGTCGGACCCCTCGTCCTCGTCGCCATTCGCCTTCTTTATGGTCTTCTCCACCCTCTCGGTCTTGGGGGTCTTCTCCTCGCGGTGCGCGGGCGCCTCGGGGGCGGCCGCGGGCTGGGGAGCGCCCCTCAGGGGGTGCAGCTCATTGGATATGGGGCTGTGGGGGTTGAAGGCGATCTTGTCCTCTTCGCTCCTCTTGACCAGGTAGCCCGGTATGGTGACCTTGCGCCCGTCGATCATCACATGCCCGTGCACGATGAACTGGCGGGCCTGCTTGAGAGTGGTCGCGAGACCCTTTCTCTGCACCAGCGTCTGCAGGCGGCGGTTGAGGACGGCCTCCGGGGTCAGACCCAGAACGTCGTCCAGGGTGCTGCCCTCCATGGGCAGGAGGCCTATGCGCCCCATCTTCTTCAGCAGCAGGTCGCGCTCCAGCTCGGCCTGCTCGTCGTTCAGCCTGACACGCGCCTGGAGGTTCTTGGACTGCGCCCTGTAATCTCTCAGAGCGGCCTGGGCCTTCCACAGCTCGCGCTTGTTCTTCAGGCCGTACAGCCTGACGATCTCGGTCTCGGCCTTGATGCGCTCCCCCCTCCAGGGGTGAGAGGGTGCATCAAAGCTCCTTCTCGGAAATTTAGGATCTCCCATGTTCTACACCATACCGGTATTGTTCCCGCTACGCGGGCTTACTTCTTCGCAGAGGGCTGGGCCCTCGTCCTGCTGACGCCCATCGTAAGGCCGGTCCTTCCGTTGGACCGGGTCTTCTGACCGCGAACCTTCTGTCCCTGCTCGTGCCTTACGCCTCTGTAACTGCGGATCATCTTGAGCCTGTTGACGTCGTCCTTCCTCGCCATGTCCAGTTCGATGCCGAAGAGATGCTGGTCCTCGCCGGTCTCGAAGTCGTGCTGGCGGTTGATCGCCCAGGTGGGCGCGTAATCGGGATAGTTCATGACGACCTGAGCTATCTCATCGGTCTTGGCCTCGGAGAGCTCTCCCATTTTCACATGGGGGTCGAGCCCGGTCCTCTGGGCCACGATCGCCGCAACGCGGGGGCCGACGCCCTTGATGGACTGGATGCCCATCATGAGGGTCTTGTTGCCATCTATGTCGCTGTTGGCGATGCGAACGATGTACCGGAAGTTCTCATCCTTCTTATCGGCCTTGGGAGCTTGCTTCTGCTCTCCCTTGTCCTTCTTCTGCTTCTTGTCCTTCTTCTCGGGCATGTCCTGGTTTTCGGGCTGAGCCAAAATGTTACCTCCGATGGCGCGGCCAGCCCCTATGGCAGGGGCGGCCATCGCATATTTCCATGTGAAGTGAATACTCTATGGAGTACCTCCCCTACATGATATTTATTATTTAACCGTTTCCTTCCCATCCGGGCCATGGCCAGCGGTGCTGGGGAGCCTCATTGCGAGGCCGCCGCGGCGCGCACGATGCCGGACGCTGCGGCCAGCGCCTGGGGCACCTTCGAAGGGTCCCCGCCCCCGCCCTGGGCGAGGTCCGGCTTGCCGCCGCCCCCGCCGCCGACCTGCTTCATGATCTCCTTCAGCACCGGACGGGCGTCCATCGAAACGTCCTGGGAGCGGCCCACGATGAGCTTCACGCTCGGTTCGGCCGCTCCGACCACGGCGATGACGCCCGGACGGGATATCAGGGTGGTGATGAGGGACAGGACGTCCTCGCCCTCCTGGGCCTGGTGCACGATCAGCTTCAGGCCGCTGACGTCCTCGGCCTTGGCAAGCAGCGATTCGGCCATCGACTCGTTCAGGCGGGCGGTCATGGACTCGATGCGCTTCCTCTCGTCCTTGAGGTCGGCGACCATCCGGAGGGCCGCCGGGACAACGGACTCGCGGGGCACCATCATGCAGTCGGCCAGCTGATCAATGCATGCGCGGTCCGACTGCATGCCGGCCACGGCGGCCAGACCGGCCGAGTACTCTATCCTGACGACCCCGTCCTGGATCCTCTTGGTCCGCAGGATGCGTAT
>DAGU01000101.1:2292-2514 GCA_002498285.1 Methanomassiliicoccus sp. UBA386 | reverse complement strand
GCGGATGATCTTGCCTGGCACGACGCCGCCCTGGTACAGCCGGAAGCCGAACTTGGTCTCGGCCTCGTCCCGGGGCATGAACCTGATCTCTACCGGATGGTCCTCCAGCACCAGCTCGTTGCACCGGCGCTCCAGCTCCTCGCGCTGTTGCTCGGACAGGTTCTCATAGTGCGTTATGTCCAGGCGGGCCTCGTCCATGCTCTTGTGGGCCCCGGACTGCCA
>DAGU01000101.1:0-2098 GCA_002498285.1 Methanomassiliicoccus sp. UBA386 | reverse complement strand
CGCATGAGCTGGCGGCGGCGGGCCTCGTTGATCGAGCATATCACGGTCTGCCCGATCGCGATGCCCTCCGGTTCGTCGACGAAATGGATGACGGTGTTGCGCACCTTCTGCACATCCGTGACGACCTTATCTTCCATGACGCCGTGGTCGGCCTCCTGCCCGCCGCCCTCCGGATAGAAGTACGTGCGGTCCAGGACAATGCCGCCATTGACGATTGCGACGACCTCCGCCTTGAACGACATGACCTCCGGGTCCTCGTAGTAGCCGAGCACCGTCTCGGGCATATCGTCCGGGTATTCCTCGCACTTCGGGCACTCATCCTCCTTAGCGGCCGTCGCCTCTTCCTCGTGCTTCCTGGCCACCATCTGATAGAACGCGTCCGGTATCTCGACTGGCACGTCGGAGAACTCCTGCACGATCTCCGGGTTGAGGCCGTGGGAGTCGTACAGCTCGATCAGCTGCTCGGTGGCGATCGGCCTTCCCTTCAGCCCCTTGCTCATCCTCTGCACGATGGAGCGCCCGCGGTCCAGCGTCTCGTAGTACCGCTTCTCCTCCACGTTCACGAGGTCCATGATGTCCTCGCGGTTCTCTATGAGCTCGGGAAAGTGCGGCGAAAAGTAATCGATCTGCTGGCCAACGATATCGGCCAGGGTGAACTGGGCGTTGAGAGATCGCATAGAGCGCAGCGCTCTTCGCACTAGCATGCGAGCGAAGTAACCCTCGCGGACATTGCTCGGAACGACGCCGTCGTTCAGCATGAACGCCAGGGCGCGGGCGTGATCACAGATGACATATATGTCCTCCAGAGGAGCAACATTCTTCATCAACTCATCATAGGTGATGCCTATCCGCTCAGCAGTCCTCTCCCTGAGTAGTCGAACATCTGCCGCGGTCTTCATGTTCATGGAGCCTGCGATCTTGGAATATTGCTCCATGATGCGATCATCGGTCACGATGCCCAGCTTGGCCTTGAGATCTCGGACGACCGGGCCGAACACTGCATCATAAGCGGATGTGGTCGCCTGGGACAACCAAGTATATCGTTCCAGGCCATAGCCTGTGTCCACAACGGTCATGTCCATAGGGACGCGCCCTGCCGCGGTTTCCCGATATTGCATGAAGACGAGGGTAGCGATCTCCACCCCCTCAAGGATGACCTCGACGCATGGCCCGCTGTTGCCGCCGCCCTCCCACCATTCCTCGACGTATCTCATCCGCCTTGGGTCGACGCCTAGTGACATCGTGAATCGGTGGCAGAGTTCGACCGTTTTGTCCTTGAAATATATCTCCTTGCCAGGCCGGTTGAACGCATGGTGGGCCAACATTTCAAAAAATGTCAGGTGCCTCCCCGTCTTACCGACGTTGTCAATATCATTGAAGCGGACGCAGGTCTGAGAGATGGTAAGAGGATTGTGCGGAGGCTCCACGACGCCGTTCAAAACCCATGGTTGGAAATCGTAGATGGATGCCTGGGTGAAGAATACGTCGTCACGCCATCTCGCCACGATGGGATAGCGGCGCACACGGCCATGCCCTTCCTGCTCGAAGAACGATAAGTATGCCTCCCTCATCTCGTGAACATCCATCGGTTTGGTCATTGGGGAGTGGCCGATGAACGTGTACTCCTCACACGGTGGCTCTCCGCAGGTTTCCCAATCCCCCAATGTCCAGAAACCTCGGTTGCATTTTGGACAGACTCGGCGATGAAAGCCATTCTCCTTGAAGAAGTCGAGTTGAAACTCTGAGGTGAAATCAGATGACATGATGGCCGGTACGATTGGAGATTATTTTAAAGTTATCAGTAGGTCCCTCACCCACCCATGAATCATTACAGGCATATGGTAACGGCCTTAAACACGGGCATTTTTAGACATCATTTCTCCATCGCGTTCCCATGTGCGTGAGATGAGCCGCATTAGCAGATCATGAGTCGAGCATTCTTACGGGGCTTATCTCAACCTCCGTGACAGCCAGAGAGTGGTCCTTGAGGCATCTAGCCATTACCTCATTGTTCTCAATCCACGTCTCGTGTAGAGTGCGATTGGCGACCGGTGCGTCCAACATTGTCGATGTCGTTGTTTCAATCCACGCACCCGCG
>DAGU01000043.1:1223-2735 GCA_002498285.1 Methanomassiliicoccus sp. UBA386 | reverse complement strand
TGCTCGCACTGCGCGATGACCGAGCCATATGTGGAGGCCATCGCCGCGAAGTACCCCCAGGTCGTCCTCGAAAAATATGAGACCTTCTTCAATAGCGAGAACCAGGCGCTGTTCTACGAGCTCAACGCGCGCTTCGGCGTCAAGAACACGATGGTCCCCACGATCTTCATCGAGGACGTGGCTCTGGTAGGTCCGGATGCAATAAAGAGCAGGCTTGAACCGGTCATTCAGAGCATCATCGAGTCCAATAAGGAGCCGACCCCTCCGGATGACGGTCCCGGGAACGATACGAGCCCGCCAAAGGACAATGGTACCGGGAACGGCACCGCTCCGCCGGACAACAGCACCGGATCTGGAGGCTTCGCCCCGCCAGGGGACCTGACGCTGGCCATGGTAGTGGTCGCGGCACTGGCGGACAGCATCAACCCGTGCGCCATAAGCGTCATGGTCTTCCTGTTGATCTTCCTGACCGGGCTGGGGGACCGGAGGAAGGTCCTTGGGATCGGCGCCGTCTACATCGTCACCGTGTACATAGTGTACCTGTTGGCCGGGCTTGGGGCCCTGACCTTCCTGCATTCCACGGCGATGACGCGATACATCTACTATGTGGCCGCGGCACTGTCCATAATCATCGGCCTGATCAACATAAAGGACTACTTCTTCTTCGGCAAAGGGGTCACGATGGCCATTCCTGAGTCCAGGAAGCCGACGATCAAGAAGTACGTAGAGAAGGCGACCGTGCCCGCCGCCATAGTGCTCGGTTTCGCCGTCAGCATGTTCGAGCTGCCCTGCACAGGGGGCATCTACCTCGCGATCCTGAGCCTCCTGAGCAACGAGATGACCATGATGCAAGGGATACCGTACCTGGCGCTTTACAACGCCATCTTCGTGCTGCCCCTGGTCATCATCCTGGCCCTCTTCCTCATGGGCGTCTCCGCGGAGAAGGCGAACGAATGGCGCCTCGAGAAGAGGCGGTCGCTCAAGCTCATCCTGGGCCTAGTCATGCTGCTCATAGGTGCGGTCATGATCCTCCAAGTGCTTTGACCGGGGAGGGGTACATCCTAGGTCCGTTCAGATGGAACGGCGGGTAGAGCGTTATCGACGCGAGGGCCGCAGCACGGCAGAGCTTCGTAGTTTTTCCGGGCAATATGGGCACGTTCATCTATGGCCAGCCCGATGGAGCGCTCATGTCCGAAGATAAGTTCAGATCGGCCCTGATCGCGATGGCCCCGGACGCAGAGCCGGACAAGCACCGCAGTGTGATAAGGACCTCGCTCTACGAGCTGACCAGCATAGTCGTCAAGGATGAGGACGAGGCGGTCAGGGTCTGCAGGGACCTGGTCCGGCAGGACGGCATCCAGTCGTTCCTGCTTTGCCCCGGCTTCACCAACAAGGGCGTGGCCAGGATCTCGGAGGCAGCAGGCGAAGGCGTATCGGTCAACGTGGCAAGAGGGGACGGCCCGAGCAACGCGATCGCTTACAAGATAATGGCAGAAGTGGGCTTCTTCAGGA
>DAGU01000043.1:0-884 GCA_002498285.1 Methanomassiliicoccus sp. UBA386 | reverse complement strand
GCCAATCCTCGATCAGGCGCCCCTTCATCTGGTCCGCCGAGACCAGGAATATCGCATCGGCGACCTTTACCAGCCCCTTCTCCGCCAGCATCTCGTCCATTATGGGTATGGTCCTCCGCAGGCGGGCCATCTCCTCATCTGTCGGCACCCTGCCGGTCTTCTTGTCCCGCACTGCTTCCCCGTGCGTCGCGAACACCGCGTACCTGGAGCCTGGAGGAATGGCGGCCTTCTTGAGGAAGCGTTTCATCCCTCCAATGGGTCCTCCGAAGCGGGTGGGGGAGCCTAGGATGTACAGGTCCGCAGGAGAAACGTCCTTCGGCCGCACCTCATCGATGTGATGCACGCTCACCTGATGCCCCTCCATCTCCATTATGCGCCGCAGCTCCTCTGCCACCATTGCCCCGTTGCCGAACTTGGAGGCATGATATATCTCGATCCTGATGGAAACCCCTCCGATCATGTTATTTCACCAACGCCCTATAATTGATTCCGATGATGTGGAATGGAGGTCCTGCGCGACATTCTCATCGTAAGCCGACCACGTCCAACAGGGTCTCGAGCGTCGCCGCGACGGCTGGGAAATCAACAATAACTGCCTGTTGACAAGTATGCTCGCTCGTTCGGACGGGAGGCGAGATGGAGAACGTAGGCAGGCACCCTGGCGGCAGGTTCGGCGACTTCTATCGGAAGTACCTGCCTATCGGCGACCGCATAGGGGAGATGTTCTACGCGACCTGGATGGTCGTCGTGTCCCTCGGCATGATCAATTCTGTGGAGAACCCGGAGGAGTTCGTGCCCCTGGCGATCGCCATCGCTTTCGGCGTGAACTTCACCTGGGGCCTTATCGACGGCATATCGGTGATGCTCACCGGCACCATCGATCG
>DAGU01000014.1:4530-4806 GCA_002498285.1 Methanomassiliicoccus sp. UBA386 | reverse complement strand
GAAGACCGTGAGCTGCTCTTCCGCCTGGAAGAACTGATCGCCTCGTTCGCCTCCATGGCGCTCGAGGATCGCCACGAGGATGCTGTCATCGAGCTGCTGGAGCTCCTCACGTCGCCGCCGGCCAGCCCCTCCCGCCTCACATGGAGGCGCCGGATCGAGAGCAAGGACCCTTCGGCGCTGTTCACCCTTTACACCATTGGCCTGGCCAGCGCCAAGCTTGCCGCTGCCGTGCTTCCGCAGGCCGCCGAGGACATCTACCAGCGGGAGCTTCGCCCC
>DAGU01000014.1:3214-4308 GCA_002498285.1 Methanomassiliicoccus sp. UBA386 | reverse complement strand
GAAAGTATATAATATCGATACAGATAATTAAACCCTGGACAATTCATCTCGCAACATTTATATCTCTATGAACCGCTCCTCCCGACGAGGGATGCACTAATGCCAAGTTCATTGGTAAGGAACGCTTTAGGTAGCGATTATGCTGTGAATGAACCGCCTGCTGGACAGCCGCTCTCCGATACGGACAGGGAGCTGATGGAGTTCGCAAAGAGGCTTGATGTCTGTATCAAGATCATCGGCTGCGGAGGCGGCGGTTCGAACACCATCAACCGGTGCGTGGACGCCGGCGTGGACGGCGCGCAGCTATGCGCCATCAACACCGATGCCAAGCACCTGCTCACCATACGGGCTCCCAGGAAGATCCTCATCGGAAAGAGCACCACCCGGGGAATGGGTGCCGGAGCTCTTCCCGAGAACGGCGAGGCCGCGGCCCGCGAGAACGACGCGGAGATCAGGGACTTCCTCGCGCAGTCGAACATCGTGTTCGTCACCGCCGGCATGGGCGGCGGCACCGGCACCGGCGCCGCTCACTATGTGGCATCCATTGCCAAGGAGCAGATCCGCGCGCTCACCATCGGCGTGGTGACGTTCCCGTTCAAGGCCGAAGGGACCGTTAGAGCGGAGAACGCCATGCTGGGCCTGAACAAGCTCCGCCATGTGTGCGACACCACCATCGTGGTGCCGAACGACAAGCTTCTGGAGCTGGTCCCCAAGCTTCCCGTGGACGCCGCCTTCAAGGTGGCCGACGAGGTCCTCATGCAGACCATAAAGGGGCTTACGGAGATCATCACCAAACCCGGCCTGGTCAACCTGGACTACGCTGACATCCAGACCGTTATGAAGGAAGGCGGGGTGGCCTTCGTGGGCATAGGCGAGGCCAATGAGGATGACGACGACCGCGTCAAGGCGGCGGTGCACGAGGCCCTCAGCTCCCCATTGCTGGGCGAGATCGACCTCAAGGATGCCAAGGGCTGCCTGATCAGGGTCGTGGGAGGGCCGGACATGACCGTGGCCGAGGCCCAGCGCGCCGCTCAGATAGTCAACGAGTCCGTGAACGACAGGGCCCGGATCATCTGGGGATGTTCCATCGACCC
>DAGU01000014.1:1600-2867 GCA_002498285.1 Methanomassiliicoccus sp. UBA386 | reverse complement strand
AAACCTCTTCTCCCTTTTAAGGAGAGGTCAGAAATCAAAGGCGGCGTCGCCAAAGGTGACCGCCGGGCAGGGCTCCGCGCAGCGTCCGCAATGGATGCACGCGGCTTCATCTACAACGATCTTGCCCAGTTCGATCCTTAGTGCACCCTCGCAACATCTGGCGATGCAGACGCCACACCCGACGCACTCCTCGGCCTTGACCGCCGCTCGGCGAACCCTTTCCACCTTTTCTTTCAACCCTTCAACGTCCGGGCCCTTGGCGATGAGGGCGCCCTCCTCGAACACCGTGACATTATCGACGGCGCACCATCCTTCCGTGGTGCTCAGCTCTACCGGTCCGATGAGGTTCAGCACGTTCTTTACCCTGTCGAGGTCCAGGGGACGGGAGAACGCCCCCTCGATGCTGAAGCCCATGACGCACGGCGAGACCCCCTTGGCGAGATACAGCCTGAGGTTGGTCTGCTCCTCCGTCTTGCTCTCGCCGCGGCCGATCTCGATACCCGCCTTCTCCAGCTCCTGGCGGTATGACTGAGGCATCTTGCGCCACCGCCACGCCCCGTACTCGATCCACTCGTCCGGGAGCCCCCTGGATCCGGCATGTTCTCGCAACGCCTCGAGCCAGTCCGCGTAAAGGGGTGAACCCTCCTTCACCAGTTCCAGTTCGGCCAGGTCGGAGGCCGGGCACAGGAAGCAACCGATGCGGTCCAGCCCCCGTCCGTACCATGGATTTGCCTCCTCCCCTTCGGACATGATCAGGAGCCAGACGTGCAGCGCGGTCCAGTTCTGAATGGGCGACGCCCCTACCTGCCCCGGCGTCCACGGGTTGTTCCAGACGCGGGGCTTGGAGGCTCGGGCCTCAGATTCGTAGCGGCGCTGGCCTATGAAGGACAACACTCCGTCGGGATAGTGCTTCATGATCGCCCTGACGGTCGGCCCGAGCTTGTTCGTCTTGCAGCACCAGCGGTAGTCGCGGCCGGGTGGTCCGAACACGCGGAGCCCCTCTCGGAATGCCTCCCGGGGCGCCTGCTCCACGATCAGCTTCGCTCCGTGGCGTGCGGCGACGTCCTCCACATGCTGTATGGTCTCCGGGAACTCCAGCCCCGTGTCGATGAAGAACACCGGGATGTCCAGGCCGGCCCTTTTGGCAAGCAGCAGTGTGGCCAACGAGTCCTTTCCGCCCGAGAACGAGATCATGGCCGGCAGGTCGTGCTGGTCGATCACCCGCCTCATGAACGAGGCGGCCTCGCTGACCTTCTTCTCCATCTCC
>DAGU01000014.1:342-1396 GCA_002498285.1 Methanomassiliicoccus sp. UBA386 | reverse complement strand
ACCTTGACCGCCATGCCCCGGGCTCCCGGCGCCAGGTCCTCGGACGACATCCTGGCCAGTCCGGCAGCGATCGCACGCCCCTGCCGATCGAGGACGACCACCTCGTCCCCCACCTTGATGCCAGGGTCCGCCTTCACCACTCCGGGGGCGAGAAGGTTCGAACCTTTCAGTATGAACGGCACCGCGCCGTCGTCCGCCACGATCCTGCCCCTCGTCATCACGCTTTCCATGGCTCGCGCGGCCTGCATGCGGGGAAGGAACGTCCATCCCCTGCCCACGTCGTAGCGCATGGTTCCCAGCACCGCCCCGTCGGCGATGATCTCGTCCATGCGGTCCAGGGCCGGCGCCTTGTTCATCACGACCAGGTGGCCGTCTTGAAGCGCTGCCGCTCCGGCTCCCTCTCCGAACTGAGCGTCCAGGGTGCGGCGGGCCAGCTCGATGTCGTGCTGGAACCCCGGCCGCGCGTCGCCGGGCGGGGTGATCTCCATCGCCCTGGTGCCGTCTCCGCATCTTCCGCATTCCCTGCTCTCAAGGACGGGAACGTTGCATCGATCGCACCATCTAAGAGGGATCCTTCCTAACCTTACCTGGGCCACGCTCTGCGAGTGAGGACGCCGATATAAATCAATTTGCTCCGACGCCCCGGTCCGGACGGGAAGGTCCGCCAGTACGGCGCCGCGGCCTCACATATCGGGCGGGATGAGCCTTCTGCACCCGGCCCGAGGAGCCCGACGGGCCCCTCCGTCATGGAGGTCATGACGTACAGCTCGCCGTCGGCGTCCTCGCCGAACGCCAGGACGTACTCGCCCAGTTCCTTCCGTCCCTGGATGGCCATCTCATCCATGCTCCATCGTCCGTCATCGCCCTCGGTGCCGATGAACAGCTTGCCCTTCGGAGAGCCGCTCCTTCCGCTCAGGTCGCCGAATACATATCTGCCCTGGAGATCGGCCATCGACCTCCCTCGGTAGACGTACCCTCCGATGACGGCCGTGCCGATGCCGCCGCGCCGGTTGGCCGCGTTGGGGTACTCCAGTATGGGATCGATGAGCTTCTC
>DAGU01000014.1:0-143 GCA_002498285.1 Methanomassiliicoccus sp. UBA386 | reverse complement strand
CCCTCCCGGATGCGCCAACCATAGTTCCCGCCCTTGATGATGATGTTGACCTCCTCCCATCTCGTTTGACCCACGTCGGCGGCGAACAGGTGGCCGGTCTCGCGGTCGAAGGAGATATGATAGGGGTTCCTAAGGCCGTAGGC
>DAGU01000097.1:1896-15867 GCA_002498285.1 Methanomassiliicoccus sp. UBA386 | reverse complement strand
CTGCTCTGAACGATCCGCTCATCTGGCCGCTCACATGAGCGGCCGATCATCTCAGGCCAGCGAGGCGGCGCCTCGCACATCTTCCAATCAGCCAAGGCCATTGAGCACGTGGACGACGATGATGATGTAGAACGCCGACAGCAGGCTCACGTGCACCGTCCGGTTGGTCTTCACCGTATACCATCCCTTGGAGCCCATATTGGGCGCGGCGAACCTCTGCATCATGCCGGTCGCCACCAGCAGCACCATGGTGATGAACAGGGCGATGCCTTCTCCTAGCTCCGGGTAGGCCTGGGGAGGCCTGCTCAGCTGGCCGGCGAGATGGGCCGTAATGAGCAGGAAGGCGAGCAGGAAGCCGAACGAGTGGATATCGAGCAACAACTTTGCGCTCTTGGGCCGTGCGCGCCTGAGGAAATAGTATGCAGGCGCGTAAACGGCTACGAACAACGCCCCTATCCAGGCCGCCCAGTGACTAATTCGATAGGGGCCGGCGAAGGATCCGAGCTCCACTACGTCAGCGAACACGGCGGCCGCTAGCACCGCCGTTAGCAGAAGGATGACAATGGCGAGCGCTGGCCTCCATCTCATCGGATGTTACTGGCAGGTCATGTTATAAAAGAATGAGCGCCCCCATCCATTCGCATCACCGGGGAAGCGGTCGTTGGGAAAGGTCACACCGGCGCTACCGCCACGGCGTCTATCTCCAACAACGCCTCGGGCCTGGCCAGGCCCGCCACGTAGATGGCCGACACGGTGGGCGGGTTCTTCCTATTGCCCCAGGCGCGAAGATAGGCCGCGTAGCCCGGTTCCATGGGTTGCCCCTGCACGATGTAGATGGTGACCTTTACCAGATGCTCCAGGCCGGCGTCGACCGCATTCAGGGCGGCCTTGAGGTTGCTCATGACCTGCTCGGCCTGCTTCCCG
Source organism: Methanomassiliicoccus sp. UBA386 (assembly GCA_002498285.1). Classification (GTDB taxonomy): domain Archaea; phylum Thermoplasmatota; class Thermoplasmata; order Methanomassiliicoccales; family Methanomassiliicoccaceae; genus DTU008. The sequence continues at coordinate 14,943 of DAGU01000097.1, read as the reverse complement.
ATGTCCCCAATGCCAATGATGTTCCCGATTCGGTCCACCGCGTTCTGCCCGCTGACATAGATGGTCCTGACGGGCTCGGTCACCTCTATCACCTGAGAATAGGCGGGGTTTCTCTGCAGAGTGCGGGGGTTGACATGCCGTACCTGCTCGAACAGCATCTCGCTCCTGGAAGTCATGTCGATCGCTCTTTCTTGACCTCTGCCGATATTTCAATCTGTTCGAAGGGGCCGGACCTCGTGGCGATGAGCGAGCTAGAAGCGACCCAGCGCAGCTGAGGCCGTATTATCGCTCTTCCACGATCTTCTTGTACATCTCTTCGCCCAGGCATTCCTGGGCGTGCTTGCACCATCGCACGCAGCCGGAGATCTCATTGTACACCATGAAGCCGCAGTTGTCGCATGGCACCTTGATGTCGCTGGAGAACACCTCGACCTCATGACCGCATTCCGGGCACTTCTTCATCGACAGCGTTGGGGTCCTGAGGTTCGCCGAACCGGGGCACTGGCGGAACATCGCTCAACCCACCGCCTTATATTCTTTCAGCAGAGCCTCGCCATACTCCCTCGTCCTGCTGGTCGGGACATAGTTGGATCTCTTGACGCGCTTAAGCAGCTCCTCGGTGATCGTCGCGTCGTCCGAAAGGTCCAGCGCCCTCACCTCTGCGATAATGTCGTCCAGATGGTCGATGCCTATTAGCTTCCCGTTGATCTCGATCTGCTTGACCTTGACCTTGCCCGGGGAGATCCCACCACAGATGTTGCAGTAGTCGCCGTCCTTATCACCAGAGCTCATGGTTCACTCCCTTATCATTATGAGTGCCATCTTGAACTTCGTGATGGCGCTGAGAGCGTGCGGTTTGTTGGCCGGCATTATGATGGAGTCCCCTTCCTCCAGCTGAAATGTCTCGCCCGCTATCCACACCTCGCACCTTCCGTCGAGGATGGTGACGACCGCGTCATACGGCGCAGCGTGCTCTGAAAGACCCTCCGTCTCGTCAAAGGAGAAGATGGTGATGGTCCCGGCCTTCTTGTTGACGATCATCCTGCTGGCCACTGTCCCGTCCTGGTAGGCGACAAGGTCTTTGAGCTTGAGAACCTTGGAGTGCAGATCCTCCTTCTTGTTCTGCGATTTTTCACTTCCGAATTCGACCATTATACTTACCGGCACGTACAATGTCTCCGACTCATTATTAGCTTTCCACGGACCCTGATCGTGTCTCCCTGGAGGCGAGATGTGGGATGACGTTCGTTCGATCTTGCGACATAGGCGATGAATAACAGAATCCACGGCGATGGTGTTGACCACGGACTTGAAACTCATGTTCTCATGCATCGCGCCGTTGATGCCCGGTTCCACATCCTATCCTGCGATCACGATCCAGTAGTCGATCGGCCCATCCATTTCTCGATCTTCCAGCCGAAAACCTTCTTGTAGAAATCCGCCCTCTCCGGGTTCTCCGCAGGGATCTCAAAATGAACGACCTTGGGCAACCTCACATCACCTCGGGCTAGCATAGAGTATTTAGAAGTGAGGCGGGAGCAACTTTATATTTTGTCCATTGAAATAACAAATTATATAGGGGGTGCGATGTCAGCGGCTCATTCAAAGAATGTGCTTGTCGTTCCACCTTCATGCTTCGGTAGCGTGACGGACGACAATAGGCTGGCTGATGGCAGCCCTTTGTTTAATATTAATGGCGGCGTTCACATCTGCATTTTCTTCATAACTACAAGCAAGACAAACGAACGATGATTGTGTCCTTCTGTTCAACTTATCGGTATATCCGCATATTGAACACCTCTGAGATGTAAATGTAGGATTGACTTGCACTACGGGTATTCCTGACAATTTCGCCTTGTATTCAATGAACTCACGAAGTTGTCTGAATGCCCACTTGGACGTGGCGTCTTGTGCCTCCTTAGCCGTGCGCTGACGAGGAATATATGTGAGATCTTCTATTGCTAATCCTCGACCCGTGCCTTTGGCTTCAGACACCAAATCTTTGCTAATGCGGTGGTTTTCATTCGACTTGTAATTATGTTCTCTATTGCTCAGTCTAGCTAAATGTCGCTTGGCTGACTTAGTACCAATTTTCTGATATCGGCGCCTTAGGTCCACATAGTATTTTCTCACCCTCTCACATTCATCACCACAAAACAATTTACCATCACTCGTTGCAACGATATTTTTTATTCCAAAATCAACACCTATGAAATCACTTTGAGTTATCACTTCTGCTTCTTCTACATCATATTTCACCGCCAAATAAAATATTTTGTTTTGATATATGAGATCGGACTCACTCCTAACATGGGAAAGGTCGATATTAGCGTACTTGCCACTTAGGACAAATGTTACGATGATTCGGCCTCTCAGTGTGAGTAGGGAGACTCTTCCATTGCCCTTCCAGGACATACATCTTGCATCATACTGAACGGCCCCTCTTTTTTTAAAATCATGTTGCCTTAATTCTTCTTTGAATTGATAACCAGGCCGCCTCATGTTTCGGATTCGGATGTTCTCAATATCGCTCTGGTATGTGTCAGCAACCTTTCTAATCACCAGTATGCTTGTTTGAGCAGAGAGACCAAAATTGCTTCTGACCCCGTAATAACATTGCTTCTGGAGTTTGATGCGGTTCCAGTTCATACTGTTAAACGCTTCCGCAGACACAAAGTTGCAAGCTTCGTTAAATTGCTCCATGAACTCAAGCAACAAAGCTTGTTGTTCCTTATCTAGGATAAGCTTCAGCTTAACGGTCAGAAGCACATAATAACTCAATTCGGATGTTTATATAAGATTTGCGTGAAGGAATGTGAAAGTGATTGGTGCAGGGGGTGCGATGTTCCGAGCCAGTGGGTGTTCCACAGGTTCTTTTGAACGCACGGACCACTAAGGATAGGATCCTAAGTCCTACGCCGTTGGCCAAGCTTGGCTACCCCTGCGTTGTCGGTTGATAAGCAGAACGGTATTTGAGGGTTGCCACACTGGCGATGTGCGGGACACGCCGACCGGGCCGGACGGAATTGAAGATGACTGGGACGGCAACAAAGCGAGCTCCATCCTTTTTAACGGCCCAAATGCCGGGTGAATAGGGCAGAGACACTGTGAGCCTAGTAACGAATATCCGAAACTTTTATAATTTCAGATAATAATTTCCCGTGCAGGAGGGGAAACATGGCCAAGAAACCAAGCCCGAATGACCAGCGCTCGAACGCGAAGAACCCGAACAACCCTGCGGCAAAGGCAGGGGCGGACAACCGCAGCGATCAGAAGAATCCCAATAACAAGGCGTCCAAGGGAAAGAAGTGAACTGATCATGACATCTCTGAAACGCCTTCCTTTTTTACATCAAAGCCCTTGGTTTGCTCGAAGCGGCCCTATGCGAATGTGATCAGGGAGCCAATAGCGTCATAGGATGCCCTGTGCATCTTTAGAAGGGCACCAGGGATGTCATGGTCGGTTTGACATATCGAGCCCAGTGCTTGAGAAAATAATGGCATGACGTCCGACACATCGGCTTACCGGACGTCAAATGCCAATCCAGGGGTTTCGGGTAATGGGCCCCCGACCTTCAGGCCTTAGGTATGTCCGCTGGTCGAACGTACTAAAGAACCATCGGTCCGGGGCTTTTCTGTTACTGTACCTCCAAATCCTGCGCATCAGTGGTCGTGGTCCCCGTGCGCTGGAGGATGCATTACTGACATGTAGAGCGAATGGGAGTAGGTCACCCATCCCATGAACGCTTCGACGTACTCCCTGCCGGCAGCAACATCGTCCACATCGTACTTCTTCGTCTCCATCACGCGATGGAATCGATGGGTCAGGTCCTCCTCGATGGTCTTGAGGATGAAATCGATGGTCTCCTTAGGGTCGCCCGTCTCGATCGCCTTCTCTGCTCTCGGCACGACCGGACCCTCGCTGAGGCCGGCAGGTTTCAGTCCCGTATATGACGCACCCTCGCCGGCCCTGTGAAGTCTAATGGTGTTCTCAAAGAACCAGTCATCGGCGACCGCGTTCGCATCAGCTCCGGCTTTTCTCGCAACAATGGCTTTCTCAAAGATCCCTCTGAGCTCCTCTTCACCCTCTTTGGGGATCCAGATCAGCACATGGTTGAGGTTTCCCGTCTCCAACGATCTTATCGCTGCCATAACAACGGGGCCATCTCTCGTGTCACAATGTGGCGGCATGGCATCTCTCCATTCTCGTTCCGTGTTCTGAGCCGAGCACTCACCTGTCAGAGCGCTTTATGCCCACTGCTGAGAAGGGACCTAGCTGGTGTGATAGGGAACCAGCAATATGCTCTCTCCAACGGTCCCCCTATGCCCCCTGCCAGCGCAATTCATTGCGCTATTCACAATAGTTTACATGCCATTTAATCATGTTGATGGCATCGATGATCTGGCGGAAAACCTGATGTCATGTCAGATCAGGGCCTTTTTAGTCGCCCACCAAACCATCTGATAGGGACTAGCTCTTTTGCCCCTTCCGCGTCATCTGCTCCAGGGTCGATTCCAGGATGTTCCTCATTGTTACCAGGGCGTTGCCCCTGCTCTGAGGGTACGATTTCACCTTGCCCCGGACGGATATGACGTCGTCATTCTCCCCCAGTCCCATGCGTCCCTCATACGCCGCCTGCTTGTCCAGGCGCAGAAAGAACATCGATTCCTCGTCGACCCTGCGCTCAAGGGTGTCCAGCAGCCGCTGCACGTCGTCGATGGGCAGCGAGGCGAAGAACGCCTTGATCTCCCTGGAGCGCGAGATCTTCGCCTCCATCACCACGATGGGGTTGCCGTGGTATCCCTCGCTCTTGCTCTTCGTGATCTCCTCGGCCCCTGATGCGAACTTTAGGGCCCGCTCCACCCTTTCCTCGTCCTCGGTGGCATGAGCGAACGTCCTGAACGACAGGCTGGCAATATCCATCAGGTCCAGGATGCGTTCGCATCGTAATTATTCTTTCCCGTGTGAAAAATCATATAACTTAAATAATTCCTGCTCAAGTGAAGTTTTCCAGCATGCGTCTGAAGTGGGGAAGAGCATGCTAAGGGGGAAGGTGATTTGATAGAGATCAGGTTCCACGGCAGAGGTGGACAGGGAGCGGTTCTGGCATCGGAGATCTTGGCCAGGGCCGCCATCAAGGAAGGTTTGAGCGCCTCGGCGTTCCCGTTCTTCGGCGTCGAGCGCAAGGGATCGCCGGTAATGGCGTTCTGCCGCATAGATCGCCGGCCCATCAGACTTCATACCGGGATCTATGAGCCGGACCATGTGGTGGTGCTCGATCAGGCGCTCATCCGCCTCACCGACGTCCTTTCCGGACTGAAGGAGGACGGCACGGTCCTGGTCAACTCGTCTAGAAAACCAGAGGAATTGGGCCTCGAGACCAGTTGTCCGGTTGCAACGGTGGACGCGACCTCGATCGCGCTGACCCGTCGCCTCGGCTCGCCGTCATCGCCCATAGTCAACACCGCCATCCTGGGCGGCCTGGCTCGTCAGTGCGGCATCGTGCCCATCGAAGCCATCCTCGATGCCATAAGGTGCATGGCGCCGGTGAAGAAGGGGGAGAACGCCCAGGCGGCGCTGGACGCCTACAATGGCGGAGGGAGCTGATGTACGAGACCTACCGCGACCTGCCCCCCATCCAGGTCACGACCGAAACGACCGTCGACATGCCCACCGGCACCTGGAGGACGTTCCGGCCGGTCATATCGGCGGAGAGGTGCACCCGCTGCTACTCCTGCTGGAAGTTCTGCCCCGACCTAAGCATCGTCGTCCAGCAGGAGGGCGACTATCCTTACGTCGACCTGTTCCACTGCAAGGGGTGTGGCATCTGCGCCAACGAATGCCGCCGAGGCGCCATCACCATGGAGAGGGAGCCGCTATGATCGATGCCATAACGGCCAATCAGGCCGCCGCCCTGGCGGCCAAGCTCGCCAGGATAGAGGTCGCCGCCGTTTATCCGATCACTCCGCAGACCACCATATCGGAGAAGCTGGCCGAGATGGTCTCGAGCGGGGAGATGGACGCCCGCTTCATGCTGGTGGAGAGCGAGCATTCCGCCATGTCGGCGTTGATCGGCGCCTCTTACGTCGGCGCGAGGACCTTCACGGCGACATCGTCCCATGGCCTGGCGCTCATGCATGAGGTGCTCATGTGGGCCTCCGGGGTCCGCCGTCCGATCGTCATGCCCGTGGCGGCCCGCGCCATCGGGGGACCGTGGAACATCTGGGGGGAGCACATGGACGTCATCGCCGAAAGGGACGTGGGGTGGATGCAGTTCTACTGCGAGAACAACCAGGAGGTCCTGGACACCGTCCTCATGGCCTACAAGGTGGCGGAGGACCCGTCGGTCATGCTGCCCGCCATGGTCGTCATTGACGGGTTCATCCTGACTCACACGGTGGACGCCGTGGACGTTCCGGAGCAGGGCCAGGTGGACGGATACCTGCCAGCGTTCCGGCCCGATCCGGTGCTGAACATGGACGAGCCGCGCCGGTTCGGCGGCCTCGTGATGCCAGACTGGTGGACCGAGTTCCGGTATCGCATAGCGGCCGACATGGAGGGAGCGAAAATACGCATCAGGGAGGCGGACAGGGAATTCGGCCGCATCTTCGGCCGCAGCTACGGAGGGCTGGTCGAGAACTATCGGACGGAGGACGCGGACGCCGTCCTGGTGGTGGCCGGCTCAGCGGCCGGAACGGCCAAGGAGGTGGTCGACCGCCTGCGCGGCGAGGGCCTCAAGGTCGGAGTGGCGCGCCTCCGCGTGTTCCGCCCCTTCCCGTCAGAGGAGATCGCCGAGCTGTCGTCCAGGGGCGTGGTCGGCGTGTTCGACCGCTCCTACACTTTCGGCGATGGAGGGGCGATGTTCAACGAGGTCCGCTCCGCCATGCATGGCTCGGACAACATCGTCAAGAACTACGTCGGCGGCCTGGGGGGCCGGGACGTCACGGCGGCGCACATGGAGTGGATCTTCCGCAACATGCTGGACATAGCCGATAACGGACTGGACCGCAAGATCGAATGGGTCGGCCTGAGGGACGGCTCGGGGAGGTGGTGACGTGAACAGGAGAAAACCCCGGTTCACGATACCTCACGAGGACCTCATGCATCCGGGCCACAGCGCCTGCCCCGGCTGCGGGGAGCCGATCGCCATGCGCCTCGTGCTCAAGGCGCTCGGTCCCCGGACGGTCATGAACGTCCCCGCAGGGTGCTGCGCCGTCATACCGGGCGTGTGGCCCCGCTACTCGCTTCGCGTGCCGCTCATCGACCACGCCTTCGAGTGCACCGGCGCCACCTCGTCGGGCATACGGGCAGCGCTGGATGCCAAGGGCATGGACGACGTCACCGTGGTCGGCTGGGCCGGGGACGGCGGGACCGTCGACATAGGGCTGCAGTCGTTGTCGGGCGCCATCGATCGAGGGACCGACTTCCTGTACGTCATGTATGACAACGAAGCGTACATGAACACCGGTTCACAGTGCTCCGGCTCGACGCCCTGGGGGGCGTGGACGACCACCACCCCCGGCGGAAAGGAGATCGCCCGCCGGACGGGTAAGAAGCGCATCCTGGAGATGCTGGCGGAGAACGGCATCGTGTACGGCGCCACCGTGAACATCGCGTTCCCGGAGGACCTGGTGGAGCGGGTTAGAACGGCCAAGGCCATACGCGGACCGAAGTTCCTGCATGTATTCTCCCCCTGTCCCTCGGGCTGGAAGATGGACCCGTCCAAGACGATCGAGGCCGCTTCCCTGGCCACCCGCACCGGCATGTTCCCCCTCTACGAATATCGCGACGGCCAGTATCGATTCACCAAAGAGATTAAGAACCGGAAGCCGGTTGAAGAATATCTTCGCCTCCAGAGGCGTTTCAGGCATCTCTCCCCGGCGCAGGTCGCCGAGGTCCAGGAGCTCGTCGATAAAGAGCTCGAGGAACTGAGGGCCAGGGTGGAGGCGGGCAGGAAGTGAACGGTTGGATAGGCTGCTGGCAGACAGCGGGAGACTTCTACTCCTGGGCAACGAGGCGATCGCTCGAGGGCTCTTCGAGGCCGGCGTGGGGCTGGCCGCGACATACCCGGGCACCCCGTCCTCCGAGGTCGGAAAGGTCCTGGAGGACCTGGCCGCCCCGGCGGGGATGTACTTCGAATATTCGGTGAACGAGAAGGTGGCCTTGGAGGTGGCGGGCGCGGCCGCCATTTCCGGGGTTCGCTCATTCGTCTTCATGAAGCACGTGGGAATGAACGTTGCCAGCGACGCTCTCATGACGCTCGCCTGCACCGGCGTGAGGGCGGGGATGGTGGTCATGACGGCCGACGATCCGTCGTGCCACAGCTCCCAGAGCGAGCAGGATAACCGCTACTATGCGAAGCTCGGCCTGCTGCCCATGCTGGAGCCCTCCAGTCCGGCCGAGGCGCGGGACATGGTCCTTGAGGGCTACCGCCTCTCGGAGCTGCTGTCGGTGCCTGTCATACTGAGAACGACGACCAGGGTGAACCATGCCCGCGGCGCCGTCGACCTGCGCAAGGCTCCCAGGCCTGTCGTCAAAGGCGTCTTCGAGAAGGACCCCCAGCGGTTCGTCACCGTTCCAGCGAACGCGCGGACGCTGCGCATCGAGCAGCTCAAGCGGATGGAGCACGCTCTCAAGCTCTCGGAGAGCTCGGCGTTGAACTACATTCTGGGGACGAATTCCAGGGTGGGGGTCATCGCCAGCGGCGTCGCCTTCACCTACGCCCGCGAATGGCTCAAGGATGTGGACATACTCAAGCTCGGCTTTACCTACCCGGTCCCGGAGGAGAAGATCCGCAAGTTCCTGGCCGGGAAGGAGCGCGTGGTGATCCTCGAGGAGCTGGAGCCGTATCTCGAGGACGAGGTGAGGCGCATCGCCCAGCAGCATCACGTCAACGTCGAGGTGCTGGGCAAGCGCACCGGCCATTTGCCTCGCGCCTTCGAGTACTCTCCCGATCTCATCCTCTCGCTGAAGGACGTGCTGCCCGTTAGGCCCGAAAGGCCTGCGGCGGCGCAGCCCAAGACGCCGCTCCCGCCGCGCCCGCCGGTGTTGTGCGCCGGATGCCCGCACCGCGCCACCTACTATGCCGCAAAGAAGGCCGTCGGCCCCCGGGGAGCGATATACTCGACCGACATCGGCTGCTACACGCTAGGCGTCCAGCCCCCCATGCAGTGCGCCGACCTCACGCTGTGCATGGGCTCCAGCGTGGGCGCGGCCGGAGGGTTCGCGCAGGTCACTGACCAAAAGGTCATCGCCTTCATCGGCGACTCCACCTTCTTCCATGCCGGCATACCACCGCTCATCAACGCCGTGTACAACGACCACAGGTTCGTGCTGGTCATCCTGGACAACAGGACGACCGCCATGACTGGGCACCAGCCCAACCCCGGCGTGGGGAGGGAGCATGGCGGGATCGAGACCCCGTCCATCCCGCTGGAGCCGATCGTCCGGGCCTGCGGCGTCAAGAACGTCAGGACCGTCGACCCCTATGATCTGGGGGCGACCATTGAGGCCATGAAGGAGGCGGTCGCCAGCGACGAACTGTCGGTGATCATCGCCGAGCATCCCTGCCCGCTGCTCAAGCGCAAGGAGGGAAGCCTCAAACGTTCATCATACGCCATAGATCAGGACAAATGCGTCCGATGCTACACCTGCGTATCGAGGCTGTCATGCCCGGCCATCAGCAAGGACGGGAAGGACGTCCGGATCGACGTCACGATGTGCATCGGCTGCGGGGTATGCGCGCAGGTATGTCCCAAGGACGCCATCGAGGTGGTGAAATGAAGTACAACATACAGCTGGTCGGCGTCGGGGGCCAGGGAGTTCTTCTGGCATCGACCGTCCTGGGCAACGCCGCGGTGGCCGAGGGGATGGAAGTGGCCATGTCCGAAGTTCACGGAATGGCCCAGCGCGGCGGAAGCGTCCAATGCTCGGTGCGCCTCGGACAGGGGATCTACTCGCCGCTCATTCCGAGGGGCGGAGCGGACCTCCTGCTGGGTTTCGAGCCCGCGGAGACGCTGCGCAATGTCACGTCGGTGAACAGGGACAGCTGCATAATCACCAATACATCTCCTGTCGTTCCGATCAGCGTGTCCATCGGACAAGGCACATATCCGCCGCTGGGGGACATCCTCGATGCGCTCCGTTCGGTGAACGACCATGTTGTGGCCATCGACGCCACGGCGAAGGCGATCGAGGCCGGGAGGGCCATAACCGCCAATGCGGTGCTCATTGGGGCCATATCGGCCGTTAAGGGGTTCCCGTTGTCCAAGGGGCGCGTCCTGGATGCGCTCCTGGAGGCCGTGCCGGCCAAGGCGAAGGACGTGAACGTGAGGGCGTTCGAGCTGGGGCATCTAGCGGTCAAGGGCTAGGAGCTCACTCGATCGGCGCCACCAGCTGCGTCCCGTAGCCGATGACGACCTTGCCGTAGCCGCGCATCTCCTCGTCCAGGGCAGGATCGCCGGTGTCGACCCTCAGCTTCTTGGTGTCCTTCATCTTGAGGGGGGTGGCGACCACGATGACGTTCCTCAGCCCGACGCGGCGTATGACCCGGGGCGAGATCTGCTGGTCCCCCCGGCCGAAGATGAAGCCCTGGGCGCCGATGGGCGTGACGATGATCCTGGCATCCTGAGCATCGGCAAGAATGTCTAGGAGCGTCCTCTCGTCGGCGTCCTTGGCGATCTGTCTGCCATCCCTGACGGCGTCGACGCCCAGGAGCGTCTTGTCGATGCCAAGCTCCCTGCCGATGGCGTCCATGGTGGTCCCCGGCCCCAGGATGTACACCGTGCCGGGCCGAAGGTTCTCGGCGATGTAGCGGCCGATGGCCTCTTTATGCTCTTCCTCCGTGCCTCCGCCCAATACCAGCTTGAATGGCTGGATCAGGCCGGGGTCCTCGGGAGTGAGCATGTAGCCGTACAGGCGGGCGCTTAAACGCCCCTTGCGGAACTCCGCCTCGTCGATGTCCATGACCTCGGCCGGGCGGGACGGCAGTCCATCGACCCGAAGCCGCCGCAACACCAGGCCGGCATCGCGGGGGGTGTTGGCGAACACGCCCGAATGCATCTTGACCCCGGACGGGACGCCGATGACGGTGACGCGGTCCCCGACGGCGTCCATGACGTCCCTGGCCGTGCCGTCCCCGCCGGCGAACACCAGGACCTCGATGCCGACGCCCATGAGCGCCCTGGCCGCCGCCCTGGTGTCCTCGTCCGACGTCGTCCTGCCAGGATCGTAGACCACCACCATGCGTTCGACCAGGTTCTTCAGCACGTTCTCGCCCATGCCGTTGCCGGCAGTGTAGAACTCGTACGCCTCCAGGTCTCCGGCCGACCTTAGCGCCTCGACCGCCCGCGCCGCCGCCATGGGAACAGCGCCCCGGCGGCGCGCTTCTTCGAGAACCTCGGACGAATCGGTGCCCTTCAGGCCGACGGAGCCGCCCATGCCGGCGATGGGATTGACGAGGAGGCCTACCTTCATGAACGAGAGATGAGAAAACCGGGGATTAATGTTTGGCGAAAATGACGGGGGGCGGGAGGAACACCCTCCACGCCCATTCCCTTAACGGGTGAGGAATTGAGGAGCCATGCTGGGGGTGAAAGGCATCTCCAGGTTGGCCGCCACCGACTTGGCCCGGATGATCTCCGGCACGGTGACCGAGGCCGGTCGAGCCACCCGCACGGTCTCCATCTCCATGAGCGCCTCGGTGACCTCCTGGCGGATCTGCTCCTGCAGCACCCTGGTGATCCGTTCGCTCAGCGAGCCGATGAGGCTGTTGATGGAGCGCTCCATCACGCTGAAGCTCTCGGAGATGGTGCAGTCGCCGGCCAGGCTGAGCAGGCGGTCGTTCTCCAGGACGATGACGTTGGATGTCTCCTGCCTGAGCCTGCGTATGCCTTCCTTGGCGATCTCCCGCCGGCCGCCCTCATGGGCGAAGGGGTTGATGGCGATGACAAATGTGATGGCATCGAGCTCCCGGGCGATCTCGGCGACCACCGGGGCGGCCCCGGTGCCCGTTCCGCCGCCCATGCCGGCCACGATGATCACGATGTCGCTGCCCCTCAGGACCTTGGATATGACGCCCTTGGCAAGCTCGGCGCAGCGCTCCCCCACCTCGGGGAACCCGTTCGCGCCCCGGCCGTAGGTGACATCGGTGCCTATCAGCACCTTGCTGTGGACCTCGATCTCCTGCAGCTTGGCCTCATCGGTGTTGATCGCCACCGTGTTGACGCTCTTATTGCTCCAGTAGAGGCCGTTAACGATGTTGTTGCCTGCACCGCCGCATCCCACAACGGTGATCTTCGGCTCCATGAGGCTCCTGCCCAGGTCCGCGACTATCTGTTCTTTCTTTATTCCGTGCGTCATCATCCCGTCACCCGTTCTTGCTTTCGCTAAGGAGTTTAGTTCGTAAGACGGTGCATCCCATCCCCACCGACCTGTCCTACGAAGGCCGACAGAGCTTTACCGGTCCAACAGCTCGACGCCTCGGATGGATTCGGCCTGCTGCTGCAGGATCCTATCCTTGGCCTCCTTGGTGATGAACCTCTCCCTTAGGCACTCCACCACCGCGTCCTCCATGGAGTTGTAAACCCCTGCCCGTATGAAGGACTCGATGGTCATGTACGCCAGGGCGGGCACCTCGACCGTCACGGCATTCCCCTTGGAAGGCTGCCGTGCGGCGGCGATGTCCTCTGGCGCCTCGTTCTGTTCGATGAAGGCGCGTATGGCCAGACGGGCCAGGTGCGACCTGTTGGAGAACTCGGGGTGTTCCTCGAGGAAGCCGTCAAGCATCCTAAGGTCCTCCTGTTCAAGCCGCAGCGAGATCCTCTCTCCATCCATTTTCCTACATCTCCCTTCTAGAGGCGGTATGACTGTAATGACCTACATTATATTTAAAAATATGTCACTTGTCATATATTGTCATATCCATTTCGATTCCAATAAATTTACGCATGCCAGACATGTATCGGGCAGTATAATAAAATGTCGTCAAGGGTTTATTTTCGGCATTCGGAGCGTATGCCGCGTCATACGGGGCGCGCCGGTATGACG
>DAGU01000097.1:0-1740 GCA_002498285.1 Methanomassiliicoccus sp. UBA386 | reverse complement strand
CCTTGGCGAGAACATCCCTATTAATATCATCACTCATTACCGAGGCACTCAAGGTGTGCAGATGTCGGCTTGGACAACAGAGATAGAAGCCAAGTGGCAGGCGAAATGGTACGCCGCCAGGATAAACGAGGCAGAGAGGGACGCCCGTCCCAAGTTCATGATCATCTTCGCATACCCAGGTTTGACCGGTTACCTTCACGTAGGCCACATGCGCGGCTACACCTATGTCGACGCGATCGGCCGATACAAGCGGATGTGCGGCTACAATGTGCTCTTCCCCGTCGGCACTCACGCCACCGGCAACGGCGCCATATCGCTGGCCAAGCGCATCAAGGGCCGCGATCCGAAGACCATCGACTACCTTCTGGCCAACGGCTGCCCGGAGGACATGATACCCCACCTGACCGAACCGATGGACGTGGTCAACTTCTTCAACGAGGTCTATCAGAACCAGTACTGGCGCCGCTTCGGCTTCCTGGCGGACTGGAGGCGGTTCACCAGCACCACCAACCCCGACTACGGGCGGTTCATCCAGTGGCAGTTCCACAAGCTGAACGACGCTGGGCTCCTGATCCAGAAGCCTTATTTCGCCCCGGCGTGCGTGGAGTGCGGCCCGGTGGCCATAGACGCGTCCGAGACCGACCTCTCCAAGGGGGGAAGCGCCGAGACCACCGAGTACACGCTCCTCAAGTTCAGATGCGGCGACGTGTTCCTGGTCGCCGCCACGCTACGACCGGAGACGGTGTACGGGCAGACCAACTTCTGGGTGAACCCTGAGGTCGAGTATGTCAAGGTCCGCCGCGGCGATGAGACATGGGTCATCAGCCGCCCGTCATACGAGAAGATGTCCTACCAGAAGGACGGCCTGGAGCTGATCGGCACGGTGAAGGGCAGCGAGCTCATAGGCAAGGAAGCGGTCGCTCCCGTCATACACCGCTCCATCCCGGTGCTGCCGGCCGCGTTCGCCAGACCGGAGGTCGGAACCGGGCTTGTCACCTCGGTGCCGTCGGACGCGCCGGACGATTGGATGGCGCTTCTGCTGCTCAGGGAGAGCGAGGAGGCCATGGCCCGCTACGGGCTCGATCCCGGGAGGGTGAGGGCCATCGAGCCCATACCGATCATCGACACCAAGGGGTACGGCCCCATGCCGGCAGTGGAGATGATCGAGAAGCTGGGCATCACCGATGGAAGCGATCCCAGGCTGGAGGAGGCCAAGAAGCAGATCTACAAGGACGGCTTCCACACCGGCCGCATGAACGATACGTGCGCCGAGTTCGCCGGCCTCAGGGTGGACGAGGCCAAGGAACTCATCAAGAAGATGATGATCGAGGCGGGCGAGGCCGAGGTGTTCTACGACCTGTCCGAGGAGGTCGTATGCCGCTGCGGGAAGCCCGTGGTCATAAAGAAGGTCCCTGACCAGTGGTTCATCGACTATGGCAACGCCGCTCTGACCGAGGCCACCAAGGCCCACTGCCGGAGCATGCACATCCTGCCGCCTGAGTTCTACACCAATGTGCAGGCCATTCTGGACTGGTTCCGGGAGAGGGCCTGCGTCCGCCAGGGCAACTGGCTTGGAACGAGGTTCCCGTTCGATCCCAAGTGGATCATCGAGGCCATCTCCGACTCCACGCTTTATCCGATATACTATACGATATCTCACTATTACAACACCGGACTGCTCAAGCTGGAGCAGATGACCGAAGAGTTCTTCGACCTGGTGTTCCTCGGAAAGGGCTCCGT
>DAGU01000076.1:5701-11481 GCA_002498285.1 Methanomassiliicoccus sp. UBA386 | reverse complement strand
CGCCGCTGTATGCTCCGGATCTCCGACGGCACCGGCTCGTAGAAGATGACGAGGTCGGTGTTGGCGACGTCGAGGCCCTCCTCCCCGATGCAGGTGGCCACGACCACGTTGATGATGCCGTCCTTCAGCTTCCTCAGCACCCTGACCTGCTGTTCCTGTTTCTGCCCATCGTCTCCGAACCGGCGGGCCTGGCCGACCAGCCTGGCCGCCCTGACGTCGGGCAGCGAGGAGAGCATCTCGACCACCGCATCGCAGGAGTCCCGGTAGTTGGTGAACACGATCACCTTTGACGCCGGCATGTTTCGCAACTGCCTTGCCACCAGCTCGCTGACGATGCGCATCTTGGGGTGCTCGTCGGCATTCTCCAGCAGGCGCTCGATCTCGCTCAGCTCGGGCGAGGCGGCCAGCTGCCTGGATGCCCGGGAGCCGCGCTTGCTCGCCCCCTCCCGTTTCAGCTTCTCCACGTACCTCTTCAAGGCGGCGGTGCTCTGGCATCCCGCCAGCTCGATGGCGTGGGCCACCTTGATGGCGGCGGCGTTGGCGCTCATGGCCCTGAAAAGATAACCGCCGCCCTTGCCCCTCATCCGGGAGCGTATGTTCTTATCGACCTGCAGCAGGTAAGGGACGGTGGCCGGGCGGTCGCTCTTCATCAGGTGCATTTATACCAGAACGTCCAGGCTGGGGCCCTGCAGGCGGCGAAGGAGCTCCTGGACCTCGTGCATGTGCTCTGGGGGCGCCACCTCGATGATGCTCACGTCGACGTCATGCACGTGTGGCGCCACATCATCATCGTCGTCCTCTCTCCACTCCAGCTCCCTCAGCCCGAGATTGGCGCACACCGCGCCGATCCTCTTCCTGGTCGCCCCGGGCGACGCCGTCATGCCGAGCGACAGGGCGGAGCGGTTGCACCTCGCCACCCTGACGTATGCGTAGTTTCCCACCGCCCGGTGGGCTTCATCGTACACGATCAGCGAGACCCCGTCAAGGTCGAAGCTGCCCCTCCCGAGGTCGTTGGCCACCGACTGCGGGGTGGCGACAAGGACGTCGTTGCGTTCCCACGACCCCCGACGCTCCGACGGGGTGGACGTCCCCGTCATGATGCCCACCGACCTGTCGACGAGGTGTTCGCTGAGATAATCTGCGGTCTGCACCACCAGCGGCCTGGTCGGAGCGAGGAACAGCACCTTTCCTCCCCTGGAGCGGAGGACCTCCGCCGCCACTCGCAACGCTATGACCGTCTTCCCCAGGCCGGTGGGGAGGACCAGAAGGGTGGAGGCCTTCAGGCACGATTGGGCGAGAGCGCTCTGGTAGCCGCGCTCCATCACCGATCGGGGCCTGATGAGCGCATGATCGACGTACATGCCCTTGCCTCGGAGGCACGCTACTAGAACGTTTGCCACGGGTCCCTGAAAAATGCCCTCCTTGGGCTGAAGGGGACCTCGGATCGAGCATCCCTGCCGCCCATGGGCAATGGGGCAGAAGCGACGGGGCTCAGAAGAGGGCCAGAGCGCCCAGTATCACGATGGGGATGAGGATGATGGCCAGGACAAGGATGACGTCGTTCTTCTTCATGACGGGTGAATTTTGAATTGAGTATTAATAATGCTCTATCGCCCGAGCGCCCGCCCGGTCAAATGGCTACCTCGCTCGCCTTGTTCCGGCGACGATCTCGTCGACCGCACCCTCGTCCATCTTCAGCTCCACCCCCCACTCCTCCAGGAAGGAGCTCAGCCACCAGAAGATGTCATGCTCCTTGACCAGCTCTCGCAGGGGCTCCATGTTCCTGGCCCTCTCCTCCGGCGTCATGGACAACGCCTCCTCCAGGGCCTTGACCATGCCGTCCAGGTCGTAGGGGTTCACGATGATGGCGCTGTCCATCTCCTCGCTGGCGCCTGCGAACTCGCTCAGGATCAGGACGCCGTTGTCGTTCACCGCGACATACTCCTTGGCCACCAGGTTCATGCCGTCTATGATGGGGGTGACCATGGCCACGTCGGCGATGCGGTACAGCATCAGGATCTCATCCCCGGGCATGTGCCTGTTTATGTAGATTATCGGGGTCCACTGAGGCCGCTGGAACTTTCCGTTCACCCGGCCCACCGTCTCCTCGATATGCTGCTTCATCTCCCGGTACTCGCTTATGGCCGACCGCGTCGGAGAGGCCACCTGTATGAAGGATACTTTCCCGAGATACCTGGGATGGGTGTCAAGGAACTTCTCGAAGGCCAGAAGGCGGTTCAGTATGCCCTTGGTGTAGTCCAGTCTGTCGACGCCAAGGATGATCTGCTGCACGCTTATCTTGTTCCGCAGCTGGCCGGCGCGGCGCCGAAGGCTGTCCTTCGAGCTCATCTCCCGATATTTGTTATAATCGATCCCTATGGGGAACGCCCTCACCCTCGTGATCCTCCCGCGATACCTGACCGCTGAGGTGCTGACCTGCGCCTCCGGGAACTCCTTCTTCACGGCCCCGAGGAAATTGGCGACATAGGAGGCGGTGTGGAACCCCAGCAGGTCCGCCCCCAGCATTCCTCCCAGGATCTCCTTTCGCCAGGGGATGCAGGAGAACGTCTCCCACGGCGGGAAGGGTATGTGCCAGAACAGGGCTATGTTATTCCCGGGAAGTTCCTCGCGGAGGGCCGCGGGCATCAGGGTGAAATGCACGTCCTGTATCCAGATATGGTCATCGGGCCGGGCCTCTTCCAAGGTGGCATCCGCGAAGCGTTGGTTCACCCTCTTGTACGTCTCCCAGTATTCCGGCAGAAGGCGGGCCTTCTCCTGGAACAGGTGGCACACCGGCCATATAATCCGGTTGGAGAAGCCGTAGTAGTACTCATTGACCTCCTTGGGGTCGAGCCATACCCTTCTGAGCGTATAGCGGGGATCGTCCTCCGGCACCAGGATCCGCCCCTTCTCGTCGGCCGTCTCGACATCGGCGTTCCCGCTGCCCCATGCTATCCACACCCCCCTGGTCCTCTGCATCACGGGGTCGATGGCCGCCACCAGGCCTCCGACCGGCATCTTGCAGCGTATGCCTTTCTTGTTCCTCTCATGGATGTACGGTTCTCGGTTCGAAACCACTATAAGCCGTCCAGGGGTCATTATCGCAACAGATTGTCTAGTTAATCGCCAGGTATTTAATCTAACAGCCAGGCGTAAATTTTCACGATCTTGGTCACTGGTATCTATATTGATATCATAAAGACAAGTTCTAATACGGCCTACCTCAATGGTCGCATCACCGATGATAGCCATTGTGCACCTGCTGGTCGTGCTCGCGCTATGCAAGGTTTTCAAGCTTGACCGGACGGAGGCGTTCGCAGCCCTGCTGTTCGGGTTCCTTATCGACCTCGATCATGTCTTCGCCATGGCGGACTTCCTGGGCCAGCGGGGCATGAGCGGAGCGCTTGACTACCAGGCCGCCATGGCCTCCGACCTCGAGTGGAAGTCGATGTTCCACAGTCCGGTGGCAGCGATCATCATCGGGCCGGCCTGCATGGGCTTCCGCATGGCCGTGCCGGCGCTGGCATGGGTGTTGCATCTGGCATTGGACTGGCTGCAGACCGAGTACTTGGGCGTGCTGTCGTCCGTTGAGGCGGGATTGCTCCTTGCCCTGATCGTTGCGTTGGTATGCCTCGAGAGATACGATCTGGACAATGACGGTGAAAGGCATACCTACTGGGAGGCGGCTCGCAGCCTGATGCACCAGGGGGGCAAGGAGCTGGTCCGTCTGTTCGGACCCCTCAGAGCGTTCCCAAGACTTCGAGATACTTTTTCATGAACGCCTCCGTTCCCAGGCGCCCTCCCGCATCGTATGTTCGGTGACCGAGCGAAAGCGTCCGCTCTATGGCCTTCTCAAGCTTCGCTGCCCCCTCGCCCCTTCCCAGGTGGCGCAGCATCATGGCCGCCGACAGTATGGCGGCCGTAGGATTGGCGATGCCCTTCCCGGCGATGTCGGGCGCCGAGCCATGCGTCGGCTCGAAAAGTGCTAGCTCATCGCCCATATTGACCGAGGGGGCGAACCCCAGGCCCCCAGCCAGGGCGGCGGCCTCGTCCGAAAGGATGTCCCCGTACAGGTTGAGGGTGACGAGCACATCCAGCTCTTGAGGCTTGGAGACGAGGGCGGCCGCGGCGGCGTCCACCAACATGTCGTTGGCCTCGATGCCCTTCCCTTCGGTCCGCTCATAGAAGACCTTGCGGAAGAGGCCGTCGGAGCGGCGCAGCACGTTGGACTTGTGGACGCAGGTGATCTTCCTCCGGCCCTGCTCGCGGCTCAGCTGGACGGCGCGGTCGACCAGGCGTTCGCACGCCCTCTCGGTCACCAGCCTCTCGGTCACCACGCCCCCTTCCACATCGCGCTCCACCCCGGTGTACATGCCCTCGGTGTTCTCCCTAACGATCACGACATCAAGATCGACCAGTCCGATGTCTTCGTTAAGCCTCCTCACCGGGCGGATGTTGGCGTACAGATCGAACTCCTTCCTTATGCGCAGCAGGGGAGAACGGTACGTGGGGTCGTACGTCAGCGGGGAGGTTATGGCGCCGAACAGCGCCGCGGGCACGTCCCGGAGCAGTTCCAACGTACGCTCGGGAAGATAGGTGCCGGTGCGCTGGAACGCCCCCAGGCCCATCTCCGCCTCCTCGATCTCGAGGTCCGACGAAACGGCCTCGAGGGCCCGCACCGCTGCCGATATGACCTCCGGTCCGATGCCGTCCCCCGGGATGATGGCGGCCCTCATCGGTTCTCCAGTCTCTCCACCACGCTTGCCACTAAAATAGGCAGGGTTATGGTGGCGTCCCCCTCCACGGTGACGTAGTCAGCGGTCTCCTTGACCTTGCCCCAGGACACCGCCTCGCGGACCTGGGCGCCCGACAGCGAGCCGTCATACTCCACCGCGGTGGTCAGGTAAACGGCGTGGTCCAGGCCTCCGCGGAACTGGCTCCACCAGATGGTGTGGTGCTTGCTTATCCCGCCTCCGATCATCAGGGCCCCGGTCTCCTTGGCCGTCCATACGATGTCCGAGAGGTCCTGCTCGTCCTTGAACAGGTCCACCCTCAGGTCGCGGTGCTCCTGATAATACATCCACAGCTGGCTGCCGAACGAGCCGTCGGTGATGCCCGGCACGAACACCGGCACTTCGTTGCGGTGGCACCAATGGAGCAGGGAACCCTCGTCGTCGATCCTCGCCCCCACCTCGTCAATTATCTCCCTGGTGGAGATCGAGCTGCGGTCCTTCAGGATCTTCTTGAACATCGGCGTCAATTTCCTCTCCAGCACCGTGCCGTAGCTGCCGTTGGGCACCAGCACGTTGCCAAGGCGGTTCACGCCCTGCTGGTGCAGCTTGACGTCGTCCATCTGGAAGTCGCCGTGGTAGTACTTCTTCCAGGTCCTTGCCAGATCGTGATCGAGGGTCCCGCAGGTGGTGATGATGGCGTCGACCAGCTTCCTCTTGACCAGTTCGATGATGATGCCCCTGGTCCCGGTGGCCATGATGCAGGCCGGGAACGAAAGGAAGGTGAAGCAATCCTCCCTGGTGACCATCTCCTCCATGATGTCCACCGCATCGGCGAGCTTGCGGCCGGTGAAACCTCCCCCCTGTTTCATCTGCACGATGAGGTCGTTCACGGTGATGGCTCCGTCCAATCTAATATCCTGTACCGCTCTGCGTTTCATAACTTCACCTAGACGGGCGTCCCCACCGCCGAAAACCGATATAAGAATTATCCTGAGGCCGGCATGCGAGCGGGGGGCGGAAATTTGTTATCATCCGTTCTCGCACTAG
>DAGU01000076.1:3394-5506 GCA_002498285.1 Methanomassiliicoccus sp. UBA386 | reverse complement strand
TGACCACCCAATCCATCGGGATCATCTCGCAGGCGGTCGACTCCGTCACCGACCTTATGGCCTCGCTCCTTGCGCTCTACGCCGTCAGGAGGTCCATGGAACCGCCCGACGAAAGGCATCCCTACGGCCACTCCAAGGTGGAGAACCTCATCTCGGTCATCGTCGGACTGATCATCATATTGGCCGCGGCGGCGGTGGCCCGCGAGGCGGTGAGCCGCCTGATAGGAGGCGAGGAGCCGGCGATGCTCGAGCTCGGCATAGCCGTGATGGCCGTGGCCGTGGCGGTCAATCTGGCGGTATCGTCGTACCTCTTCCGCACGGCCCGCCTCGAACGGTCCATAGCCCTGGAGGCCGACGCCACCCACCTGCGGACCGATGTGGTGTCGAACGCGGGAGTGCTCATCGGCCTCGTCATAATGTTCCTCACCGGGCTGACGATGATCGACCCCATCATCGCCCTGGTCATGGCCGCGTACACGGTCTTCTCGGGGGTCCGCCTGATAATGAAGGCGTCCGCCGACCTGCTCGACGAGAACATCCTTCCCGAGGAGGAGCGCATCGTGCGGGAGGTGCTGGGGGAACACTCCCCAGAATACCGGCAATTCCACGCCCTGAGGGCCCGCCGAGGAGGGGCGAAGAACTATCTCGAACTGCATCTGGCAGTGGAGGGGGACATGCGCGTGGACGACGCCCATGACCTGGCCGAGCATCTGGAGGAAGAGATACGTAAGAGGCTTCCCCATCTACAGGTCATCATCCATCTGGAGCCGGAGAAATGACCGTTCACTCGTCCCATGCTGCCAGGATGTCCTCCAGGCGCTGCATGGACCCGCTCTCGCATCCGTTGTTGTCAAGGACCTCCCACTCGCCGGCGAGGGAAAGGACCCTTTCTCGGACCATCACCAGGGCGGGCAGGTTCTCGAACATCTCCTCCTCGTGCCGTCTCGTCTCGATCCTGCGCAGGGCGCTCTCCGGCTCCACGTCCACCAGGAGCAGCCGTTCGGGTACGGGAAGAACGCGGACGAAGATCTCATAGGTGAAGCGGGCCAGGCGATCGGGTAGGTACGCGGTGGCCAGCAGATATCGTACGAAGACCACGGTATCGTAGCGCCGCCTCCACAGGGGGAGGCGGACCACCGAGCCAAGGACGTCAAGCATGTAGAACGCCGAGGACAGCAGGTACATGAGCCTGCCGTCTCCACGCAGGAACCTGGCGGAAAGGCGGCCCATGGGGCGTCCCGATGGATGGTGCTGCACTCTTACTTTCTCTCCCCGGCACGTGTAGTAGCGGGACACCCATCCCGCCACCGTGCTCTTTCCCGATCCGTCGATCCCGTCCACCACGATGAAGCGCATGTCACAGCCCTATCAGAAGCATAAGCGCCGCGGTGCTCAGCGGCACGATGAGATTATCATATTCACCCGGCGAGAACAGCTCCACGATGGCCACGAATGCGCCGGCCACCAGGGCGGCCGCCACCGCCGATACGGGCGCCAGCTCCGGCGCCCCCAGCTGCGGCAGGTAACCGCCCAGGCTGGTGTAGAAGGCCATCACCGCCAGCGACGAGATCGTGGTGCCCAGGAACACTCCCATGGTGCCCACGCAGGTCTTCTCGCGGTACAGTTTTCTTCTTCCGTACCTCTTGCCCAGCAATCCCCCCAGGCCGTCCCCGAACGACATCGCCACGATGGCTATGCCACCCACCATGCGGTTGTCGAAAAGCAGCAGGGCCAGCAGGGTCCAGGACACCGCGTAGTACACCAGCCCGTAGCCGTGGCCCTGCTCGGTGGCCTCGTCCAGGAACGAGCCGGTCAGGCCCTTGAGCGGGGAGCCGGGGGTGACCATCAGCAGGAGGAACACGAACGGAAGCGCGGCCAGGAGCCCCATGGTCCAGCGGTCGTCGAAGACCCACCACAGGAACACTATGTTGCCCACTAGGATGTGGATGACCTTCCTGTAATCCAGGTCCGGTATGCGCTTCCTCGCCCATGCCGCCAGAGAGACGACCAGGCCCACGTACGCGTACACCAGGACGAGGCCGGCGACGTCCCCGGGGCTGAACATGATCGCTCGGGGAAAGGGCATCAGATAGGAATATATTGCGGGGGCGG
>DAGU01000076.1:401-3114 GCA_002498285.1 Methanomassiliicoccus sp. UBA386 | reverse complement strand
TCCTCCCTCATCAACGAGAACAGCTTTTCCGAGCGGACCATCACGAAGTACGAGATCGATATGAGTATGATGATCCCTAGGAAAACCCCGCTGTAGGCCACTGCGGCGATGCCTGCGTCACCACCGGCCAGCTTCTTGGCGGTGGACGTCAGCACCACAACGGTGACAATGGTCCCCGGCCCGCTGATGAACGGAATGGCCATGGGTATAAGGGAGATGTCCCTGGTCGGGTCCGCAACCGTGTCCACGCCTTCCTTGGGGTACAGCATGTCCAGGGCGGTGGCGATGAGCAGGATGCCGCCCGCTATGCGGAACGCGCCCACGCTGAAGCTGAATATCTGGAACAACATCATCCCGGTTATCGCGAAGAAGAGCAGGATGCTCAGCGAGTAGCGGGACGATTTCTTGGCGGTCCGTAGCTTCGCCTTCTCTGACATGCTCTCCGTCAAGGTGTAGAACATGGCCAAGGTCGACACCGGGTTAGAGATGACGATGATGGCGATGATGGCGCCGGGAATGAACTCGAGGGCCGCTTGAAGTGCGCTCATATTTTTCGCACATATCTGAGCCCATAGTTATTACTTATTAAAATAAATAATCATAATATTTTAAACATTGTTATTACCATTGCGCCCTCTAGAAGCCGGTGAGGTCTGTCGAGACGGTCCAGGTATTAAAAGTCCCATGCATCGACAGATAATCCTCCGATAGGCATTATAACCGTGAGAAAATAATCAGAGGATGATTGTCGATGAACGAGCGGGACAGGTCTCTGGTCCGTACAGCAATGGCCTCGCTGGGCCCCAGGACGAGCGGAGCAGTGCTCTTCGACGCCGACTCGACGCAGTTCGTGCGGATGAACCTGGTGCTGCTCAAGGGCCTGCTCGAGGACAGGGGGCTGGAAGGCATCTTCATAACGGTGGACCGCCCCCACCAGTACATGGCGCATCTGCTTCGCATGCACCAGGTGTCCATGGACGGGCTGGTGTTCATAGATGCCATCGGAAGGCTGTCCGGTGACCAAAAGGAAGCTTTGGCACGGGCCGGCTACGTCGATGCGCCGTTCCACATCGACAGCCTCCCCGACGCCATCGCCGGAATGCACACCGGCGAGATCCCCGGCATAGATGTCGACAAGGTCGGCTTCGTCATGATCGACAATCTCGCCGCCCTGCTGCCCTTCAACAGCTACGCCGCGGTGGAGGCGTTCGTCAACAAATTCATCTCCGTCATGACCGCTCGCTGGAACGCCCTGGTCCCGATGGTCGTGGACAGGGAGCGGAACGGACTGCTGTACGATACGGTGTTGTCCCGGGCGGACGACGTGATATCGCTGCGCGAGTCGCGAGAGCCGGAGGGGACAAGCGCCTCCGACAAGGGGCGGAGGACCATATCCGGGACCAGATATCGAGGTGTGAATCCATGAACATCGGGAGATCGCAGGCAGGCAGCCTGGTCCGCCTCACCTCCGGCATACCAGGTCTGGATGAGATGATAGAGGGAGGGCTCCCCTTCCCGTCGGTCGTCCTGGTGGCCGGGGCCGCGGGGACAGGCAAAACGACCTTCGCCCTCAGGTTCCTGACGGAGGGTGCCGCCAAGGGGGAGCGGGGGTTGCTGTTCACCACGCTTTCCGAACCGACCCAATGGATGTTGAGATACGCCTCGCAGTTCGAGTTCGTCGATCCCGACCTGTTCGGCGACGCCATCGTATATCACGACCTAGGGACCGTCATCAGGGAGGCCGAGCCGTCCGAGCTGCTCAGGATCATGGAGGACAGGATCGCCGAGGTCATGCCCCAGCGCATCGTGATAGATCCGCTATCGGTGCTGGGAGATATGCTGGTCGGCAACTACCGCTCCTTCCTCTTCGACCTCACCAACCGCCTGAAGAACTGGAACGCCACCACGTTGGTGACGGGCGAGGTCCCGCCCGGCGAGCTCTACCCGGCCGAGATCTCATACGCCGTGGACGGCATCATCCTATTGATGATGAGCGAGGAAGAGGGAGCGCGCCGCAAATACCTGGAGGTGCTGAAGATGAGGGGCACCGCCCACATGACCGAGAAGCGTTCGATCGACATCAACCGCCAGGAAGGCATAGTGGTTCTGAGGTCACGGTTCTGATGGCCTTGCCTACCGCCCCGTCGCAGCCTGGTGGGAGCTGATGGACGCTCTTGTCCTGGCCGCGGCGACCGTCCTGCTGGCGTTGGTCTTCGCGTACACCAACGGCGTCCAGGACGCTTCCTCCACCGCCGCCACCATGGTGGCCTCGGGGGCCGCCTCTCCCCGATCGGCAGTGATCTACGCGGCCCTGCTGGGCCTGACCGGCGCCATGCTGGGCGGCAGCGCGGTGGCCTTCACCATGATGCATGTCGTCGACATCCAGCCCGGCCTGCTGCTCAGCGAGGTGATGCTGGCCGCCGTGGTGGGAGCCACGCTGTGGAACATATTCACCTGGAAGAAGGGGCTGCCGTCATCGTCGACGCACTCCCTCGTCGGGGGTCTGGCGGGAGCGGCCGCGGCCGGCGCCGGGCTGGGGAGCGTGGCCTGGGGGATCGATGAGCTGGCCTCGGGGGAGCTGGTCGGCCTGACCAGGATCGTCCTGCTTCTCATCGCGTCGGTGGCGGTCGGCTTCGTCGGAGGGTATGCCCTGAGAAAGATCAGCGCCCTCCTTCTCCGCCCGGCAAAGCGGACGGTCACGAGGCACCTGCTG
>DAGU01000076.1:0-256 GCA_002498285.1 Methanomassiliicoccus sp. UBA386 | reverse complement strand
GCGCGCAGTGGCTCACCACCGGTATGCTGGCCTTTGCCCATGGCTCCAACGACTCGCAGAAGCAGATGGGGATCATCGTATTGGCGCTGATGTCCGCCGGACTGGTCGGAACGGACGACATCCCGTTGTGGGTGCGAGCGTCATGCGCGGCCATGATGGCCGCCGGCACCGTGGCCGGAGGATGGGAGATCATGAAGACCCTGGGGCGCAAGATATACCGGCTTCGGCCGCTGGACAGCCTGGACTCCCAGCTGAC
>DAGU01000048.1:9724-12135 GCA_002498285.1 Methanomassiliicoccus sp. UBA386 | reverse complement strand
AGCGGGCAGCTCGAGCCATCGGTCAAGTACTACAAGGAGGCCCTCCGGGCGGACGTGGAGAGGAAGGAGACCTGGCTGGAGATCGGCGCGGTGCTGGAATCCCTGGAACGTCTGGATGAGGCGGCCAAGGTGTACGAACAGGCGGTCTCGCTGGACTCCAAGGACCTGAAGGCCGCGGAGGGCCATCTGCGCGTCCTGAGCGCGCTTTGCCGATGGTCCGAGGCCGCTGATGCCGCCAAGGTCGTCATAAGCATCACTCCCGAGCTGCCCGCCTACAAGGCGCACGTCTCCTGCCTGCTGAAGGCTGACCGGCCGAGGGATGCCATGGACGCGGTGGCCGTCGCCCTCGGGAAGTTCCCCCGGGAGTCTGACCTGATGATCATGCGCCGTGATGCCACCATCGCCCTGGGCCTCATGGACGACACCGTAAAGGAGTGCGAGGCCCTTCTGGAGCAGCGCCCCAATGACGGCGAGACCCTGTACGCGCTGGGCGTGGCGTACAACAAGGCCATGCGGTTCCAGGAGGGCCTCAAGGCGCTGGAGCGGGCGCTCAAGTCCCACGATGACCGGCTGGCCGTCCTCACCGCCATCAAGGAATCGTACAAGGGCCTGGAGAGGGACCGCGATGTCCTCGCCACCGCTGAGAAGATCATCGAGATCGATCCCCGGAACGCCGTCGCCATGGTGGACATGGGGGTGGCCCTGAACCGCCTGGGACGCAAGGACGAGGCCGTGAAGGTCTACCAGGATGTGCTGCGGGAGGAGCCGGCCAACCAGGATGCCTTCCGAGACCTTACTTTGGTGCTATACTCGCAGAAGAGGCATGAGGAAGCCCTGAACAAGGCCATCTCCGGCACCCAGCTGTTCCCTCAGGAGCCTGAGTTCTGGAGCATCAAGGGCGATGCGCTGTATGCCATGGGAAGGTTCGCCGAGGCCGCCGAGGCGCTGGCGCGGGCGATCTCCCTCGATCCGGCCAACCGGCTGCTGTGGTGGTCCCGAGGCCTTGCCCTGGTGTCCGACGACCGTCCGCAGGAGGCGGTGGTGTCGTACGAGCAGGCCCTGAAGCTGGATCCCAACGACTTCAACATCTGGACCAGCAAGGGTGTGGCCCTGGTGCTGCAGGAGCGCTACAGCATGGCGATAGAGGCGTTCGAGCAGGTCATCCGCCTGGACCCCGTGAACCGCTACGCCCATGTTCAGAGGGGCAAGGCGCTTCTGCGCATCGGCCTGTTCTCAGAAGCGGTCTCCGCCTTCGACAGGGCGCTCGCCATGGGTCCCAAGGACGTTGACGTGCTGGAATCAAAGATGGCCGCCCTGAAAGGCCAGGGGAAGTACGAGGAGATGATCGCCGTGGCCGATCAGGTCCTGCGACTGGACCCGCGCAACAAGGGGGTCTTCATGGAGAAGGCCGCCGCGTTCCGCGAGATCGGCCTTAACGACGATGCCATCCGAGCGTACGATCGTGTGCTGGACGACGAGCCGCGCGACATTGAGACGCTGGAACGCAAGAAGGATGTCCTCATCGCAAAGGGCGATCACGAGGAGGTGATCGCCATCTGCGATCTGTTGTTGCAGATCGACCCCCTGAACAAGAATGCGCACGTGGACCGTGGGAACGCCCTCTCCGCGTTGGGAAGGATCGAGGAGGCGGCCACAGAGTACCAGTATGCCCTGCGGACGGATCCCTCGGACCGGGGCGTCCTGAACCGCCTCGGACTTGCGCTAATGCAGCTGGAGCAGTACTCCCAGGCGGCCCAGGCCTTCGACCAGGGTTGGAAGCTCGACCCCTCCGACCCGATCATACTGGACAACAAGGGGCGCGCCCTGCTCATGGGGCGGGACCCGGCTGGCGCGCTGGCGGCGTTCGACCAGGCCGTCAATGGCGATCCGTCCAATGCATCGTTCCATATGGACCGGGGGCGCGCGCTGGCCACCCAGGGCCGCTACGGCGAGGCCACCAAGGCGCTGGACCGGGCGCTGGAGATCGACCCGCAGAACGGAGAGGTCTGGAAGTACAAGGGCAACGTCCATTTCAAGACGGGCGACAAGGTCAATGCGGTCGAGTGCTACAACCGGGCCCTGGAGCTGGGGGCTGGCACCGCTACCCTGCTGCGCTCCAAGGGCCGGGCGGAGGAGGAGCTCGGCCGGACGGAGGAAGCATTTGGCTCATACATGCATGCCGCCGAGCTGGAGGAAGACGATGCGGCTCTGTGGATGCGCATCGGCATCGTGCAGGCCAAGATGGGCAAGGTGGAGGAGGCGGTCCGCTCGCTGGGCCGGTCCATCAGGCTGGACAGCACCAACAACCGGGCATGGCTGAACCAGGCCGCCCTGCTGGAGAAGCTGGGCGAGGACGAGGAGGCCCTCCGCTGCTTCGACACCGTGCTGGCCAACGAGCCGCAGGACAAGTT
>DAGU01000048.1:9103-9508 GCA_002498285.1 Methanomassiliicoccus sp. UBA386 | reverse complement strand
TGCCCTCGGCCCAGGAGAGCATGGCCACGCTGGCGCAGAAGCTCAGGGAAAGGGACATAAGCATCTATGCGGCCAAGGTGCTGGAGTTCGAATATCGCCAGAACCGCAGGGTGACGAGAGAGGAGGCGTTCAAGGAATGCGGCCTCCCCTTCTCTTCCCTGGACGCCGTGACAAATTATCTGCAGACTAAGGAGGCGATCGACATCGACTCCATGGATGAAGAGAGGTTCCAGGCCTACGAGGAGCTTTCCAGGGACGTGCTGCTCGCCACTCTTGGCAACCCCGATTATACCAGGCAGGGGCTGCGCCTCGCCGAGGCCTACATGTGCATGCCCGACCGCGATGTGCAGAGGGCCAAGAAGGTCCTGGCATACATCGAGAAGGTCAATGCCATGGACTTTCCCG
>DAGU01000048.1:6554-8993 GCA_002498285.1 Methanomassiliicoccus sp. UBA386 | reverse complement strand
GGAGCGTCCGGACACGCGGACGGAGAAGCTGCTCCGATCGGCCATGGCGCTGCCCTCCGGAAGCCGCTCCACCCTCGCCCTCATGGAGAACATGGGCATCGGGCTGTACACCGCCCGCCGTCTGGTCAGCATGATGAATGCCGTCGAGGCGCCCATCGCCACCTCGAAGCCGTCGCCGCCCCGTGCGAGGGTCAAGGAGGCGGCCGGGCTGGCGTACGAGCCTCCGGTTGAAACGCCAGCGGAACGAGCATCTTGGGCTCCGACCAACAAGATGGAGAATGAAGAGATGGGATTTTTCCGAAGCCGAAGGAAGGCCGAGGCCGCTCCGCCCCAGGTGGATCGCTCCAAGGCCGTCACCGTGAAGTACTACCCCAACACGGACAGGTACAACCGACGCAACTGCATCTTCCACGGCGAACCGGCCGTGACGGTGTGCCCCAACTGCGGCACCCTCTTCTGCATGGAGTGCACCAAGGTGATCGAATGCCCCCGATGCCATACGCCGCTGAGCTTTGTCGACGGATCGAAGGAGGCGATCGACGATTCGGATGTCATCGAGACCGAGGAGCAGCGCCTTGCCATCCAGAAGAGATGGGCGCAGAAGCGTCTGGCGGATGCGGAGAAGACCGACTCCCGCGCCAAGGTGAGATCCAGGCCGACCAACCGCGACGCCATGTCGGAACGGGCGATCAGGATTGCGGAGCAGGTCATGAAGCCTGACCGTCCGGCCGAGCCGACCATACAGACCTTCCAGTCCGCTCCGGCGGCCGAGCCGGCGCCCGTGCAACCAACGTCGGAACCAGTGCCCAAGCGGCGTGTGGCCGAGCCGGCCGCTGCGCCCAGGAGGAAGGGCGCCAGCTCCCTGGTGGCGGCCGCCATGGCCTATGAGGCTCCACCCGCGGAGGGGCCGAAGGACGAGCCGGCCCCTGAGGAGATAATCCCCCAGGAAAGAGAGGTCAGCGATAAGGAGAACGGGGAGAAGGACAAGATGGAACGGCTTCGCGCACTGCTCGACCAGCCCGAGGAGGATGAGGAGGGCGGGGCCGCCAGGGACCTGAGCCGCCTGTGAGGGCCTGGAACAGTGGGGCCGCCCGCTCAGCGGCCCCCGCCCCCTCGCCCATCGAGCGTATCTCGGCGGCCACCGGGCCGCTGCCGCATAATTGAACGAAGCCGTTCGGCCCTGGGGAAAGCGGTCGGTGCACCGCCGTAGAGCCGACGTCCACTGCCCCCCCGTAAAAAGCAGAATGGCCGGCCATCTGGAAGGCGATCCCGCGACAGGCCGCGGGGAGCGGGCCTCCGCCGCGATGCTGAGGCTGAAGCCGACCGCGCGCCGCGAGCGGCACGGGAATGCCATGCAGGACGGCGAACGAGGTTGGCGATGAATCGCTCGACGCCGCCTATCATCCCCGGGATGCGCCCGGAGGCGCATCTACGCAGACTCCAGCTGCTCGACATCCCGGTATGCGAGAGCTGACCAGGAGCTTCTGCATCAGCCCCATATCTGTACGGCCCGGCGATGTCCGAACCCTGCCGGCGTTCTCAGCGTCAGCGGCTAGTAGTCCATCAGGCACTCCTTCTTGAGGTACTCCCTCAGGAGCGAAGTGGCATAGCAGCCCTTGTTGAGGGTGAAGGAGAACGTGGCGCTATCCTCCTCGGCCTTGTAGCGCAGGTCTTTGACGACGCCTAGCAGCTCCCTCCTGGTGCCCTTGGACGAGCACATATGCAACGGAGGGACCATGAAATCCTCCTTGCGCAGCCCCTCCTGCTCGATGATCGACCGCTCGATCTCGCCCATCTCCCCCTCGGCCAGCACCGACTCGGTGCCGAAGAGCACGCCGCTCATGAAGGCCCTCCCCTGGCGCACCTGCTTCTCCACCAGATCGAGGTTGGAGGACGTTACCGGGACGCCGCTGTCATGCTGCGGAAGGCCGTTCCGGTCGGCCGGCAGCACCACGTCGCCGACGAGGGGCCTGTCCAACGGCAGGCCCCGGCGGACACGCTCGCTCAACATGCGGTTGAACAGGAACGACTGGTAGGCGTGCACGAACATCATCTGGAGGTTGGAGGGCAGGGTGGAGATCGCTCCGGCGTGATCGCCCGGCGCCCGTGACAGGTGGCCGATCATGGTCCTCTCGAAGGTCATGATCTTGGGGTAGTACTCCAACGCGGCCTCGAAGTCCCTC
Organism: Methanomassiliicoccus sp. UBA386; assembly: GCA_002498285.1. Classification (GTDB taxonomy): domain Archaea; phylum Thermoplasmatota; class Thermoplasmata; order Methanomassiliicoccales; family Methanomassiliicoccaceae; genus DTU008. The sequence continues at coordinate 6,810 of DAGU01000048.1, read as the reverse complement.
TCCTTCTGCAGCCGGGCCCTGGCCTCCTGACCATCCTCCCTCTCGTGAGGAAGAGGATTGGCCGCGTACGTCATCACGGCACGCTCCAGGTCGCCCTTGACGATCCATTTGCCAACCTCGTGCGTTATCGGCCGCACCGCCCCGAACCGCTGGACGCCGAAGAAGTTGGGGAAGCCTCCCAATGCCTGCAGCTGCTCCCCGGTGGCGGCGACGGCGTTCGCCAGTTCCTCGCCGCGCAGCTCGGTGTCCGAGACCC
>DAGU01000048.1:3596-6347 GCA_002498285.1 Methanomassiliicoccus sp. UBA386 | reverse complement strand
GGTTCGGAGATCTCGATCTGGTGAAGGTTAAGCTCCATCAACCGCTCGGCTGGGACCGGGAAGGACATGAGCTGAGAGGTCACCGCCCTCTTGTCCTTGGTGCCAGCGAATCCGATGCGCTCCCGTCCGATGCCCAGAGATTTGGACAGCTGGCGCACCAGGCGGTTCATCTCCCAGTTCGTGGCGGTCACCTTGGCGATGGTGACCGGCCCGCCCTCGATGCGGGGTGGGTAGGCCGAGACCTCCTCCACCTGAAAATCCTCTGGAGTGCGTTTCAGACGTCCGCCGGTGCCCGGGGCGTTGGTGTAGTACACCTCCAGGCCGATGGCGGCCTCCTGGGGGCCGCTTTCCATCATGTTCACTTGCTCTTCTCGAGCTTCTCCCGGGCTTCCCTGAACTCGCTGGAGATGGTCTTGGCGGCCCGCTTGAGCGCGGTCTGGGGCTTTCCGCTCTTTACCCTGACGTACAGCACCGGGAGGTCAAGCTCTGGGTGGCCAGTGTTGTACTTCACCTCGGCCACGCCATCGTCCTCCAAGAGCTCGTTGACGAGGGGCTGGATCACCGTCATGTTGGCGTCGCGGATCTGGACCGTTACGGAGTCCTTATCCTTTTCGAGGAGATGAAGTTCCATAAAGGCGTCCAATATTCCGCTCGCCTATAAAGGCTTTCATATCGGCCATCCTGAGGAATGGCCGGGGAGGGGCAAGGCGGCATGGCAGCATCGTGGGCGCTTCATCAGCGGCCGGCACCGGCGGCCTTCGGACGCGCTTCGAACTCAACGCCCTACTTCTTCCGCTGCGCCTCGTACATGGAGAGCAGCTCCTGGCTGGAGGTGACGTCGCGCGGCCCCTTGTCGTCGCGGAACACGCCGGTGAAACGCGGGAACCTGATCGCCAGTCCAGCGTCATCGCGCACCCTGCCGAAGGCGCAGGTGTGTATGGGCGACAGAGAGAGCTCGGCCCCCAGGACCTCAAGGACGGCGGCCGGTTCGAACCACACGTCGGCGTTCATCTTGGAATCGACGCGAGGATGCTTCTGCGACAGCCGGTGGCGGTCCAGCCTCTCAGGCAGCGCGGCCAAGGTAGCGTCGTCGAAGCCGCTGCCCAGCTTGCACACCGTCTCGAAGCGGTCCGTCTCCGAGCTGTAGGTGGCCATTAGCAGCGCGCCGTACAGGCCGCCCCTTTTACCTCGTCCGTGGAACGCTCCGACGACCACCAGATCGACGGTGTCGTTCATCTCCGAACGGTACTCCCGCTTGTACTTGATCCACTGGTAGCCCCTCGCCCCGGCCCGATACGCCGAGTCGTGGTTGATCGACTTGGCCATCAGCCCCTCGCAGCCCGCGGTCAGCGCCTCTGTGAAGAACCTCTCCACGTCCTCGACGTTGTCCAGCACCCTGGCCTCTGAGAACCGGACGTCCTCGTTCACCTCGATGCAGCGTGTCAGGGCGGTCCTGCGGTCTGGCAGCGGCAGTTCTGTGAGGTCCTCTCCGTCCAGGTACAGGCAGTCAAAGAGGTGCACCCGGACAGGGTACTCCTCAATGGCGGCGGTTATGCCATGCTTCCGCCCGCGGCGGTGGGAGACCTCCTGGAACGGCAGCAGCTCCCCGGTGTTGATGTCCACTGGGACGCACTCGCCCTCGACGATGGCGCTCTTTCCCCGGAACGCCTTCTCCAGCGATTTAACGACGTCCGGGAAGCCTCCCGTGAGGTCCTCCAGGCGGCGCGAGTAAAGCTTGATGCGATCGCCGTCGATGTGCGCCTGGACGCGCAGGCCGTCGTACTTGTACTCGAACATGGCCCGGCCGCCCATGCGCTCAAGGATCTCCTCGGGCGACGGCAGCCGCTCGGCCAGCATCGCCCTGAGGGGGTTACCGACGGTGACGTGCAGATGCTCCAATCCTTCCAGCCCTTCCTTGCATAACACCTCGCCGACCATGCCGAGGTCTGAAGTGACGTTGAACGCCCGCTCCACCGCTGGCTTGTCCGCCTTGGTCGCGAACGCCTGGGCCAGCGAGTCCAGGACGGTCTGCGTCGCCACCCCAAGCCGCATGCGGCCGGTGGCTATGCGCGCCAGGTATCTCGCCTCCACCGGAGTGGCGTCGTGCAGCAGGTCGGCCAGCAGACGCATCTTCAGCTCCTGGGAGCCGCTCCCCTCGGAGCGGGCGATCTTGAGCAATGAATCGTACACGCGGTCGAGGGTCAGCGGACTGGAGAACAGCGTGGTCTGCCGCTTGGTCTGGAACAGCCTCTCCGTTACGGTCCCGGGGTCGCCTTCCTTGGCCCACAGCTGCCTGACCTCCGATTCCTTGGCGCCGGAGGCCATGGACAGGGTGCGGAGGTACAGCTTGTCGGCGAGGCCTAGCTTCTCAGGATAGAACTCGGGGACCAGATTGCCCTGGGTAAGGTACACGATGCGCCGGATGTGGGCGCAGTCGGATGAACGGAACAGTCCGGCCAGGATCTCGGTCATCTCCAGCCGGGAGGATGTGGACTCGATGGCCTCGTACACCCTCACCAGGTCCTTGTAGAGCATGTAAAATGGTTATGCCGTCGGCCTATTTAATCGAATTTGGGGAGCTCAGACGAAATCGGTCAGGGCGTTCTGGCCCTTCTTGGGGGCGGTGCTCTTGGCCTCCGAGCTCTTGGTCTTGGCGGCCTCCCGGTCCCACTGCCGCTTGAGCGATTGAAGCCGCTTGCGCATCTCCCGTTCCTTCTTCTCGCTGGCGTTGAGCGAGGCCTCGTCCCTCGT
>DAGU01000048.1:2665-3383 GCA_002498285.1 Methanomassiliicoccus sp. UBA386 | reverse complement strand
GGCGACGTCGAGGCCCTCCTCCCCCACCGATGTCGCCACCAGCGTGTTGAACTCGCCCTTGCGGAAACGCTGCAGGACCCCGATCTGCTCCTTCTGCTTCAGCCCCTTCTCGCCGCACCGCCCCGATTGGCCGATCAGCTTGGCCACGCTGACGCCATCGATGCGCGACAGGTAGTTGGCCACCATGTCGCAGGTGTCACGGTACTGGGTGAAGACCAGCACTCGGGAGTCGGGCTTCTCGTTGATCTGGTGGCTGACGATGCCCATGACCCTGGATATCTTCGGATGCTCCATCTGGAGGCCGTCCATCATCTGCTCCAGCTTCTCGAACTCCTCCGAGCCGACGATGGCCCGGGACGCCTTGGTGCCCTCCTCGGACGATGCGTCCTCCTTGAGCTTCTCCAGGTAGTTGCGCAGCGCCGTCAATCCCTGCGTCTCGACCATCTCCATGGCGTGGTCGACCTTGATGGCCATGGCGATGAGGCTCAACGCCCTGTAGTACGAACCGTTCTTCTCCCCCGAGCGCAGCTTGACCTGTATGGCCGCCTGAACCTCCAGAAGGTACCTCCTGGATGCAGGCCGCGCCGAGGTCATCAGCCCCATCTCGACGATCGAGCGAACGCAGCGGTCGAAAAGCTTCCGCAGAATGTCGGACAGCTTCCTCATCTCCGGCGGGATCTCCACCTCCACCCAGTCCATGTGGATGTCGTGGACGTAC
>DAGU01000048.1:0-2490 GCA_002498285.1 Methanomassiliicoccus sp. UBA386 | reverse complement strand
CACACCTCCTTGATCTTGGCCATGCTCGAGCCGGGGGAGGCCGTCATGCCCATGGTGAGGCCGTTAACGCTGCGGTACTCCTCGGCGATCGGAACGTATGCGTAGTTGCCCACGCCGCGGTGGGCCTCGTCGAAGATGATCAGCCGGACGTCGCGCAGGGCGATCCTCTCGTTTCGGAGATCATTGGCGATGACCTGCGGCGTCGAGACGATGATGTCGTTCTGTATCCATTCCACTTCCCTCTCCTCGGGAGATACCGCGCCGGTCATCACCGTCACCGATCGCCCCACGACCTGGTCGCGGAGGAAGCGGGCGTGCTGCTCCACCAGCGGCTTGGTGGGAGCGAGGAACACGACCTTGCCCTTCTCCTTGGCCAGCACGTCGGCGATGACCAGCAGCGCTACCACCGTCTTGCCCATCCCCGTCGGGACCACGACGAGCGTGGACGACGTCAGGCAGATGTCCGCCAGCGCCCTCTGGTATTCCCTCGACTCGATACTGTCCGGCCGGATCAGAGGATGCTTGACGAACATGGGCGATGCAAGCGGCAGGGCAAGTAAAGAAGTTATGGTGACCGTTCCGAAATTATGTTCAGAACAGGGCGGCCTGGACGTTGGCCTTCTTTACTGGCGCCATCAGCTCTTCGCCCTCCACGCTCGCATCGTTCACTCTGGCGGACACGGCGTACGCCACCATCCGCTCCGGCGGATACGGCGTGAAGATCCGCTCAAGCTCGCTCGCGTCGAGCGGCCCGGGCGCCAGCCACGTTTCCTCGTCCCGGCGGTCGAGGATGACCGGCATTCTGCCGTGTATGTCGGCCAGGAGGCCGTTGGCGGCCGTGGTCAGAATGGTGAAAGACAGCATCTCCGCCTCCTGCGGCGATATCCATCTCTCGTACAGTCCGGCCATGCCGAACAATCGTTCGTCCTTCAGCCGGGCGAGGTATGGTTGTTTGCCGTCCCCGGTCCTCTTCCACTCGTAGAAGCCGGTGGTCGGCACGATGCATCTCCTCGCCTTCATGGCTCTCCGGAACGCCGGCTTCTCGGCGACGGACTCGGAACGCGCATTGATCATCCGATCGCCTATCTTGGGGTCCTTCGCCCAGAAGGGGACCAGGCCCCAGCGCATGAGCGTCAGGGAGCGGGAGCCTTCCGACGAGACGATGGGAACGTCCTGGCCGGGCGCGATGTTGTAGCGCGGCCTGGGCACGTCGACCAAGGGGTGATCGATCGAGAACCGGACCGCCAGCTCCTTAACCTCGCCCAGCGTGAACCTTCCGCACATATCTCTTCCTCAGGCGGCTTCTCCCGCCATGGATGACATATGTCTCCGAAGGCCTTATCCTTACCTCTTGAATATGCTGGTGATCTTTTCCTTCATCCCCTCCAGCATGCTCTCGAACCCGCCCTCGTCGATCTGATGGACGTTCTTCATGTGCTCCTTGAGGTGCTCTTTCGCCTCGGCCTCATCGGCGCCGCGGGCAACGAAGTCGCATCGGGGACATTCCATCTCCATCTTGCCACCTCCGGGTGACGACGTGGAGGCCTATTGCATAAAATAATGTCGGTTTAAAAGAAGAGGTGATGGAAGGGATTGACCGAACAAGCAACGTCGGCCGGCTCAGTGGCAGCCCGCGCAGGAGCCGCCGCAGGAGGACTTGACGTTGGGATTGTTCACGATGAGCCCGGAGCCGGCAGGGGTCTCGATGTAGTCCACCGTCGATCCCTCAAGCATCTCGGCGGTCTCGTCGTCGTAGAAGAACGAGAACCCGTTCGCCTTCTGCTCGTGGTCGCCTTCCTTTACCTTCTCCTGGAACGCCATTCCGAACTGCGGACCGGAGCAACCCATGCCTGCAAGGTAGATGCGAATGCCGTATCCGGCCTTGTCATTCTTCTGGAGCAGGTCGTTGATGAAGTTTACAGCCTCAGCGCTTACCTCGACCATATGAGTTACCTCGAACCTCTTGACGACCGACAACCTATATAAGTGCAACGCCAAACAATCGCGGGCAGAAAGGGCCAGGCTCCGCCAATATTTTATCGACTCCATCCATACGGACGCTTCGATGCTCGATGCCGTATACCGGGAGATGGTTCGTCGGGACCTGCCTGCCCTTCTGACCATGAGCCAGGAGAACATGGCCTCGATAATCCTCGCCTCATGGGGGGTGGAGCTGAGGGATGAGGAGGTCCTGCGCGCAATAATGGGACCGGCCGCATACACCGAGGTGGTCGAGGCCAGAGGCGAGATCATCGGCTACTACTCGGTGGAAATGCAGGAAGGAAGATCGTTCATCAATGCCATCCAGGTGAAGAAAGGTCACCAGGGCAAGGGATATGGCACGGCCATGATGGAGCGTATCGAGGATCTCGCCCTCTCCCGCGGGATCAGCCTGATCGAGCTGTGGGTGCAGCTCACCAACCGTCCGGCCATGGAGTTCTATCGCCGTCGGGGCTATAGGACCATGTCCCGGCAGGGGAACAACTACCT
>DAGU01000056.1:11389-12559 GCA_002498285.1 Methanomassiliicoccus sp. UBA386 | reverse complement strand
GTCCTCGTACCCCTGCCCGTTGCTCACGAACGCTATGGGCTTGCCGATGGCATGCGCCATCGACAGCGCGGCCCCGCCCTTGGCGTCGGCGTCGATCTTGGTGAGAATGATGGCATCCACGCCGACCGCCTTGTCGAACGCCACCGCCTGCTCCACCGCGTCGTTCCCGGCCAGCGAATCGCCGACGAAGATGATGAGGTGCGGCGACACCACACGCTTGATCTTCTTCATCTCGTCCATCAGGTTGGTGTTGGTCTGCATGCGCCCGGCCGTATCGACCAGGACGACGTCGCGGTGCTTGGCCTTGGCGTGCTCCACCGCGTCGTATGCCACGGCGGCCGGGTCGCCGCCGGACTGATGCTTGATGATCTTCGTTCCCAGCCGATCGGCGTGCACCGACAGCTGCTCGATCGCCCCCGCCCGGAAGGTGTCCGAGGCGGAGAGCACGGTAGTCATGCCGCTCTTCTGAAGCCGGTTGGCGATCTTGGCTATGGCCGTGGTCTTGCCCGTTCCGTTGATACCGACGAACATGATGACAACGGGCTTGTTGCGGCCGAGCACGAAACCGTCAAAGTCGAACTCGCTCTTCTGCAGCACCCCGGCGATGGCGTCCCGGAGCGCCTGCTCGATCGCGTCCCCCAGGTCGTACCCTCTTCCGATGCGGCGTCCCACGAGGTCGTCCCGCACGCCGTTCTTGATCTCCTCGATGACCGGCAGGGCAACATCGGCTTCCAGAAGACCCATCTCCAGTTCCCATAGAAGGTCGTCGAGCTTATCCTCGCTGATCTTCTTCCCGGTGTCGCCAATGGCCGAGGCCGCCTCGGGGGCGGCCTTGGGCTCCTTCCTCGAGAAAAATCTCCGCTTCTCCTTCTCCGCCGCCTCGGCCGGCTCTGGTGCAGGCTCGGGCCGCGCCGGTTCCGGCTCAGGCGCCGCCTGCTCCACCGGTCTCTCTACCGGGGCCTCGATCGGCTCCTCCGCCGCCTCGGCCACCTCGGCGCCCTTGCCCCGCAGGGAGGCGAGCTTCTTGCGGAGAGACTCGAACACGGAACCTCACTGTCCCTGCAGCGCCTGCATCTCCATCTGGACCGTGCGGGAGAGCTGCTCGGCCTGGGCCTCCAGCGCCTCGCGGCGCTCGGTGAGCTTGCGCATGCTCTCGGTGAGCTCGTTGGA
>DAGU01000056.1:4199-11207 GCA_002498285.1 Methanomassiliicoccus sp. UBA386 | reverse complement strand
TTGTCCGAGGCCTTGGCGAAGACGAACGAATTGCCGCCGATCGGCACGAGAATGTCCGAACCGACCTCGGCGCCCTTGTACTGGGAAAGGGTCTCGCGGGCCCTGGCCAGCTCCTCTAGTGAGATCTGGATGAGCTGCATGTTCTCCGCGACGCTCTGCAGCTGAACGCGGTAGACCTCCAGGGCGGACATCGCCTGGCGCAGCTCCTGCTCGTTCATTGAGCTCCTCCAGCGAGGTACTGGACGGTGAGATTCTGGATCTCGTCGGCCTTGAGGGCCTTGAGCTCGTCGATCTTGATCTCGGTGCGCTTCAGCTTGTGGCGGCTTCCCAGGTCGGACATGACCTTCTCAGCGGCGCCCGCCTCGTCGATCGCGGCCACCTCGATGCTGTATTTCTGCCAGGTGAACTTGCCGGTCTTAAAGGAACCAGTTGCTCTAAAGGCCTTCATATGGATAACCCGCCCCTCGAAGCTCATCGTATCATTAAATCTTTTGGTCTCCTTCGCCTTAACCCTTACGATGTCCAAGAGGTTCACCGTGTACCGCCCCGGGACGGCCTTTCCAGCCGTCTCCGTCACGGGGGAGAGATGCGCCCTGCAGTGTGAGCACTGCCGTGGACGGTATCTCAGGGGCATGCTGCCGGCCGATACGCCGGAGCGTCTGCTCGACGTTGGCCTTGGGCTCCGCGGCAGGGGCGCCGCCGGCGTCCTGGTGAGCGGCGGCTGCGACGCTGACGGCACCGTGCCCCTGTCGCCGTTCACCGGCGCCATCGCCCGGCTGCACGATGAAGGGCTCCTGCTCAACGTCCACACCGGCCTGCTGGACGAGAACGGGGCGAGAGAGCTGGCGGCCACCGGGGCGGACGTCTTCTCGGTGGACCTTCTGCAGGACGAGGGAACCATAGCGGGGCGGCTACATCTGGACGCTGGTCCGGAAGATTACGAGAGGACGATACGCGCCCTGACGTCCGTGTCCGCGGCGGTCGTCCCCCACGTCTGCGTCGGGCTGCAGCCGCCCGAGGGCGAGGACCGATGCCTCGAGCTCCTTGAACGCCTGGACGTCGCAGGCGTAGTGGTGCTGGCCCTCATGCCCCTGCCTGGCGTCCCGCCCGCGTCCGATCTCGATGACCGGATGGTGCGCTTCGTCGAGCGCGCCTCCCGGACGCCCGCCCCGGTGCTGGTGGGCTGCATGCGCCCTCGTGGGCGGTGGGAAACGGAGGTGCGGTGCATACTGGCCGGCGCGGTAGGTATGGCGTCGCCGTCCCCGAGGACCGTGGAATGGCTGCGGGAGAGCGGCTACAAGATCGTCGAGAAGGAGGTCTGCTGCGCCCTTCACCGGAAGATGGCGCCGCGCACGTAGCGCTTCCTCAGCGGCAGGGTGTATACCAGCCAGGTCGCGTGGGCGCCGATGAACAGGGTGGCGAACGTGGTGGCGAAGCCCACGAAGAAGGGGGACAGGCCGCTGTGGATGTTGTATGCGATATCGCCGCTGGTCACGATGTAGTAGGCCCCGAACGGCGCGGGACTGAACTCCATGACGGCCCCGGACGACGCATCCGGAACATAGGCTTCGGAGACCTCCCTCATCCGTTCCCAGTCGTTCTTGTAGGCGAGGTAGTTCTCCTCCGAGATGACGATGACCTCGGCCGGAAGGTCGCTGCTCACGGTGATGCGGTCCACGGTGGTCAGGCCAAGCACGTCGCGGCTGTAGAACCTGTCCGCGTCGGAGGTGGCGCCGTCATGCGAGGTCACCTCGGCCACCGAGTCCAGAACGTAAGGGGTCACGACCAGCAGCAGGGCGATGACCGATGCGACCATCACGATGATGCTGTGGCGGGCGGTGGTCTTCAGCATGTAGTACTTGGCGCTGTCCGTCTTGGCGTACTTCACCTCGAGCAGGCGGAAGACCAGCAGCTCGGCGGCGATGAGGAACACCATGATCAGGAGAAAGTACAGGAACTCGCTGACGTCGAAGTAGAACGGCTTCAGCTGGAACTTGCCTCCGGCGACCACCAGGCCTATGACGACCAGCAGCGAGATGATGGCCTGGGCTATGATCAGGTACTTCTTGGTAGCGCGCACATGGGCGAGCCTCATCCCCCCTTCCAGCTCCTCCCCGTCAATGGCCATGGACGGGCAGGTTCATTCGCTCCTGTGAATAAATAGATTTGTTCGTGAGTTGCACGAGCTCACTCTGGCGGAAGCTCCAGAGTGGCCTCCCTACGAGCGATGAGGAAGATGGCCAGGTACAGCGGCACCTCGCATATGCCTTCCAGCTCGTACCGGCGCCCCTTGAGCGTGCCCTCCTGGCAGCCCTTGACGAACACCTCGGTCCCGGTCTCCGGGAAGATGTCCGGAACGGCATCGCGCAGCGGCTCGAAGGCGCCCAGGGAATCGCGGTCCATGGGAACGACCCGCAGCCCGGTCTTGCCGTGCAGCGACTGCGGAAGGCGGATCAGCCGCTTGATGTCACTGGTGACCGGTTCATCTATCTCCGAAGTGAACCTGGGCCGGACCTCGCTGTCCAGCAGCGACAGGAAAAGGTCGAGGTGCCGCCGGTCCGAAAAGTAGCCGAGCACGTTGTTGTCCAGCGTCAGCCTCGCTCCTTCGGTCCCATGGCTGCGGTCGTAAAGGTCATGCAGCATTCCGTCGATCACGCCGTCCTGCACGCCGGCCAGCGAGGGAAACCTCGCCCTGAGGTCCGATACCTCGCGGGCGCGCATGTCCTCCACCAGCCACTCGATGCCGGTGCGCATCCTCTTCCTCCAGCCGCCGGCCGAGGGCGGCGGCACGGAGCGTACGCGGCTCTCCTGCGTCCTTCCCTGGAAGGTCTTGGACGCCGACACCCGCTCCGGGAACACCCAGTCCATGTTGAGGTCGGTCCCCGACACGTAGTCGACGATCTCCCTTCGCTCGTGGCTCTTAAGCTGGGCGATGCGCGCGTCCGACACGTGTATGTGATATCCGCGTCCTCCGGAGAACACGATCTTCAGGTTGGATGCGTCGAGCCCCAGATCTCCGAGCAGGAAGTCGTCGATCAGGCGGAGCAGCTCCACCTTGATGCGGGCCAGCATGTCCTCGTATGACAGGCCCTCGGCGCCCTTCACATGGTCGGCGTCCAGGTCGAATATGAGGTCGGCGCCCTCCCACTGCTTCTCATCCATGGTGGACGCGTTCGGAAAGCGGTAGTAGGCGGTGGAATGGTAAGCATGCGACGGCACCTGCGAGATGAGGAACGACTGCAGCTCGCCCGGCGAGATGAAGCCGATGTGCCTCTGCACGAAGTTCCGGTCGAAGAACATGAACCCGAACTCCCGGCGCTCCAGCCGCGTCGGCGGACGTGGAGGCTGGGCCTTGTAGAAGCGGTGGAACCACGTCATCAAGAACTCCTGGTCCGGGCCCATGGCAAAGCATCGGACTGCCTCTATATCCAATTAACGCCCCTGGCAATGTTATTAAAGAAGGTGATGGAATGGAGAACTGGCATGCGCGCCTACGTTCAGATGGAGTACTCGGCCGACGGCCCCTCCCCGGCCGATGTCGAGGAAATCGTCTCCCGGGCCGGCTTCCGCCGCGAGGGCATATATTACGTCGTGGAAGGCAACCTGGTCGAGCGCCTGAGCGAGCTGCATGACGCGCTCCGCGGCACCGGCGTCAGTTACATCGTCGTTCCGGCTCCGTCGCACACCGAGCGGTGGAGCGGCGCCACGCGGGACGTCGCCGTTCACTGGTATGAGGACGGCCTGATCGACGACGATGCCCTGGACCTTCTGGAGCATGATACGCGGGCGTTCAGGGACGCCGCCCTTCGTTCCGCAAGCGCCGCCATCGAGAGGCTGGTGGCCATGAGGGAGCAGGAACTGGTCGAGAGGCGGGAGGCCAGGATGCGCGACGCCAAGAAGGACGACATCATCGTGATGTTGAGGTCCACCGGCGGCATGACCGCTGACCAGGTGGGCGAGGCCCTGGAGGCCCCGGAGCATGAGGTCTTCGATGCGCTGGCGCGCATGGTGCAGAACGGCTCGGTGCTGGCCGAGCAGGTCGGCCACAGCATCGTGTACCGGCTGGCGGAGAGGGCGCCTAGGCAACGATGACGGCCAGGACGGTCCGGCCCGCGCCCTGGGCAGCGAGGACGGCCGCTGAGCTTTTTGGATAAACCTTAAGAGGGGCTACGGTGTGAGAGGTCGAAGGTGTTAAAGATGGGAGCAGTCGGCGCCAACGCGCGCGTTCTCTTGATGTTTACGGCCCTCACCGCCATCTTCGTGGTGATAGGCTGGGCGGTAGGCACCGTTTTCCTGGGCGACTGGGTCGCGGGAGCGATCTTCTTCCTGCTTATAGCAGGGCTGATGAACTTCATCTCCTACTTCTTCTCGTCCAAGATCGTCCTGATGTCCTACCGGGCCAAGCCGGTGACGGAGGTCGAGGCCCCGCGGCTCTACAAGATCGTCAGGCATGTCTCCCAGACCGCTGGTCTGCCGATGCCGCAGGTCGCCATCGTTCCGTCGCAGACGCCCAACGCCTTCGCCACCGGGCGGAATCCTAGGCATGCGACGGTGGCGGCCACCGAGGGGCTGCTGAGGCTGCTGACCGATGACGAGCTGACCGGCGTCATCGCGCACGAGATGGCCCACGTCAAGGACCGCGACATACTGGTGATGAGCGTGGCCTCCACCCTGGCCGGCGCCATATCGTACGCCGCCCGCTCCTTCTTCTGGGGGAGCATGTTCGGCGGAGGCGGCGACCGCGACAACGGCACGGTCATCATAGCCATCGTGGCCGCCGTCACGGCGCCGATCGCCGCCATGCTGCTACAGATGGGAGTGTCCCGCTCCCGCGAGTACCTGGCCGATAAGGAAGGGGCGGAGATGATCGGGCGCCCCATGGCGCTTGCCAACGCCCTAAGGAAGCTGGACGGCTACAACAGGCAGATGCCAATGCAGATGGGCAGCCCCACGTCGTCATCGATGTGGATCGTCAACCCCTTCAAGGGCAGCGGCCTGGTGAACCTCTTCTCCACGCACCCTCCGATGGAGGAGAGGCTGCGCCGCCTGGAGGAGATGGCCGGCCTCGGCCGCTTCTGAACGCCCGCACGGGCCATGCGGTCGGCCGGCGCCTTCTCCCCAACCCGCGGCGGAGGCCATCGGCCACCGCATGGTTGGCACTCCTTCCAGCATGTGTGCCACGCCCGGATCTGTCCAGGCTGTCCTGGCGCATCTCTCTGCTGCACAGATGGCACTGTACTCGCACTCCTCTCGGGCGTTGAGGAAATGACAAGCTATACCTTGTCAAATCAGTTAATATTCATATACCTATGAAGTTATAACTGTTCATTATGGTCGAGGGTCCGATCCCCAGAGAGCACTATCTCAACCTGCTTCGCTCGTCCCGCGATGTCCCGATGATCAAGGTCCTCACCGGCATGAGGAGGTGTGGAAAGTCCACTTTGATGAGCATGTTCAGAGAGGAACTCCTGGAGTCCGGCGTCCCTCAGGACAAGATCCTGTACATCAACCTCGACGACGAGACCGATCGCTCCATCGATACGCACCGCAAGCTCATCGACGCGGTGAAGGAGGCCTTGAGGCCTGGAAAGGGCACGTACCTGTTCTTCGATGAGGTGCAGAACGTCCCCGAGTGGGAGCGCGCCGTCGAGTCCTTCCACATATCGGGGGCGGACGTGTATGTTACGGGCTCCAACTCCCAGATGCTCTCATCGGAGATTGCGACCAAACTGTCGGGGAGGTGCATCGAGATCCCCGTCTATCCTCTCTCGTTCAGGGAGTACACGGAGTTCAGGAAAACCATCGGCGACGAGACCAGAGCGATCGATGCGCTGTTCGCCGACTACATGCGCCGGGGAGGACTGCCCGCCGTGGCGCTCATGGAGGGCGGCCGGAGGGACCTGATCTCCCTGATGCTGTCCGGGACATACAACACCGTGTACGTCAAGGACGTGGTGGAGAGGAATGAGATCAGGAACGCGCCGCTGCTGTCCACCGTCTCTAGGTTCCTCATGAAGAACGTCGGGGACCGCACATCGGTGAGGAATGTGACCAACTACCTGGTGAGCAAGGGCATGAAGACGTCCGCGGAAACCGTGAACAACTACATTTCCGCGCTGGAGTCCGCCCTCCTCTTCCATCGTGCCAAGAGGTTCGACGTCAAGACCAAGGAGTACCTGCGCACCTCTGACAAGTTCTACGTTTCCGACCTGGGCATCAGGAACAACGAGGTCGGATTCCACGACAGGGACCTAGACGGCATGCTGGAGAACGTGGTCTACATGGAACTCATCAGACGCCATGGGAACGTGTCGGTGTGCGCCGTCGATGGGAACGAGGTGGACTTCATGGTCTCCGGGGCCGGCGGCACGGCGTACTACCAGGTCACCATGAGCATAATCGACCCCGCGACGAGGGAGAGGGAGCTTCAATCGCTGAAGGCGATCGCCGACAACTACCCGAAGACGATAGTGACCATGGATCGATACCCCATCGATGACATCGAGGGAACAAGGATAGTGAACATCGTGGACTTCCTCATGGAACAGTAGGGCCGATCGCCCGGCCGGGCCTTATCACTGTCAATATGCTCGTCAAGGAATCGTCAAAGGCGCCATTGAAATTAGCGTATGCTACAGCCGCCTGAGATCGATCATAACAAACCCCGAACCGCATAGATGAAATCATTCTTGTCGCATGTCGGAGAACAGCAGGTCGTCCGTCAAGCCGGCGCTCCGCGCGAAGCGGTACGGCCGCTCAAGACGGACGACGGCCTCGAGCGAATGATGCGCGTCCGCTCCTATGGACACCCTAACGCGTCCGCGGAACGCCTCGTAGTACTTGGACGCCAGCTCATAGAACGGCACGCCGTAGCGGCGGTACGGCAGGGCGGCGTTCATCTCCACGAACATATCGAAGTCGCGGAACCTCGACGCCACCTCGTCCGGCTCCCTCCCGAAGTATATGCGCTCGATGTCCATGTGGGCCAGGCCGCGCATCGGACGCAGC
>DAGU01000056.1:3772-3985 GCA_002498285.1 Methanomassiliicoccus sp. UBA386 | reverse complement strand
TCCAGGCGGTTGAGCAGCTCGATCGGAAGCGCGTCGAGATCGCAGCGCGACGGGTCGGTATCGATCTCCACCCCGGCTAGAACTCGTACGTTGGGATGCCGCCGCGCCGCCGAGCGTATTTCGTCGAGGTACCGTTCGAACTGCGCCGACAGCAGGCTGTGCACCTTGGCGGTCTCGAAATGATCGGTGATGGCCACGTGCGTCAGCCCGCCG
>DAGU01000056.1:3060-3586 GCA_002498285.1 Methanomassiliicoccus sp. UBA386 | reverse complement strand
TGCAGGTTGATCAGCGGATCTGCTCCCACTTCTCCAGCTCCTGAACCCGGGACAGCGTGCCGCCCCGCTTGATCTCCTCGCGTATGCGCTCCTCCCGCTCGGCGACGTCCACGGCGCGGTTGGCGATCTCCACCGCTCTTTCCTGCGGAACGACCACCACGCCCGAGTCGTCGCCGATGACCCAGTCCCCGGTGCGCACCGGCTGCTCGCCGCATATGATCTCGTGCCCGTATCCCCCGTAGCCCTTGGGCTCGCCGGCGTTGGGGGCGATGTGGCGCGAGAACGCAGGGAACTCCATGGCGTAGATGCCGTCCAGGTCGCGGATGGCTCCGTCTATCACGATGCCGACCACTCCCCTGGAGCGGCAGCTCCACGCCGCCAGCTCGCCGAACACCGCGATGTCGCTGCCGCCCGCGTCGACGACCAGCACGTCGCCCGGGGAGGCATGGTCGATCGCTTCAACGGGCTTGCACCAGTCCCCCTTGGCCGTCTGCACGGTGAGAGCGCGGCCGATCATCTTGGTCCC
>DAGU01000056.1:0-2668 GCA_002498285.1 Methanomassiliicoccus sp. UBA386 | reverse complement strand
CGGCGGAGGCGATCTTCTTCAGCACGTCGATCGGGGAGCCCTCGGCGCGCATCTGCTCATCGATGCCGACGTGCAGGCATACGTACGAGGCGCCGAGCTCCTCCGCCCTCCTGGCCCTGGCCGCCTTGTCCGAAACGCCTATGAGGTCGACCATGATCCGCGCCCCGTACTGGCGGGCCGTGAGCACGGCCTCCGATATCGTCCCGTCGTCCGCGAGGCCAAGAACGGAAACGACGTCAGCGCCGGCCTTGGCGGCTATCTCCACCTCGAAGCCCCCCACATCCATGGTCTTCATGTCGGCCACCAGCATGTGGTCCGGGAACGTTCTCTTCAGGACGCGCAGCGCCTCCGCGCCCTCCGATTTCAGGAGCGGGGTTCCCGCCTCGATCCAATCGGCGCCGCCCTCCACGGCCTCGGTGGCGATCTCCACGGCGCGTTTCAGATGCATAAGGTCCAGGGCGACCTGGAGGACTGGTCTCATGACGTAGCCGGAGCACTTCGGCCATAGTTATGCTTTTCTCGACCGCATTCATAAGTTCTATAGGCAAGCATGGTGTTCAAAGGGCCGATGGCAGGCGACCAGGGGCGGGCGAGGTGCGCGACCGGCATCGAGGGGCTGGACTCCATACTGGGAGGCGGCTTCCCAGCGGGGAGCATGGTTCTGGTGACCGGCGTCCCGGGCGTCGGAAAGACCTCACTGTCGCTGGAGTTCGCCATCCGCGGCGCGGCCGCCGGGGACAGGACGCTGTATATAACTACGATCGAGCGCCCGGAGAAGCTGCTGGCCTCCGTTCCCGACTTTGATTTCTTCCGGAGCGAGCTGATAGATAACGGCCTGCTGCGATTCATCGAGGTACCCGAGCTGTTGGAGCTGGACACGATGTTCGGCCGTCCGGAGTCGAGGGAGGACGTCCTCCGGTTCAGCGAGGGGCTGTCGAAGTACATCGACGAGAACGGCATCAGCCGCTTGGTGATCGATTCCTACTCGGCCATGTTCCACGCCCTCGACGACCGCGGGGTGTCCAGGGACCTGCTGCTAATGCTATCGGAGATGATGTACCGCAAGGGATGTACCGCCGTGCTGGTCGCCGACGTCGAACCATCGTCGACGCCCGATCTTGCGATCACTGCAACGATGGAGAGCATCATCTCCGACGGCGTCATCGTGCTCGGCAATCATCAGCGGCGTTCGGACCTATTGCGCACGCTGCAGGTGCTCAAGATGAAGGGCACGTCGCACTCGCGTTCGAAGTATGTCATCGACCTGACGTCATGCGGCATCCTCATCACTCCGCTGCTGAGAGGTGGCGCCTGATGGCCGACGTCGCCGTTGAGGTCGGAAGAAAGCTGGATGAGGTCGGCCCGTCCGTGGCCACGGTGATGCAGTTCCCGATATCGCAGTACTTCGAGGTGCTGCGCGGCCTGGTAGACTTCACCAGGGCCAGGGGACTGGGCATGGTATACATCACCGCCGCCGTGCCGGCCAAGACGATATCGATGACGTTCGACGCGCTGGACATCGACGCCTCCAACATCACGTTCGTGGACTGCATCTCTCAGATGATGATGAGCGACCGGGACGAGAGCGGCAAGGCCATCTACGTCGAGAGCCCGACCGTTCTGGAGAACATCATACTCAAGGTCGCCTTCCTCATGCGCAAGGCCGGCGGGACGCGGCAGCTGGTCGTGGTGGATTCGATCAACTCGCTATCGCTGCACAATGATGCAAAGATGCTATCCGAGTTCCTGCACGTGCTTATCAGCTCGCTAAGCCCGAAGGACGCGTACCCCGTCGTACTGGCAACGGAGGAGTCCATGCGGCCCGACATCGCCGAGATGCTCGCCCTGGTGTGCGACCAGATAGTCGAGCTGAACGCCCCGGAGTGAGCACTGGCGAGGCATTATTATTGGCTTTCTAACATGTTCTGCCAGTGAAATATTCAGATGCATATGTTTATCTAATCCACAGATTGATTCCCCCTCTCGGTGGGGTCTCCCCATCGAGAATGAAGAGGACTTAACATGAAGATGATGAGGAAGAACTGGAAGGACCGCAAGGGCGTGTCGCCGGTCATCGCCACCATCCTGATGGTAGCGATCACCGTCGTGCTGGCCGCGGTGCTGTATGTGATGGTGATGGGCTTCGGAGGCGACAGCAACGGACAGGCGCCTACGGTGAGCACCGCTAAGAATGTTGACACCAAGAGGATCGTGATCACTATCGATTCTCCCACTGACATTGGCAACTTCAAGATTGGCG
Source organism: Methanomassiliicoccus sp. UBA386 (assembly GCA_002498285.1). Lineage (GTDB taxonomy): Archaea > Thermoplasmatota > Thermoplasmata > Methanomassiliicoccales > Methanomassiliicoccaceae > DTU008. The sequence goes on along the minus strand of DAGU01000056.1, from coordinate 408 downwards.
CCAGCTCTTTCGTCCAGAACGACACCGCTAAAACGAACTATACTATATCCTCTCTGAAGGGACTAGTGTTTATAGATGCAGGTGAGGATGGCAAAATCAACACGGGCGATTACTTCGCATATGCCGAGGCCGAAGTCTCCGGCACTTATGATCTCCTGTGGGACAATGGGGAAGTAAGCCAGGTTGTTGCAACCTTTACCATCTAAACCCCTTTCAACTCTCCTTTTTTATAACACCTGCCATTCATTAATCATATCCATGAACTCATCTGAAGAGCGCCACAGAACCGTATACGATGCTCTAGTAGGTAGGAAACTCACCATCATTGAGTTGGAGAGGTCACTCGATAGCATCGGAAAGCGTTGCCCAGATGATCTCGCTCGGACGCTCAACATCATGCGTCGCAAG
>DAGU01000031.1:11814-13211 GCA_002498285.1 Methanomassiliicoccus sp. UBA386 | reverse complement strand
GAGGGTGTATCAGCAGGCCAAGGAGCAGATCATCCGGGGCCGGGATTCGCCTCACGGCTTCATACTGGGCACGGCATGCGAGGTTCCGCCCTACACGCCGCCGGCCAACATCAACGCCCTGGTGCAAGCGTCCAAGGACTTCGGCACCTACGGGACCTGGTGAGCGCTCAGAATCTCAGGAAGCCCTGGGGCTCGATGCACGTCGCCAGCATGACATCGTTGATGTCCTGGTGCGCCTCCCATGTGCTGGCCTGGCGATTCTCTCGCCGGGACCAGAAGGACTCGATGCTCTCCGACATGGGCAGGTAGCGCATGAGCTCCTGCACCAGCCGCATGTTGGCGGTGTTGCCGTATACATCAGCTTGGCCCAGAAGCGATTCGCGGACCAGGCTCACCCCCTTCAGTCCGATGGCCATGCCCAGCTCGCGAAAGGCCAGCCGCTGCTCCGCGCCCCGTTCGAGGGGGTTGCCGGACCGCGTGGCCTCCAGGCCTGGCAGGGCCGCCCGCAGGATGTTGCCCAGCACCGACGCGTCGGTCAGGGCGCCCTCGCGCATCAGCTGCGCCATGCGGGCGCCGTCGAACAGCAGGCCGCCGATCCCCAGTGGGTCATCCGTCTCCCATCTACCGCCTCGGCACATCATGGCCAGCTCCGATATCTCGACCACCAGTTGCTTCCTCCGCCCGGGCCGCACCGCCTCCCCGGCGGCGTCCAGTTCCACAAAGGTCAGGTAGCCGTCCAGGGCATCATGCTGCCCCATCGAGGGAACCAGGGGGCGGGACAGGTCAACGCTCATCTTCCAGTACAGCCTCTTTCGCTGGCCGCGGTAGAGCTCATGTACGAAGGCGGCGTGGGCGGCCAGGGCGAGATCGACCCCCATCTCGATGTAGCGCATGTCCTCGGTGACCCGCCCGGCCTGAGCCAGGGCGTGCATCCACTTCGTCAGGTAGTGATAGTACTGCCCATCCCGCTCCCACTCCAGCCCAGCATCATATGGTTGCTCGGCAGCCCTCTCGGGAAGAGGCTTGCCTATGCGAAGACCCCGGGCGGTAGGCCGCTCCCTCCCCTCCTCCTCGCTCAGGCCGCTTATCCAGCCCGACCGTTCATCGTCCGGGCGGAACCGCCCCAGGGTGAAGTGCACCTGTTCGATGAGCCGCAAAGCCAGTTCAAGGTCCGATTCGTCCTGGCCGTTGCGGTACCTGCCAAGATAGTAGCATACCGCGTGCGCGTCGGTCCAGAGATAGCGCCGGGGGCTTCCCTCTGGCTCCAATCCGGTCCGGCGGGCGAAGTCCTGCATGAGCAGATCAGAAGGCCGAGTGGCGATGTGTTCCTGCATAGGTCTCTAAAAGGATATTATTGGAGCGGGGGGCTATTCATACTTGGCCTGCGAGGCCCGCTC
>DAGU01000031.1:10409-11610 GCA_002498285.1 Methanomassiliicoccus sp. UBA386 | reverse complement strand
GGAAAGGAAGGTGGACGGACCGGGATTTGAACCCGGGGCCTCGTGATTGCAAATCACGCGATCTTCCGAGCTGATCTATCCGCCCGTTTGGCACTCGTAATCGTGGCACGCATAAAAAGGTTGTTCTGGCCGCCGAGGCGGCTCAGCGGCACACCGCGCCGCGCGACGCGCTGGTCACCAGCTTGCGATATTTGGCCAACATGCCGCTGACCTCCCTCTCCGCCGGACGCGTATCGGCCAAGCGGCGCTTCATCTCCTCATCGGAGATATTGATCTCCAGCTTGCGGGCCGGTATGTCTATCACGATCTCGTCGCCCTCCCTCACGGCGGCGATGGGGCCTCCAGCCGACGCCTCCGGTGACACGTGGCCGATGCACGGCCCCCTGGTCGCTCCCGAGAACCGTCCGTCGGTGATCAGCGCCACATCGTCGGCCAGGCCCATTCCGGCGATCATGCTGGTCGGATAGAGCATCTCCGGCATGCCAGGCCCTCCTTTCGGCCCCTCATAGCGGATGATCACGACGTCGCCCTTGACGATCTTCCGCGACGTGATGGCCTCGGCCGCCGCGTCCTCGGAATCGAACACCCTGGCGCGGCCGCGGAAGCGCATCATTTTCTCACTGACGGCGGACTGCTTGACCACCGCGCCCTCGGGGGCGAGGTTGCCGTAAAGCACGGCGATGCCGCCCTCCCGGTGGAACGGCCGGTCCACGGACCTCAGGACCTCGGCGTCGTTTACCTCGGCGCGATCGGCAATGACGTAAATGCTGTCTCCCGTGACCGTTCCCTGGTCCGACAGCATGCTCTTCAGCCTCCTAAGGACGGCAGGAATGCCGCCGGCGCGGTCGAGATCGGCCATGTGGTACGGGCCGCCTGGGCGCAGCGAGGTCAGATGCGGCACTTTCCTTGATACCTCATCGAAGACCTTCAGGTCGATATCGAGGCCGAACTCCGCCGCCACGGCAGGGATGTGGAGCGCGGTGTTGGTCGAGCCGCCGATGGCCATGTCCACGGCGATGGCGTTGACGAATGATTCCCTGGTGACAATGGCCCGCGGAGTGACGCTTTTCCTGGCCAGCTCCACGATGCGGCGGCCCGTCTCACGTGCTATCTCCAGCTTGCGCTCGCTGGTCGCCAGCGAGGTGGCGCAGCCGGTCAGGCTCATCCCCATGGCCTCGGTGAGGCAGGCCATGGTGTTGGC
>DAGU01000031.1:9075-10249 GCA_002498285.1 Methanomassiliicoccus sp. UBA386 | reverse complement strand
GCCATGACCTCGGCGTCGGTGGCCTTCCCGGCGTTGTGCGCGCCAAGCGCCTCGAACACGCTCTGAAGGTCCTTCTTCCCTCCCTCCAAGACCCCGGCCTCCATCGGGCCGCCGGTGAGCATGATCGCCGGAATGTCTATCCTTCCCGCGGCCATCAGCATGCCCGGGGTGACCTTGTCGCAGTTCGTGACGCCCACCCACCCATCGAAGGCATGGGCGTTGTTCATGACCTCCACGGCGTCGGCGATGACCTCTCTCGATGGAAGGGAATAGCGCATGCCCGCATGGCCCATGGCGATGCCGTCGCACACCGCTGGCACGCCGAAGGCGAACGGCACGCCGCCCGCTTCCTCGATGCCCTTGCGCACCTCTTCCACCAGCCGGTCCAGATGGATGTGTCCCGGAACGATGTTGTTGAACGAGTTGGCGATACCGATGAAGGGCTTGTCCATGTCATCGTCGGTCAGTCCGCAGGCCCGCAGCAGGCTCCGGCTGGGCGCCTTGGCCAGCCCCTTCTTCACGGTATCGCTTCGCATGATATCCTCAACAACATGAAAAAGTAGGTAAAAAGGGTTATCGCCGATGGGCGGCCTCACGGGTCCCTCAGCTCGATGCCTTCGGTCTCGAACCTCGCCTTCAGCGACTGAAGGAGTCTGGACATGATCTCCTCCGACCTCTGAGCGTCCCGCACCCATACCTTGATCTGCAGCTTGACCCGGGAACCCTGTATGTCGACCACGTTAACGATCGGGTTCAGGGATGCCAGCACTTCCGGCTCCTCCTCCGGTCGAACGGTGAGGAGGGTGTGCTCGAACAGCGTGGGCAGGTGAGGCCCATCACAATCCGATACCACGGGGAGGATGCAGGGGTCCTTGTCGGCCTCCTCCAGAACGATGCGGCGGACGACGCTCAGATCGGTCATCGGCCCCACCCAGATGCTCTTCTCAAGGGCGGTGAACCCGGATTTGGTATAGTTTATCACCTTGCCATTGATGATCTGGGAGTTGGGAATGATGGCTATGCGCCCCCTGTTCTCCCTCAGCTCGGTGCTCATCAGTCGGATGTCCTTGACCCTGCAGATGCCGGTGCTGGGGGTCGATCCTACCTCCACCCAGTCCTCCAGCTCGATGGGCTTGGTGATGGAGATCAGCATGCCCGCAACGGCGTTCTGGAT
>DAGU01000031.1:8121-8799 GCA_002498285.1 Methanomassiliicoccus sp. UBA386 | reverse complement strand
TATCCAGATATCTGCGGATGAGCGATGTGAGCACCCGGGAGATGACCATCGCGGCACTTATGATCAAGAGGAAGAGTACGATATCCAGGGGGCTGATGCTCCCGAAGATCGGTTGATCCAGCCATGTCGCCATAGGAGACCGGTAATCCAAAACGTGAGATGAAGATGTCGGTCGCCACCAGGTCTGCCCTGTACCCCGCAGCCCCTGTCCCCGGCAACCGCGCGATGCCTACAGCGGGCAGCCGTCAACCCCTCATCGCGCTCTCACGGGTCCCTCAGCTCTATGCCCTCGGCATCTAGCTTGGAGGTCAGCGCCTTGAGGAAATTGGATATAATCTCGTCCTTCCTGTACGGCTCAAGGATCCATAACCTGATGTTCAGCTTGGCCCGGGTCCCCTGCACCTCGGCCAGATTGATCTCGGGCGCCAGGGAATGAATGTTGCTGGCACTGCCGAAGATGCCGCGGACGTACTGCCTCTCGAAGAGATTTTTAACGGTCTTCTTCCCCTCCTCGGACACCTTCGGAAGGATGTTGGGGTCGCTGTCGGCCTCTTCGCGGACGATCCTGGTGATGCGTTCAAGGTCAGAGACGTTGGCTATCCACAAGGGGACCGTCACGGCGGTGAACCCGCCGCGGGAGTGGTTAACAACCTTTCCGTTCATGATCTGGGCGTTGGG
>DAGU01000031.1:6212-7864 GCA_002498285.1 Methanomassiliicoccus sp. UBA386 | reverse complement strand
GAGATGGCATTCTGTATGATCTGTTGCGAGGCAAACGCCACGCCTATGCCGGCTATCCCCAGGGAAAGGAATATGGCGGTGAGGTCCAGCTTCAGAACCGAGCTGAAGCCTATCGTCAGCGCCGTGATGACGACCGCGTACTGATACGCGCGGCCCACCCCCTTTGATAAACGCTTTCCCACCTGTTCATCCAGATATTTTCTGATAAGAGCGTTGCCTATGCGGGCCAAAATGACCGAGAACGCTATTAGCAAAAGGAAGGTCGCAATGCCCATCGGGGTGACGCTGTCGATGATGGGTGTGTCGAGCCAGCTCATTCCATGACCTTATCGCGTGGTAGCTCATAAAGGCGATGCTTTGCACACTCTCGTATAAAATCCAAAAAAAGATTTTGCTGGAAAGAGTTTGAAACAATGCGAACGGGTTTAGGATCGCAGAACGATCTCAATGTTCACGCCGTCAGGGACCTGGATCCTCATGAGCTGGCGAAGCGCCCTCTCATCAGCGTCAAGGTCGATCAGCCGCTTGTGGATCCTCATCTCCCAGCGGTCCCAGGTCTCCGAGCCCTCTCCGTCGGGGCTCTTGCGGACGGGGACGACCAGTCTCTTGGTGGGGAGGGGGATCGGCCCGCGGATGGCCACGCCGGTCCTCTGCGAAATGGACTTGATCTGTCCGCAGACACTGTCCACCTTCTTGGGGTCAGTGCCGCTCAAGGATATTCTTGCTCTCTGTGCCATATTGATCCCTCAAAAAATTAGGGAAAGGGAAGGGGTTTAAATCACCCTCTTTTCGACGTCCAGGCACACGCCGGCCGCAACGGTCTGACCCATGTCGCGGATGGCGAACCTGCCGAGCTGGGGGTACTCCTTGGCCTTCTCGATGACCATGGGCCTGCTGGGCTGGATCTTGACGACAGCGGCGTCCCCGGTCTTCAGGAACTGGGGGTTCTCCTCCTTCACGGCACCGGTGGCGGGGTCCATCTTCTTCTGGAGCTCCAGGAAGGTGCAGGCGATCTGGGCGGTGTGGATGTGGAACACCGGGGTGTATCCGACGGTGATGACCGACGGGTGGTTCAGGACCATGATCTGAGCGGTGAAGGTCTTGGCCACCGAGGGCGGGTTGTCCACGGGCCCGGCCACGTCGCCCCTCTTGACATCGTTCTTGGCGATGCCGCGGACGTTGAATCCAACGTTGTCGCCAGGAAGGGCCTGAGGCAGCTGCTCGTGGTGCATCTCGATGCTCTTCACTTCGCCGATGACGTGGGAAGGCTCGAACATGACCTTCATGTCCGGCTTGAGGATGCCGGTCTCGACACGTCCGACCGGAACGGTCCCGATACCGGTGATGGTGTAGATGTCCTGCACCGGCAGGCGGAGCGGCAGATTGGTCAGCTTCTGGGGCTCAGTGAGGTTGTTGAGAGCATCCAGCAGTGAGGGTCCCTTGTACCAGGGCATGTTGGGGGACGGCTTGGTAGCGTTGTCGCCCTTGAAAGCCGAGTAGGGGACGAAGGGGATCTGGTCGACCTTGAAGCCGACGGACTTGAGGACCTTGCTGACCTCCTCCTTCACCTTGTTGTACTGGGCTTCCTCGTACTTGACGGCGTCCATCTTGTTGATGCCGATGATGAGCTGCTTCACGCCAAGGGTCCTGGC
>DAGU01000031.1:5660-6024 GCA_002498285.1 Methanomassiliicoccus sp. UBA386 | reverse complement strand
CCGGTGATCATGTTCTTCACGAAGTCACGGTGGCCAGGGGCGTCGATGACGGTGAAGTAGTACTTTTCAGTGTTGAAGCGCTTGTGGGCGACGTCGATGGTGACACCGCGCTCCCTCTCCTCCTTCAGAGAGTCCATGACCCACGCGAACTCGAAGGATCCCTTTCCCTTCTCGTCAGCCATCTTCTTGTACTTGTCGATCAAATACTGCTCAACGTTCCCAGTGTCAGCAAGCATCCTGCCTACAGAGGTGGACTTGCCGTGGTCGACGTGACCGATGAATACTAGGTTCAAGTGTGGTTTCTCAGCCATTTTTTCTGCCTCCTACATTTATATAGTTTAAGTCCGGTTTTTTACTCCATGCC
>DAGU01000031.1:4738-5497 GCA_002498285.1 Methanomassiliicoccus sp. UBA386 | reverse complement strand
TACGGCTCTGGCTTCAGTCCCTTTCTGGTCCTGATCTGCTCGACGACCTTGGTCTGCAGCTCACCCGGAACGGGGACGAATCCCGAGTTCTCGGTGGACCACAGCGCGCGGCCCTGGGTGGCGCCGCGGATGGCCGACGCGAACCCGAACATCTCAGCGACCGGGGCCTGGGCTACGATGATGCTCACATCGCCTTCCTGGTTGATCTCCTCTATGATGCCCCTCCTCTGCTGGACCTCGCGGAGGGTGTCGCCCATGACGGACTCGGGGCAGTTGATGTGTATCTTGGTCATCGGCTCCAGCAGGACCCTGCCAGCGGTGGCCATGGCGCCATACACGGCGGAACGGAACGCCGGGATCACCTGAGCGGGCCCGCGGTGGATGGAGTCCTCGTGGAGCTTGGCGTCGACCAGGCGGACCTTGACGCCGCTGACCTTCTCCTGGGCCAGGGGGCCGAGGTGCATGGCCTCTTCGAAGCCCTGCTTGCACAGTTCGATGACCTCGTTGAGGTACTGGATACCCTTGGTGGCATCGATGAGGACGTTGTGGCCGGCGAAGCTGACCACTCCTCTGGCCTCCTCGCGGTCCATGCCGAGCTCCTGGAGCTTGGCCGCCAGTTCCTTGGCGTCCTTGATCTTTCCCTCGACCTGAATCTCGCCCGCCTTCATGGCGTTGATGATATTGTCAGGCAGGGACTCCACCTCGACGAAGAAGCGGTTGTGCTTGTTGGGGGACTTGCCCTCGAAGGGACCGCCCATC
>DAGU01000031.1:2329-4475 GCA_002498285.1 Methanomassiliicoccus sp. UBA386 | reverse complement strand
TTGTTGATCTCCACCTGGATCGAGGGGTCGGCCTTGGCCACCATGCGCAGGACCTCGACCAGCTTGGGCAGGTCCTTCATGTGCTTGGCCTCGATGGCCACGGTGACGACAGGCTCGGTATAGTGAGTGATCTTCTCGAAAGATTCCATCTCAGGGTCCGACGAGACGGTCGAACCGGCAATGGCGTCCTTCAGGCCAGCGACGGCGACGATATTGCCCGCTTCCATACGATCGACCGGGATGCGGTCCGCTCCGACCGACAGGGAGACCGTCTGGGTACGCTGCACATTGGGCATGCCCGCCACCCACAGCTCCATCCCGCGGCTGACGGTCCCGGAGAACAGCCTGCCGATGGCGACCTCGCCGGCATGGGGGTCGACGATGATCTTGGTGACCATCATGGCGACCGGGCCAGAGGCATCGCAGGCCAGCATGGACTTGCCGACCTTGCTCTCCTTGTCGCCCTTCCAGATGACGGGGATACGGCGCTTCTGCGCTTCGACGGGGTTGGGAACGTGCTTGATGACCATGCTGAGAAGGACCTCGTGGATGGGGGACTTCTTGGCCAGGGTCCGCATATCGTTGTTCCGGCAGTACTCGTAGACGTCCTTGAACGCGATGCCGGTCTGCTTCATGCTGGGAACGTTAACGGCCCAGTTGTTGTAGGCGGAGCCGAAAGCGACCGAGCCGTCCTCGGGACGGACCTGCCACTCCTTGTTAAGGGGCTCGGGAAGCTGGGTGACGATGCGCTTGTTGACCTCGGTGATAATGGTCACGAAGCGCTTCTGCATCTCCTCCTTGGTGACCTTCAGCTCGTTGATCAGGCGGTCGACCTTGTTGATGAACAGCACCGGGCGGACGCGCTCCTTCAGGGCCTGCCTGATGACCGTCTCGGTCTGAGGCATTATGCCCTCTACAGCGCAAACTACGATGATACAGCCGTCGAGGGCCCTCATGGCCCTGGTGACGTCCCCGCCGAAGTCCACGTGACCCGGCGTGTCGATGAGGTTGATGAGGTATTCCTGACCCTTGTAGGAGTGCACCATAGAGGCGTTGGCGGCATTGATGGTGATGCCGCGGGCCTGCTCCTGCTCGTCGAAGTCGAGCATCAGCTGCTTTCCCGCGAGGTCACTGGACATCATGCCGGCGCCGGCGATAAGATTGTCACTCAAAGTGGTCTTACCGTGGTCGATGTGCGCCGCGGTACCGATGTTGCGAATGAATTCCGGGCTCTTGGAGAGCGCGGCTGCCTTCGCAATGTTATCTTCCTTGCGTCCCATAAAAATCACCTATGAACATAGATAAGGGGTTTAGCGGGCTGACTGGGCCACGCGCTCGAGCTCCTCCTTCTTGGCTACCGAGAATGAGTTCATGTCACCCTTGGAAGCGAGGATGAGTTCATCGGCGAGGCATTCCTCGGCCGACTTCTTGTTCTTGAAAGAAGCATCGACGGTCCCCCGGGCGAGGTTGCGCAGGGCGATGTCAAGCCGGCGGGCCGGGGATATGTCCACAGCCTTCGGGACCGAAATGCCACCGAACTGAAGGCGAGTGATCTCCTCACGGGGAGCGGCGTTCTCCAGCGCTTCCACGAGGACCTGCACGGGGTTCTTGTTGGTCTTGGCGGCCACGATCTCGAAGGCATCGCGGACCACCCCAATGGTCTTGGACTTCTTTCCCGTGTATACCTCGGTGCGCATCATGCTGTTGACGAGTCTCTCCACGATGCTCATCTTCGACTTGGCGAAGGCACGATTAGCATGCTTGCCGCCGGTGTGAGGCACCGAGACGGGGGTGAGGTCTATGTACTTGGCTAGGCCGCCGTCCCTGATGCCGATGCCGGTCATCTCGTACTTGCCGAAGAGCAGAACACCGTTGCTCAGAACCTGGTTCTCTCCATCCATTATATTCACCTAACCGGCTTCTCCACACGCCCTCTTACAAGCATGTTTAGAGAAACGTTATTGACCTGGACGACCTTGAAACGGACACCAGGGATATCGCCGTAAGAACGGCCCAGACGGCCACCGATGCCCTCCACAAGGACCTCGTCGTGCTCGTCGATGAAGTTGATAGCGCCGTCACCCACCGCGAAGGCGGTGATCTGGCGGCCGTTCTTGATAAGCTGGACCTTGACACACTTCCTGAT
>DAGU01000031.1:629-2163 GCA_002498285.1 Methanomassiliicoccus sp. UBA386 | reverse complement strand
GGGGTCGGACTTCTCACGCAGGCGCAATACCCTCCGCTTGTACGTACTGTCGGACCATCGGAACTTCTGACGGTCGTTCTTGAGCTTCCTAGCCGTGTTGAGACCTCTAGCCAATGTTTCACCTTCTTTATTAGGGGCGGCTCCGTTATTATGGTTATCTTATTTAATGGTTAAGGGTTTTTCAGAGCCCGTTCAGACAAACTGCTAATACCCTTTGATATTAAAACAATTCGGTAGACCGCCGGAAAGGCTGGCTCGCATGAGCGTAAATCCTTGTAGAGAAAGCTCCCGGGGCCGCGACGCCGGTGGCGGGAGCGACCGAGTACGAATCCCGCACTCTGGATATTATTCATGTTTGTCCCTCCGATTATGCATTTCATATAGTCATAGAGAAAGCAATTTAGAGTAACGCCGCGATGCTACCGCGGGATGGGATCATGGGCGAAAGCGGGGATGCGGCTCGCCAACTGGACAATTGGCAGAAGGTCATGGAATATTCACTGGCAGTCATCGCGCCCACCGTGATGGCCCTCATGATGTTCTCCCTCATCGTCGCCCCCTCGCTGCCCGGGGAGACCATGCTCGCCGCTGTGGGGGCCTCCGCCCTCACCATACTTCCAGCGCTCATGGCGCAGAGGCTTCACTACCGGTGCTGGGCTCGGAACACCCTGCCGCGGCGCATGACCGCTGCGCTGATCGGCATGATCTACATCTCCCTGGTCACGGTGCTCAGCGTCTCGTTCATCTCTGCCCACCGCGGGCTGGACCCAGGGCAGCCCCTGACATTCGTGGTCGTGTCGACGCTGCTGCTGGGCCTGATCGCCGTGCTGGCCTATCGTTCGAAGAACGGCGACCGCTTCGAACGCATGGACATACGGTACTTCAGAAGGCCAGCCTCGGACATAGGTCCTATTGTCAGGTCCGCCCTGATCGAGGGGGGCAAGAGCGTCAGCGAGGAGAAGAAGGGGCGCCGGGTCCGACTGCTGGTCGAGGGCCGGAAGGTCATCGTCACCATCGCCTCCCAGCCCCGAAGGAGCACCGAGGTCATCATCGAGTGCGCCGAGGTGTCGGGAAAAGACATCTGTGAACTGATCAAGAACAGACTGGGCGAGAACTAGGCCCTGCCGTGTGATTCGCCCTGGACCATCGCGCTCGAGATGAGATGAGCAATGCGCAGCGGCTCCGGAAGGGAGCCTATCACGGTGCTCTCCTCGATGATCATCTCCAGGTCGTCGATGCTTATGCCGCTGGCGGCGGCGTAGATGGAGCGGCGGCCCCCCAGGCGATACAATGGATGTCTTTTGATGACCTCCATCCTTTGCTGCCAGTCGGGGAAGTGGGCGCGCAAGGCCTTTTCCATGCTGTCATAATCGGGCAGGCTTCGGGTGACGGTGGCGCACGGGATGCCCGTCTCGCGATGCAGCCGGTCGATGTCCACCACGTTGAACCCGCCCACCGCCACGCCGTCGATCATGATCACCCTGAGCTGCTCTCGATATCGCGAACGGAGGACCATGGCGGCTATGGCGTCGTT
>DAGU01000031.1:0-434 GCA_002498285.1 Methanomassiliicoccus sp. UBA386 | reverse complement strand
TCGAAGGTGAACGGCGAATCGTCTATGCCCAGTACGCGCACCTGCCGCTTCATCCTCAGACCAGCTTGAGATGTCCGGTAGCCTTGTCAACGACGGCTTCCGGCCCCGGGCCTATGCCCAGGCAGGTGACGGTGTTGGGCGGGACCTCGGTCATCCCGGCATCGGTGATGAGCGATGTGACCAGACCGAGGTCCTCCGCTCCGACCTTTACCGCATAGAGCTCCTGAAGGTTCGGCGCCTTGACGACGACCTTGCGCTGTCCCTCCGAATACCATCGATCGAACCAGTCGGGAGTGCGCCTCTTGGCCGCGAAGGCGCAGTTGACGGCGGCATGGGCCACCTGGGCGGCCATCTTGCCCGCCGACAGCTTGAGGTCCCACCTGACCACTATGACCATCTTGTTGTCCATTGCATCACTGCCGCTCCGAGGTTAG
>DAGU01000038.1:3075-3789 GCA_002498285.1 Methanomassiliicoccus sp. UBA386 | reverse complement strand
TTGTCCTTGGCGAACCGCTCCCATACGTCCAGGAGCTGGTCCACCTCATTGAGCCGCTCCCCACGGTCGATGATGACCTTCATCGCCTCCGGGTGATCGATAAGGGCGAAGGCGTTCCTGGCTCCGCAGGTGGGGCAGATATACGGCCCTTTGATACCATAATGAATATCGTTGCAGACGTTGCACCTCCACAGCATCTTCCTGGCCATTGCCTCCTTGGTCATCGTCAGCCCCTCGCATACAATCAAAGTCGATGATATAAATAGGTCACCGGCGCGGCCTGCATGCCGCCGCTTCGCTCCCGTTGATCGATCGAGCGTGGCCACACGCCCGATGATCTCGTGGTAACTTCGGTCAATCCTCATCTTTGACGGAGAGGGGCGCTCATGAGGGTGCGGGATGAGGAGCCCTGCGGGATGCCGTAATGCAGCTGCAGGCTCGAAGGAAGGGAGGAACCGTGCATGAGCCGCCTACTGGAGCGGTTGAAAGGAAAGCGCTGACAGAACACGCTCCTCCCGCTATATTGACGGCGGTAAACTGGCCTTACCGTCTTGGCACATGGTAGATTACGTATATCAGGCGCTTCCAAGCTGTAAACGGTGATCGCCTGAGAACGGTCGACTGTCCAGTATGCGAATGCAAGTTGGAGGGCGTGAGCGAAGAGGAGCTCACCAGCGCGGTGAGGGAGCACTTCTGCGAGGAGCACGGCATGGA
>DAGU01000038.1:2093-2874 GCA_002498285.1 Methanomassiliicoccus sp. UBA386 | reverse complement strand
AAGGCCACCGTTTCCGGAGAGAACATCCGCGAGCCGGTGGAGCAGATGGGCACCGCGTGGAGGGATGCCACCACCGAGATGGTGCGCTGCCCCTCGTGCATGGAGATGCTCGAGGGTTGCGACTGCGAGGAGCTGTCATCCCAATTGGAGAAGCATATGATCGAGTCGCATGGAGAGGAGGGCTTCATGCAGGGAGCGAGGGAGAGGATAAGAGGAAGGTGAGAGCGTGGTGAGCGTGCGATGCCCGGCGTGCGATCGGCGCCTCGAAGGAGAGGACGGCGATGTGCTGTCCTCTGCCCTTGCCACGCACCTGGTCCGGGAGCACGCCATGGCCCTGCAGGACCCTCGCATGCTGAGGGGCGGCAGGGAAGGGGAACTATCCTCGGAGGCGGAGGTCGAAGGAGGCGAGGAGGCGGTGAGGAGCGCGCCTGCCGTCTACGGTTCCGGACTGACGCTTCGGGGCGGCGACCTGTACGGGGCCGACGGGCCTCCGCGCATGGACCGCGTGAAGGATACAGACTTCGTGGACTGTCCGCTTTGCGGCTTCCGGATAGGAGGAAAGGAGGAAAATGAGCTGACCGCGGGCCTTCGCGAACATCTCATCTCGGTGGGAGAGATGGACGCGATCCGGCAGGCGACGCGCAGCCGATGAAAAGGTAGATCATATGACCACCATCAAATGCCCGATATGCAAGGAACTGTTGAGCGGTGAGGAAGGGGACCAACTATCCGCCATACTGAGGGAGCACATGGCAGCCGTGCACGAAATGGCCGAGCTGGT
>DAGU01000038.1:352-1900 GCA_002498285.1 Methanomassiliicoccus sp. UBA386 | reverse complement strand
GCGGAAGGGCCGGTCCGGGAGTCATGGAAGGAGGAGATGAAGATGTGGACCTCTCCTCCGGTGCCGGCGCGCCAGAGCGGAGAGGACCTCAGGGAGGCCATGCTGCACCGGGAGGGCGCAGAGCTCAGGATGGCCCCGTTCCACATGAGAGGTGAGTTGGCCGGCCTGCGCATGCTCAGGGTCGAGTGCCCGCTGTGCGACGCCTTGATCACCGCCCCATTGGACGAGGACCTCTCTGACGATCTGAGGGACCACATGGCCGACCGCCATGACATACGGCCGAAGAGGCTGGCCTGGATATTGGGAAATAGATGAGCCGCTGAGCCCGACTGCGTCACAGATGCTTCAGGACCGGCGAGGGGGTCCGGAACTCCCCGTCCCAGTAGATCAGCGCGTTGGAGCGGTCGAAGTCCTTGACGATGTCAGTGTGAACGACGTTCCCGATGATCCAGATGTGGTCCCATCCTCCGCGGTCCTGGACCTCGGTGATCTTGACCTCCATGTTGAGCAGGCACTCCGCCACCGACGGCGACCTCACCCTTTTGCCCGGCTCGGGCGTAAGGCCCACCTCGGAGAACTTGTTCATGCGGCTGCCCGATATGAAGCCGCACCTGGCGACCGCTTCGACCATGTCCTTCGATGGCACGTTCAAGGTGAAGTCGCCCGTTTCCTCGAGCAGCTTGTAGCTGTGCCTCGATGCCTTGATGCCGACGCCCACCACGGTCGGGTCGACCGAGAACACGTTGAACATGCCTATGGTCGTTATGTTCGGGTCCTCCTTCCCGACCGCCAGCAGGAACACCGGCGCCGGGGGCAGGGACATCACCGCCTCGATCGTCCCCATGTCCAGCTTGATCTCCTCTTCTCTCAGATCATTCACCGAGAGAATGTATCGAGCCTCGAATGTTAAAAAGGATTCCCCGTTCTTAGTTCATAGTTCCCTCACCACGGCCAGTATCTCATCGTAATCGGGATGCCGGTGAGGATTGGGCGCCTTCCATACGTATCTCACCATCATGTCTTGGTCGACGATGAGCACCGCCCTGGTGGAGCGTCCCCGCATGAGGTCCGCTTCGCCGAGCATGAGGTCGTACAGGCGCACGACATCGCCGTCGGGATCGCTGAGCAGCGGGAAGGTCATTCCCAGATGCATCTTCCACAAGCGATGCGAGGTGACGCTGTCAACGCTAATGGCGAGCAGCCCGGCGCCGAGGTCCTCGAGATCGTCGAGCATCCCCATGAGGCGCTTCATCTCCATCGTGCATATCGGCCCCCAGTCGGTCGGGTAGAAGGCAATGATGACCGGGCCGCGCCGCGCCTCCTCGCTCAGCCGTACCAGGTCGCCGGACGCCTCGGGCAGCTCGAAGTCTGGGGCCCGCTCGCCCACCTGGGGGGTGGGCATCAGGCTACCTCTGGCGATCGCCTGTCGTCGGGCGGCAGGCCTCGCAGCCGCCGCCATGCTTCCCGGTCGAGGCGATGGAGGCGGCCGTCATCGTCGTAGTAGTACAGCTGATAGTAGAACAGCCATCTCCTGTTGAGCTCCAGCAT
>DAGU01000038.1:0-124 GCA_002498285.1 Methanomassiliicoccus sp. UBA386 | reverse complement strand
CCGTCGGTCTCCACGAACTCCTTGCTAATGATGAAGCCGTCCTGCAGCACGGTCACCAGGCCCAGATGCTCGGTCACCTCGCTCCTGACGACTATGCTGTCATAATGCTCCCCGCATTCCCTGG
>DAGU01000057.1:3712-4279 GCA_002498285.1 Methanomassiliicoccus sp. UBA386 | reverse complement strand
TAGAGCGCCCTCGGCCGGCTGGTACGGGTCGGTGACGGTGCCAAGCCCGATCACTCCCTTCTTGCGCGGCAGCTCCTTGTCGAGAAGTACGGGAAGGTTCATCTTGGCCGATATCGAGCGGCCCCAGTCGTCCACCGGCCGCCTCATGATGTACGGCGCATAACAGTAGGTGCATTGGTGCGCGCAGCCGGAATATGGGTTGAGGGCGAGGTCAAGACCGGGCAGCCTTGACGGGGACAGCGCCACCGTGGCCTTGGTCATGATGACGTTCTGCGGACACTCGTCGTCCGAGAAGAAAGAATCAAGGCTAGACATAATCGTCGATCCTTCTCTGCGAGAGGAAGTCGCGCAGGATGCCGCTGTTGGCTATCCAGGTCTCCATCGGAATCTCCATGCGGCCGGAGACATGGGTCAGCGCCTGCTGCAGCGTCTCGAAGCGGCTGGGCTCGGTGGTCAATGCGGCCCGAACGTTCTCCCTGACGTTCCATACGCCGACAGGCATGATGTAACCTGGATGCGCCTCCCGGAAGATGACCGCGCCGGCCTGCTTGTTCTCCTTTGTCAGCA
>DAGU01000057.1:1496-3459 GCA_002498285.1 Methanomassiliicoccus sp. UBA386 | reverse complement strand
TACCACGCCTCGATGAGCTCGTAGCGCCATGAGGTGGGCATGAGGAGGATGCTCCAGCGATTGTCCAGCTGGTACCAGTCGTACACCCTCCATTCGTCCAGTATGGGGTTGTGGCGCGTGTCCTTTAGAAGGCCCTTTCCCAGGATGTCGTCCACCGCCGTTATGGTCCAGCGGGTAGGAACGAACCTGCGGTTCTTTCGGATGCCGAACGCTCCAACCGAGAACGCCTTCTGGATCTTGGATATCATCACGCCGTTGCGGTACAGGTCCCGCACCGCCTGCGTGGCCTTGAGATCGGTATCATAGAACGCCTTCTCCACCCTCTGGTCATACCTGGGGTTGCCGACCGAGAGGTCCTTGAGCCAGGCCGACGGCCCGAACGGCTGGATCTCGTCGTCCAGCACCATGCGCCCGCTGGGCCGCTTCTGGAACTTCGCCTCCACCTCCAACGGGTCGGTGGAAAGGGCCAGGTCGCGTGTGAGGTCGACGATCCGCCCCCCCATCTCGAAATTGCAGGCGTCGATGCGGTGCTTTCCCCTGACCAGGGAGAATCGGAAGTCCACGATCTCATCGATGCTCTTGCCCACCCATAGTTCCGGGGTGTCCATCAGGGAGGTGTCGCCCATGAACGGCGGGACCAGCGGGCCCACCTCCACCTTGGGATAGCCATAACGGCCGACGAAGATCCCCGGCGGAGACATGCCTGCCAGGTCCAGGGTGTCGATCATCTTGCGGGTCCTGGACCTAGAGTAGAACTTGACCATGAGCGGGCAGCGGTCCTTGCCGCACAGGTTGCGGGAGCCTTTGCAGATGATGCATGGGGAGCCCTTCGGCACTTCCAGGACGCCCTCTGAACTTAGCGCGCCGAAATGACTGTCGAAGTTCCCCTGGGACGAGCCGGACATTTGATTTCCCAGCTTTTCGTGCATATTTATCCCTTACCCCCACCTCTCCGAATCCGTCGGGCGCTCATCTCAGCATCATGCGGGCCATCTCGGCCGGCGCGCCGGCCAGGCATGAGCGGAGGCGGGGGACGGTACGTGGGACAATGTCGATGATCGCTTCCGCCGCCTTCCTGGCCTCGTCGATGGGTTGGCGACATAGATAATCGATGCTCACGTCGGTACCGCGTTCGGTTCCAGCCCGAAGCAATCGGCTCAGCATAGGTCCGGAACAACCGCGTGATTCGCCCGTGTGGTCCATGTCCAAGATGTCGTCGATGACCTGGTAGGCGATACCGCATCTCATGCCGTATTCCCTGGCGCCCTCGACCGCAGTCGGTCCGGCACCGGCCGCCATGGCCCCGTAGGCGGCCGACAGAGCGAAGAGCTCTCCCGTCTTCCGGGATATTATGGCATGATAACGTTCCCAGGATGTATCGGGAGCGCTCAGCTCGATCTTCGCCCCGTTCACGATCATATGGTGCACGCTAGCAAAGGCGCCCACGGCGTCCCGTCCATGCCCCGAGGCGAGAGCATACGGTACAGACAGAAGGTCAAAGGCCTCCAGCAATGCCTGTCCGACGCCCAGGTCTACATGGACCGAGGCCTCGCCCCGCCTCTCCATGTCGCCGTCCAGCATGTCGTCGATGATCAGGCATATGGAATGAGCGATCTCAACCGCGGCCGCGAGATCGAGCGCTGCCGGGCGATCGTTCCCATCCAGCGCGTCATGCAATAGCAAGGTCAGGCCTCCGCGCAGCCGCTTCCCCCCCATGATGTGAGCGTCGATCTTGAGCGGGAGGTCCCTGTCCTGAAGGACGTGCCGGAGATGGTCGTTGATGTCGCTACGCGCTGTCGCTAGGTACCGTTGGAACGGTCCGTCCTGGTCGGCGAGCAACAACGTTGAAGAGGTTGCCACCTCACACCCCCTGCTGCAGGAATATCATGCTCATCCCCACCGCATACAGGACCGACGTGTACAGCTGCTTCAGCCTGAGGCTGTTCGATCGCGCCTCCATGCT
>DAGU01000057.1:1076-1303 GCA_002498285.1 Methanomassiliicoccus sp. UBA386 | reverse complement strand
GTCGCCGTCGACAGCGCTGCCATGGAGATAAGCGCCGCCACGCTCAGGGACGCGGCCGCGAACGGAAGTGAAAAAATGAACGCCAATAGTCCGATGGCCGGGAACGCGGCGCACCAATGGGAGCGAGGGTAGCGGACCACCGTCGTCTCCTTGCGATCCGATCGGTCGGCCGCATAGTCCATGCTCATCATGCTCACGAAGAGGGAGCTGGCCGCGAAGCCGAAGGC
>DAGU01000057.1:398-723 GCA_002498285.1 Methanomassiliicoccus sp. UBA386 | reverse complement strand
ACGGTGGCGGAGCCGTTCACCAGCGGCTTCCTTCGGCCGGTAGCGGCGATGGCCGCCCTGGCGTCCAGCTCCCGGTCGGTGATATCGTTGAGGGGATGCGAGACGTATTGCATCAGTACGATGCACACCATGGCGGCGGCCATGGGCCACGGTTCCGCTATCTCTCCGCCGGAGAGAAAGAAAGCCAGGGATGCTCCCAGAACGGCCGAGCTGAGGCTCCATGCAGCCAGGGGCTTGAACCTGGCAAAGTCCAAGAGCGAGCGTGAGTCCACCGTTCCCATCCAGACTGGTTTCCAGCCGGACGGTTAAGTAAGTTGTTGCCGGC
>DAGU01000057.1:0-132 GCA_002498285.1 Methanomassiliicoccus sp. UBA386 | reverse complement strand
TTGGACCGCTCAGCTCTCGAGCATCCGCCGGAAGAAGAACATGGCCTGTCTGAGGTTGAGGGTGAGGCCAGCGATGCGGGTGTGGTGCAGGAACGCCCTCAGTTCACCGATCATGGGCATCTTGCCGGCATA
>DAGU01000110.1:13743-17723 GCA_002498285.1 Methanomassiliicoccus sp. UBA386 | reverse complement strand
GCTCGAGGTCGAACAATCGCGAGAACGCCCGGACGTCCTCGTCGAAGCGCTCCTCATCGCCGGCGGCATCGTCCAGCTTAAGGAGCCTATGGTACCCCATCGTCTCGAACATGTATCTCAGCCCCTCCACCTCCTCCACCATCGAAGGGATGTCCATCTGCTCCCGCTTCCTCCGCCAGCTCTCTGCATAGCCGGAGGTGACGAGCAGGGTGTGCTTGTGACACATGAAGCAGTCCAAGTAGTCCCTCTTCCCTCCGAGGACGGCCGCGAAGCAGTCGTCCACGATCTCCCCGTCCATGTCCGTCAGGAACGTCGTCGGTACTGGCGCCTCGTCGGTCAGTTCCACAAGCTTCTGCTCGGGGCTCCGGCAGAGGCCATAAAAGAAGAGGACGGCGTCGACATGGCCGGCGATACTGGACAGGACCTCCTGGTGGTGCGTATGGATGTTGCGCCTGTCATGCAGGCCTTCAGGGTTCAGCCACAGCAGGATGGAGAGGTCCCCTTTCCCCGGATGGATGCGTTCGTCCGCGTCCACCGGTACAAGATTCTTCAAGATCGACCGCTCGCGGGCCTTGTGGGCGAACCGCTTGCCTTCCGCGTTGTTCACCACGAACACATTCTCGATATCCTCGTCACCGCCGATCAACTGAATGATCTGGTCCGATAGGCCGTAGCAGCCGATGATGCCCAGCACCCCTCTGCATGGCATGGTCTCTCGCTCTCCTGTGAACCGTGGGGGCACGGTTCACACAAAGAACTAGGTGAAAATGCACATAATGCTACCTTGAAAAAGGGTGAAAACGATTTCAGCGTGGTTGATGCATCAGCCTAGGCCCGTGGCCTGACCAGCAGCCGGAGCCGGTTGGTTGCCCCGTGCCGCTCCTTGGCCAGGACCCCCCGGCCCTCCAGATGGTCAATGGTCCTTGAGACCTTGGAGTTGGACATCCTGGTCCTGGCGATAAGGTCCTTCTGCAGCATCGTCCCTCCGTTATTGAGTATCGTCTCGTATATGGCCCTCTCATCGCCCGAGAGCACCCGCAGGATGAGCTGCTCCTCCATTCGTCCATTACTATCGAACTTCTCCGTGTGTGCATCCACCATCTTCTTGATCGCCATCAGCTCCTGGGACAGGTCGGTGACATTGCGGGCCACTCTTTCCAGGGGTTCTTCCAGTTTCCTCTTGTCCTGCTCCATGTCTCTCTGCAGGACTTCCATTTCGGAGCGAATCTGGTCGAGGCCCGCGACCAGCCTCGCTTCGAGCATGGACAGCCGCTCGGACAGATCACCCGTCTTTCCCTCCCCCGTTGATTGAAGCTGCTCGATTCCCGATGAAGTGATCTTGAAACGACGGGTCTTCGCGTGGCTGAACGGGGCCTTTACCCATGACTCCTCGACCCACCCTTTGTCTTTCAGCGACTGGATCTCCGAGGAGATCAGGCTGGCCGACGTGCCCCCAACGACCTTCTGGACTGCGGAAACGATCACTACCTCGTCGACGTTGAGAGGATAGAACTCCATGAGGCTGCGAAGGATTTGCTTCCGGGTTTCCATACCTGTCTCCTTGGGTAATCTATCACCCTAAATGACCCATCGGGAAATGATATAACGGTTACGCCGCGTTACAGCGCCGAACTGGATTCCCGCACTGGCTGCTAACGGTTGCTGGAGCGGGGACCGGGAGAGCGTGATGGCCGGATCTAGAATTTCCCAGGCCCATTCGATCATTTGCGTCGCCCTTCTCGCAGGCCTGACCACTGCCCCTTCGGTGACGAGCCTGGACCGCGTATCAGGGGGTCGCCGGTTTATCGGATCGTCGAGGCCGACTACGGTCCGGGCAATGCATGGCGCGAGCGCTCCAGGCGCCATTTACATACGCCTCGTTCTAGCGCTGAGCGTTCGACGGTAAGCACGCATCCCGGTTCGACCGCCTGGCACACTCCCTCGATATAGGCGTCGAAGAGCACGTGGACCTCGTCTGATGCATCCTCGAACGGACAGCTTGCGACACGCTCCTCGTATCCATCCTTCGTGAGTCGACCCTCCGTCGGCTGCTGCATCAGCTCATGAAGAAAGGCGACGACATTCTCGAGGGCGCCTTTCGTGTCCTGGTCGATGTTCAGGATACATAGGAGCCGCCGTCCCGCCGCTCGCCCCCGTTTGTTCATCTCTGGCCTGAGGATCGACAACGCCAGCTCGCTTCCGACCGCATCTACGAGCGCCTGAACGACGATCATCCATTGGCTGCTCACATGCCAACTACCTACCTCCAGCAACTGCTCCATAGACACGCTGGGCTCGGTTAGGAGCATAATAACCCCTCCACTGTCGAACCACTTGTCCGATGAGAGCGTCCTTCTGATGGCAAGGTGCTGGCAGACCGGGTCGCCTCGCGTCAGCCACTTGACGTGCCTATCGACGTACTCGGGGTCCATCGCCTCACAGAGGCAATCGAATGCGAGAGCGTGCAGCTTGCAGAAGATCTCTCTATCGGGACGACCGACCGTGCATTCGTATACTGTGAGCGCGACCCCCCATTCAGACATTTCTGCCTTGGAAACAAGCCCCCCCGCCCTTGAGCCGATGTGCATCAGGTAGGCAAGGATCGATAGCGGGTCATCATCAAGCTTCAACCGTTCCTTCCAATAATGCCAGCCCTCATGCATGTTGACCTTCATCCGTGGCCGCATGTAACGTATGGACAGCTCCTCCCCGAGGTGATCGGTGAGGGCGATCACAGAGGCCACCCACAACTCACCTAGCATCTCGTTCATGAGCGCCCTCATCTCCAAGGGCGTGAGCTTCGCCCCGTCAACCATGATAAGGCTCAGCGTACCCGCCTCCATAAGTTAGCGTTCTCTGCCGCGTGGACCTTCGACCCTGGCCACGATCAGTGGGTGGCGTGCCCATGATGATGCGGCGATCCGCCGATATTTCCAGGGCTGACCCGCCATGGAGATTGCCACCTTTGGCACCATCATCGATGTGTCCTCGCATGATGCTGGTCAACCCCATCCAATCGATGGTCGCAGTGGGCACTTAAACATGTGCATGGCAACGCGCGCATTGAGAGGGAAGTTTCGTTGTCCGGACGGCGATGCTTGACGGTCTCTGGAGGGCCAAGAACATGCCTGAAGTGATGACGTTTGATGGCCGACCTCCCTCGCGCGGCTTGTGCTGGAGCCCATCGTTCCGATGCAAGCGGCCGGCTTGGCCAGGGGAAGGAACCTGCCGGACAGTCTGACCGGGGAAGGCATCCGCGGCCCAGTCTACCGCTGCGGCAGGCGGATGGTTCACTTCCTTATCAGTCCCAGCTGGCTCAGCTTCTCCGGCAGGTAGGTGCTGGTGACATAGTCCAGGCCGTACTTGGCCAGGGCCTGCTGCTCGGCCTTCTTCCCCAGTTTGAGCATCGTTTCGATCTCTTCACGCCAATAGCCGGTGTTGAACCGGGGGTCCTTCAGCTCGGCGTTCAGCGCGCGTATGTCCATGTCGGTGAGCTTATCGGTCGGCAGGTCGTAGGCGGTGATGTCCGAGGCGGTGATGCCTATGAACTCGGCCGATGGCGTGGCCAGGTATTCGGACAGGTGGGCGGTCTTGATGGCGCCGTAGGCGACCGAGGCGTAGATGCGGAACGACCATGGGTCGCCGTCGGTGAACACCACCACCGGCAGGTTCATCTCATCGTTGAGCCGCTTGATGAATCGTCTGGTGGAGCGGGCCGGCTGTCCCTTGAGGTGCACCAGGATGGCGTCCTCCGCCTCATCGAACCCGTTCTCCACCAGGCGGTCGAACATACCGCCCGTCTCGATGGCGATGACGAACTTGGCCGAGGTGGAGCCTAGCTCCAGCTTCTCTTTCTCCACGTTGTACGGGATGCCGTACCCGGAATCGCCCACGTCGTCCCGGCAGTTGAGCGCCTTGCGCTTGCCCTTGCGGTCCGTCTCGACGATATTGAGGTCGCCGATGACGCGGGCCCCATCCTC
>DAGU01000110.1:12978-13487 GCA_002498285.1 Methanomassiliicoccus sp. UBA386 | reverse complement strand
TCCCTGATGAGCTCCAGCATGTAGGAGGTCCGCAGCAGCATCATGGCGCCCTGGACCTTCTTGGCCGAGCGGGCGCCCTTCTGGTCGCCGTACTTCCACACGCTGCTCTTCTTGTCGAACCTGATGTTGGCCTTGGTGCGCAGGGGAAGCACCATCTTGGGGATCTTCCCTTGGTCCAGCTGGTCATATATGGATTCCGAGATGGCGTACAGCCTCTTGACCGCCTCGGTGTTGCGCTCACTGGTCGTCATTGAGGTCCTCCCCTGATTCGTCGTAGTCCGGCTCCTCGTCCGCTTCCTCCGCCTCCGGCTCCTCGGCCTCGGCCTCGGTGAAGTTCAGCCCTTCGACGTCCCAGTCGCCCGGCAGGGGGTCGGCGCCCATGACATCGACAGGGTTTATGCCGGACACATACAGTTCCACATCCTGATACATGTCAGCATCCAGTCCGCTCAGTTCGTAGGTCAGATGGTAGATCTCGGTGGAGGTGATGCGGGGCAGCTCCCAGCTGA
>DAGU01000110.1:12144-12683 GCA_002498285.1 Methanomassiliicoccus sp. UBA386 | reverse complement strand
ACCACGTTCATGATCTTGGTGATCGTTCCCCGAAGGTCCGGCACCGGCCTCCCTAGGATGCTCGCGGTCTTCTCGGCCATCAGAGGAACGATCTCCTGGACGATCTCGAACTTGGCGCGGGTCTTGCTTTTCCGCTCCTTCTTATTGAGATGGGTCTTGAGGTTCCGACCGCATGCCTTGAGGGCGAGCTGGATCTCCTCCTGGATGTTAGGGATGGAAGATATGGCCTCCTTGGCCTCGGACGTGAAAGGTATCTTGGTGGATGCCACGTGAACAAGGATGATGGCCGGCCCGAACGGTATGCCGGAACCCCCCCTCTGCTCCAGCCCATACCGGCGCCAGTCGGTGTTCTCGATCGCCTTCGTTATGACGCAGGCGCCCTGCTGGTACAGCAGCGGCACGCGGTTGGCGAAGCGGTAGATCTGGACCTGCTGGTCGCGCGGCAGCCCTCCGCCGTAGACGATGCCGACCTCCACCAGGAACGGATTGCCGGAATGCACCTTGGGGTCCCTCGTCACCGGCGGAGCGTAGAACTCCGG
>DAGU01000110.1:11766-11989 GCA_002498285.1 Methanomassiliicoccus sp. UBA386 | reverse complement strand
ATGGGCGAGAGGCAGTCCACCTGGGGGGCCATGATCTTGACCTTGCCGATGCCCTCCAGCAGCTGCTTGCACGACTCAAGCGTCATGTGCGTCGGCCTGGTGGTCTCGGGCAGATTAGAGGCCAGGCAGATCTCTTTGGCGACCCGCTCGGAGACGCGGTTGAAGTCGTTCTGAAGGAACTTGGCCAGGTTGCGCTCCTTGGTGGCCTTGAGCATGTTCATCA
>DAGU01000110.1:10236-11383 GCA_002498285.1 Methanomassiliicoccus sp. UBA386 | reverse complement strand
GTGTCGATGATTATGTCGATCTCCTTGGCCGCCTCCGCGCCCTCCACCTTGGAACGGGCCGTGGCCGGCTTGCCAGTGGTGATCTGGCCGAACATAATGGTGGCCGATATACCGATGCCCTGTTGCCCCCTGGACTGCCTGACCGCATGGAATCGCGAACCATAGAGGAGGCGCCCGAACACGTTGGGCATCGAGGTCGACACAATGCCCGGCCCGTTGTCCTCCACGGTCACGCGGTACTCCCTCTGGTCGACCTTGTCGATCCTGACCGCGATATCCGGAAGTATCTGGGCCTCCTCGCAGGCGTCAAGGGCGTTGTCCACCGCCTCCTTCACGCCCATGATGAGACTTTTTACAGGTGAATCGAAACCGAGGATCTGCCGGTTCTTCTCGAAGAACTCGGAGACCGAGATCTCCTTCTGGCCCTTGGCCAGTTTCTGAGCTGTAGAACTAGGGGGCATCCAGTAACCCCAATGGAAAGGGGTTTAAAAGAATTTGGCCAAGGTGCTGGAAAGTACTACTCCTCGAACTCCTTCCCGCATTTCCAGCAGATTGTCGCACCCTCGTCCACGGTGGCGCCGCACTCCGAGCACTCGAACTTCTCCTTCCCGCCGCTCTGAGGTTCGTCCTCAAAGCTCTCTCCGCACTGCGGACACCTCTGGGCGTTGGCCGGGACGTCGGCCCCGCACTCCGAGCATACGAACTTCTCCACCGTCTCCGGCGATCCGACGGCGGTGCCCTGGAGCTGCTGCCTCTGTCTCATGACCTCCTCCATGCGCTTCCTGGAACGTTCGCTGTACCAGTTGAACGCCAGCAGCAGGTAGAAGAGCAGGCCCACTTGGATAAGGAGGGCGAACGAGTAGAGGGGCAGGTAATGGATGAACATGTCCGCGTCCGACTGGTGCAGGGGGCCAAAGCTCGGGAAGGTGTTGACCCATGTGCCGTTGGCATCGGTGGCAAATTGGTACGAGTACACCGACCGGTTCGCCAGCTCGGTGCTGAAGGAGTATCGCTCGCCTTCCGCCACCGGCCCGGCGGATGACATGGAATAGTTGCCCACCTGTTGGTTCGAGTACTGATCGTTGATGATGACCCTGACGCTGTATTCGCTGGCGGCAGGGTCGGTGACGGTGACATAGAACGTATG
>DAGU01000110.1:0-9941 GCA_002498285.1 Methanomassiliicoccus sp. UBA386 | reverse complement strand
CTTGCGCCGGTCCTTCAGGCCGAAGTAGTACGGGATATAGAACCCGGCGAGGGCGATCAGCAGAGTGCCGAAGCAGAGCGCTCCCAGAATGGGGATCAGGAGCAGGCCGACAAGTATGGCGAGGGTCAGTCCCAGCGGCAGGGCGTATTTCTTCTCCCGGAACTTTAGGAAGCGTTCCTTGAGCTCATCCTGAGAGGACATCAACCTGCCATCGGGCTGATGGCTATAAAAGTTGTGTCCACTGGGCCGACAATCAATTTATCTACGTCCTTGTTCTGCCCGTCTGGATGACCGATGTTGTCGTGGCGATAGGCGGCAATGCCATCTTGCGTCCGGGAGAGGAGGCCACCGCGGAGAACCAGTTGAACAATCTTCGCCAGTCCTGCATCCCTCTGGCCCGGATGGTCAAGAAGGGCTGGGGCCTGATGATGGTCCATGGCAACGGGCCGCAGGTAGGCAACATACTGCTGCAGAACGAGCTGGCCCGCGGCGAGGTGCCCGCCATGCCGCTGGACGTTTGCGGGGCCCAGTCCCAGGGGCAGATAGGGCTCATGCTGCAGCAGGCCATGGGCGAGGCGCTACGCCGAGAGGGCCTGGATCGCAAGGTGACCTGTCTCCTCACCAGGGTGACGGTGGACCTGGACGATCCAGAGTTCGTCTCGCCGTCCAAGCCCATAGGGCCCTATTATAGCCACCAGGAGGCCAAAAGGCAGATGGCGCATGGGTGGCGCATGAGGGAGGACGTCGCCCGCGGGGGATGGAGGAGGCTCGTCCCCTCGCCCCGCCCCCTGTCCGTGCTGGAAAAGGACGCGGTGAGGGCCCTCATGGCGGTGGGGGACCAGATCGTCATCGCCGCCGGCGGGGGCGGCGTGCCGGTGGTGGAGCGCGACGGTCGGCTGCTGGGCGTGGAGGCGGTGGTGGACAAGGACCGGGCCGCCTCCGTTCTGGCCAGGGACCTTTGCAGCCTGTTCATCATACTGACGGACGTCGATGCGGCCTACATCGATTTTGGCGGACCGCGGCAGAGAGCTCTCGGCGAGGTCACGGTGGAAGAATTGAAGAATTATTATGCGGAGGGCAACTTCCACTCAGGCTCCATGGGGCCCAAGGTGGAGGCGGCCATCGCATTCGTCGATTCCCCCGGAAAGACCGCGATCATCACGTCACCGGAACTATTAGATAAGGCGTTGGAGAGTAAGGCGGGAACGCGCGTCGTACTAGAGTAAGCGATCCCTACGTCGGCGTTATAGGTGAGAAATTGGCATTGACCATCGAGGAGCAGATAAAGGCGATCGAAGACGAGATCGCCAAGACCCAATACAACAAGGCCACTCAAGGCCACATAGGTCTCCTCAAGGCCAAGATCGCCCGCCTCCGGATGGACCAGGAGAAGCGGCGGGCAGCGTCAGGGGGAGCAGGCCAAGGATACTCGGTCAAGAAATCGGGCAACGCCACCATCGCCCTGGTGGGCTTTCCCAGCGTGGGCAAGTCGACCCTTCTTACCAAGCTCACCGACGCCAAGAGCGAGGTGGCCTCATACGCCTTCACCACCGTGGATGTCATTCCGGGCATAATGTACTACAAGTTCGCCAAGATCCAGGTCCTCGACCTGCCTGGCCTGATACGCGATGCCAGCAGGGGCAAGGGGCGGGGCCGGGAGGTCCTGGCGGTGGTGCGCACGTCCGACCTCATCCTGTTCGTCATCGACGTGTTCGACACCAACATCGAAGTGCTGATGGATGAGCTGTACAACAGCGGCATCCGATTGAACACGCGGCCGCCAAACGTCGTGATCACCAAGACCGACCGGGGCGGCATCGAGATCAAACCAACCGTCGCGCTCACCAAGATCACTCCGGAGATCGCCTCGGACATGGTGTCCGCCTATGGCTACGTGAACGCCGAGGTGATCATCCGGGACGACATCGACGAGGAGCAGCTCATCGATGTGCTCACCGGGAACCGCGTGTACATGAACTCCGTCACCGTGGTGAACAAGATGGACCTGGCCGACCCCAAGTACCTGGAGGAGGTCAAGGAGCGCCTGAATGGCTACGACCCGGTGCTCATCTCCGCCAACAAGGAGCTCGGGCTGGAGGAGCTGAAGGAGGCCGTGTACCGGAAGCTGCAGTTCATCCACGTGTTCCTCAAGCCCCAGGGCAAGGATGCGGACATGGAGGAGCCCATGGTCATCATGGGCGGGTCCACCGTCGGAGACCTGTGCGATCGCATCCACCGCTCCTTCCGCCGCAACTTCCGATATGCCAACGTGTGGGGGGACAGCGCCAAGTTCCCCGGCCAGATGGTCGGGGTGGATCACGTCCTGGGCAACGGTGACATCGTCACCATCGTGGTAAAGCGGGGCGCCGACTGAGCAAATGATATTGGCTAGGCGGACAATGCCATGTACGAGGTCATGCGATGGCGTACAAGGGCATGTCAACCAAGGCGGTCCATTCGGGCGAGCGTCCCGAGATCCCGACGGGCGCGGTTAACACCCCGATCTATCAATCGTCCACGTTCATTTTCCCCACGGACGATCCACGCACCTGGGACGGGGACGCCCCGGAAGGCACGTACATGTACTCAAGGAAGGCCAACCCCACGGTCGAGGTCGCGGAGCGAAAGATCGCCGAGCTGGAGTCCGGAAAGCGGTGCCTGCTCTTCTCCTCGGGCATGGCCGCCATCTCCTCGATACTCACGGCCTATCTGTCCAGGGGCGATGCGATCGTCTCGCAGGAGGACATCTACGGAGGGACGTACGGCTTCCTGCGGAACGCCCTGCCGAGGATGGGCATCGAGGTCCGTTTCGGCCCTACCGCCGACACCGGCGCTCTGATCGATGCCATCGTCCCCGGGACCAAGGTGGTGTGGCTGGAATCGCCGAGCAACCCCCTCATGCGGCTGGTCGACTACCCCGAGGTGGCAAAGGCGGCGCACGAGCGCGGCGCCATAACGGTCATCGACAACACGCTCGCGTCGCCCATGAACCAGAGGCCGCTGGAGATGGGAGTGGACATAGTCACGGAGAGCTGCACCAAATACCTCGGAGGACACTCCGACCTGCTGGCCGGGGCGGTGGTCAGCAACGCATTTGACATCTCCGCCGTCCACGACGCGAGAACGTCCTTCGGCGGCTCGCTCGATCCCTTTGCATCGTTCCTCCTGGAGAGGGGGATGAAGACCCTGCCGCTGCGGATGGAGCGGCACAACCGGAACGGCCTGGAGATCGCCAGGTTCCTGGAGGACCACCCGGCGGTGGAGCGGGTCCATTACCCGGGGCTGGAGAGCCATCCGCAGCACGCCCTGGCCAAGCGGCTCCTTTCCGGCTGCGGCGGGTTGATGAGCTTCGAGGTGAAAGGGGGCCGGCAGGCCGCCGAGAGGGCCATGAGGTCCATGCGGCTGATCAAGATGGCCACCAGCCTGGGCGGCGTGGAGAGCCTGGTCAGCATGCCGTCGAGCACCTCCCACCGCTCCCTGCCTGCCCAGGAACGGAAGAGGCTGGGCATCACCGACTCCATGCTCCGCGTGTCGCTGGGCATCGAGGACGCCGAGGACCTCAGGGAGGACCTGGACCAAGCGCTCAGGGCCTCACAGGTCTGAGAGGGCCCAGACGAGCTTGTCGATCTGGACGGTCATGGTGTCCAGGACTCCCAGTGTGTCGGCGCCCCGCTCCTGGTGCATCCGCTCCATGAAGCTGGGGAACCAGTCGGAGACGTGGTTGGACGGCACCGGCAGCAGCACCAGCGTCAGCCCTTCGGTGGAGAAGTTGTTCCTGACCCACGATTGGGCCGATTCGCCGAGCGCCACGATGATGTGGACCCCCTGCTCCAGCAGTTCGTCCACCTCGTCGCGCACCGAGGTGGGGGTGAACCTCCCCAGCTCCGAGCGGTCTACAGCCGGCTGCCTCGACAGGTATATTAGATGGCCCGTATGGAACAGCTCGTTCAGCTTGGCCATCTTCTCATCCTTCTGGCTGTCTCCCAGCTCCTTCAGGAAGTTATCGATGCGCACCAGCATCCGTCCCGGCTCGGCGGCGGCGAAGATCATGCGCCTGGCCGAGGCGTCATCGAAGGTGCGGCTCGCCCGGTATATCGGCAGAAGGTGAGGGGAAGGGCTCTCGGCGATCACGATGACCTTCACCTGCTCGGGCCTGGGGACGCGTATCTCCCGCAAATCCTGCACCGGGGCGTTCGCTTCCATAGGCCTTGTTATCCATGCCCGGGCATAAATCTCTATGCAGGCCCGCCGCCGCTCAAGCCGCATCGCTAGGCCGGCTATCGTAGCTCCCCCATTACCAGGGGCTGGAAACGGTTTAATAAATCATCCTCATTGTCAGACCGATGATTCAGCGCCCCCGCGGCACCAGGGACTTCGGGCCGGATGAGATGGAGAAGAGGCGCCACCTTGAGGCGGCCATGCGCCGCGAGGCCGCGCTTTTCGGATTTCGCGAGATAGCCACACCCATCTTCGAGCATACCGAACTGTTCACCCTGAGGTCCGGCCCCAACGTGGTCGAGGAGATCTACGCCTTCCGGGACAAGGGGGGCAGGGAGATCTCCCTCCGTCCGGAGCTGACGGCCCCGGCGATGCGTTTCTTCGTCAATGAGCTGAGCAACAGCGCCCGGCCGCTGAAGATGTTCTACTTCGGGCAGTGCTTCCGCTACGAGCGGCCGCAGTCCGGAAGGTTCCGGGAGTTCTTCCAGTTCGGCGCCGAGCTGATAGGCGACCCGGGCCCCGAATCGGATGCGGAGATCATCGCCCTGGCCGCTTCGATCATGCGGCGCATCGGGCTGAAGCAGTACACCGTCCGCATCGGGCACATCGGCGTGCTGCGGAGCATGCTTGCCGACGCCGGCGTGGATCGCGAGGCGGCGCCGCTCATCCTGCAGAAGCTGGACAAGAAGGAGTACGACGAGGCGAGCCAGCGCATGCGGGATGCCGGCATGGACGACGAACGGATAGAGAAGGTGATCGAGATCACCAACACCGTCGGCCCGGTCGAGGTGCTGGACAGGATCAGCGGGGAGGCCCGCGAACACCTGTTAGGCATCTTCAGGATACTGCAGGCCTATGGGATCGACAACATCCAGGTGGACCTGGGAGTGGTGCGCGGCCTGGACTACTACACCGGCATGGTGTTCGAGATGGACGCCCCGGTGCTGGGGGCCGAGAAGCAGATATGCGGGGGCGGCTCCTACTCCCTTACGGAGCTGTTCGGAGGGGAGAAGACCTTCTCCACCGGCTTTGGCATCGGCTTTGACCGGACGCTGCTGGCGCTGGAGAAGGAAGGCTACCAGGCTCCGGCTCACGGCATCGACGTGTATGTGCTGCCGGTCGGCGACAACGCCAGGCAGGAGGCGCACCGCATCGCCGCCCAGCTTAGGCAGGCAGGGATAGGCACGGACATCGATCTGATGGGAAGGAGCCTGTCCAAGAGCATGAAGTATGCCAACAGCATCAACGCCCGCCTCGCGTTGATCGTGGGCGAGAAGGAGATGGCCCAGGGCGCGGTGACGATGAGGGACATGGTCACGGGCGAGCAGACGCTGGTCAAAAGAGAGGATCTGGTCGCCACCCTTGAGAAGTTATGAGAAATGCCTGAGGCCGGTTCTTGGTGGGGATTCGGAGGAAAACTACTTAGGAGGAGAGTTGAGCTCCGGCCTCAGGCACTAATTAGCCTAATTCTGCTCTTCTATATTAACATATGCCCTAATGTAACGGATCGTCCGACGCTACACTACTTGTTAGGAAAAGACCAATGGCCATGGCCAGGACATGGTCCCCGGCCAGCTGCATTCTCGGCGACGAGATGACGTTCCCCATGGGCAAACATCAGAGATTCGGCTTGCCCTTGGGCATGAGGTCCCGCATTATGTCCTGCTCCTGGTTGAGAAGGGCGTCGGCCCTGCTCACCATGGGATGGCCCCTACGGACATTGGAGAAGGTGACCTTCCGGAACCGTCCGGAGAGCTTCCGGACCTCCTCCAGGTACGGCTGCAGGTTGGCGGCTCGGCATGCGTACTGGCCATTTACCTGGCGGACCATGAGCTCGGAGTCGCTTACGACCTCCACCTCGTCAGCGCCCATGTCCATCGCTTCCTTCAGCGCGGCGATCGCCCCCTGGTATTCGGCCACGTTGTTCGTGGTCCGTCCAATGTAGCGGGCATATTCCTTGACGACCTTGTCTCCGTTGGTTACCACCACGGCGAAAGCCGCTGGACCAGGGTTGCCGCGGGAGCCGCCGTCGGTGTAGACGGTCAGCTTCATTCGCTCACCGACGGACCGGGCGCATGGAGCGTCCTGACCTTGCGGTTCCTCTCGTCCACCAGGACGATGTTCGGCGTGATGGGCCGGTCAGTGATCTCGAACGCCATGATGATGATGCGGTCGCCGACATTGACCAGATGGGCCGCCGCCCCGTTGACGCAGATGACGCCGGAGCCTGGCTCCCCTTCAACGGTGTACGTCTCGAAACGCGCCCCGTTGTCTATGTCGGAGATGAGCACCTTCTCTCCGGCCCAGATGTCCGCCTCGTCCAGTAGCTCTTTGTCTATGGTGATGCTCCCTACGTAGTCAAGGTCTGCCTGGGTCACCACCGCGCGGTGGATCTTGCCCCGAAGGAGGACACGCATGATATATGCTGAAAGAACCGGAGTTCATGAAACTTGCTATGCTTCGCCGTGTTACAGCGTTCCTTATCGCCAGGCTCGCTGAACAAGCTATTTATGGAATTACTTGTTACCTGGTGAGCAAGCCGTAACACTGATCGTTCAAGGTGATATGCACGAACAAGAAAGGAATGTTGGCAATCGCCGTCGTGGCGGTGGTTCTGGTCGCAAGCCTGGCGGCTGCAATCGTCCTTTTGCAAGATGAAGCGTTATCTGGGGATACTGGAGATGGAGACATCACCATTGTGGACGACCGTGGCAAGAGCCTGTATTTTGAGGAGGGGCCCAAGAGAATAATCTCATTAGGTTCCTCATTCACCGAGATCATCATTGCGCTGAACGAAAGCAACCGACTAGTCGGCCTGGACCAGACTAGTTTTGCCTTACCGGGGGTGCCCAATGGAGTGAAGAATCTTGGCGCAGTAGGCTCCATTTCTAGGGAATCACTTGTTGATCTGGGGCCCGATTGTGTCCTTATTTGGAACTTCCCGTCCTATGCTAACCGCATTGCTGATATGGAGGCCGAAGGCCTCACCGTGGTGGCTCTTTACCCCAAGAGTGTTCAGGACACCCTGGTGACGATGGAGCGTATCGGCACAATGCTGGGCTCCAATGCCACTGGCATCGTGGACGGCATGCAGGCCCGCGTGGACGCCGTTCTCGAGAAGACCGCGGATCTTACCGATGAGGAGCGCACCCGTGTCTATCTTGAACTGGGCAGCAAGAACCACATGGGCAAGACGGTCAACAGTAGTACGCTCAGTCACGAGATAATCACTCTGGCTGGAGGGAAGAATATATTCGCCGACGGTCCCTCCTCCCATTTCGATGCGGAAGATAGTGAGGTCGTGGATCGAGATCCCCAGGTCATCATCGTGGAGGACTCCTCCATTCACGACTACAGCCACTTCGTGACCTTATACAATACGACGGAGGCGGTTGACGACAATCGCATTTATCGTCTTGAGCCGGGGACTATGACCACATCTCCCCGACTGGTCGAGGCACTGGAGCAGATCGCATATTGGTTGCATCCTGAGTTGTTCCAGTGAGCTCTTGACCAATCAATTTCTTTCTCCTTTTCCTTTAGAAGGGGGATGAAGTAATAAGTCATGACAGGTATGCCGGCCCCATCATGGCAACGGTCGATGTCGCTTCCTTACAGAAGAAAAAATACTCTCGCTGGGGCGCTATCATCGGCGGACTTGCCATCGCACTCTTCCTCAGCATAGTTGTCTGTATTGGCATAGGCTCGGTAAGCATTTCCGTGGAACGGATCATCGAGGTGTTCCTAGGCGGGGGCACCCGCGGCGAGCGGCAGATAATCATGAATATCCGACTGCCACGCATATTGCTGGGTGCGCTGGTCGGCGCCGCCCTAGCAGTTGCCGGTGCAGCCATGCAGGGAGTGTTCCGCAATCCCATGGCGTCTCCTTATGTGCTTGGAATATCCTCCGGAGCGTCTTTCGGGGCCGCTCTGGCCATGATCATAGGGATAAGCTGGCTACCAGGGAAGTTTTCCATCGCTAGCATGGCGTTCATATTCTGCTTCTTAACCCTGTTCTTGGTATATTCCATTGCGCGCACCAAGGGTGGCTACGTTCCGGTGGAAACCCTTCTTCTTGCTGGCATCGCGGTCGGAGCGTTCTTCAATGCCCTGGTTTCGCTAATGCAGTATTTCGCCGGAGAGAACCTGGCAGGTATCATATTCTGGATGATGGGCGGGCTGAGCAGCACCAAATGGGATGACCTGCTGGTAATTCTGCCCATGATTATTCTGGGTACCTCCGTAATTTGGGCCCTGTCAAGGGACCTCAACACCATGATGGTGGGCGAAGAGCATGCTCTTCACCTCGGCCTCAATGTCAACAACATTCGGGTAATCATCCTCCTGGCCGCGTCCCTGGTGACGGCGGCGGCGGTGTCAGTGAGCGGCATCATCGGCTTCGTTGGACTGGTCGTCCCCCACGTCATCCGTCTACTGGTGGGCCCGGATCATCGCATCCTCATCCCCGCCTCCATGCTCGGCGGCGCCATCTTCATGGTGTGGATGGACACCCTGGCCCGAATGGTAATCGCCCCGGCGGAGTTGCCGGTGGGCATCATAACCGCGCTGCTGGGCGCACCGTTCTTCATATATCTAATCATATCCCGGCGCCGGAAGATGGGGTGGTGAGATGAAGCTCAGCGTCCAGGGGGTCTCGTTCTGCTATCGCTCGGAGGACGTCGTCAACGACGTCAGCTTCGACGCGACCGAGGGCCAGATCGTGGGCATCCTTGGCCCGAACGGCTCCGGCAAGACGACCCTGCTGAAATGCCTGAACCGCGTACTGTCGCCAAAGAAGGGCACGGTGTTCATCGGCGGCGTCGACAACCGCGAGAGGACGAGAAAGCAGATCGCCCGCCAGATCGGCGTGGTGCCGCAGTCAGCCAACTCCAGCTTCCCGTTCACCGCCCTGGACATCGTCATGATGGGCCGCAATCCGGAACTGGAGAGGTTCGAGCGGGAGAAGGAGAGCGACCTGCAGATCGTCAGCAACGCCATGAAGATGACCAACACCTCCTTCCTGGCTGACCGGCCGATGGACCAGCTGTCGGGCGGGGAGCGGCAAAGGGTGATCATCGCCCGGGCGCTGGCTCAGCGGCCCCAGATCATGCTGCTCGACGAGCCGACGCTGCACCTGGACGTCAATCACCAGATCGAGATCCTCGACCTGATATCGAGGCTGGCGCGGGAGGAGAGGATGCTGGTGATCATCGTCACTCACGACCTGAGCCTGGCGGCGAGGTACTGCGACCGCATCATCCTCATGCGCAAGGGGCGCATAGTCTCCGCCGGGGATGTGACCCAGGCTCTGACGAGGGAGAACATGGCCAATGTGTTCTCCATCGATGCCACTATCTATTACGATGAGCGTATTGGCACACACAACGTCGCCGTGATCGGCGCCATCAGGGAAGGAAGGGAATGACATCGAAGGTAGAGGTGGACGCGAGGATCTGCTCGCACCGGACCGTCATAGAGGCCACGGACAAGGGGGACGGGAGCATGAGGGTGAGCATCGACACGGACTGCCCCAGCGTCCAGACCTATGGGGAATTGGTCTCTGAGCTTGCCCCGGGCGATTACTCAGAATGGTCTGACTCCAAGGTATGGGAGATGGCCGCCCAGGCCGGCCTCACCACCACCTGCCTGGTGCCGGTCGCCCTCATAAACGCCTGCTGGGTGGAGTCGGGCATGATGTCCAAACGGCTGGCCATCAAGGAGAG
>DAGU01000080.1:15624-18166 GCA_002498285.1 Methanomassiliicoccus sp. UBA386 | reverse complement strand
CATGGCCCGCAGCGCCAGTCCCAGGGCGGCAGTTGTCTTCCCCTTTCCGTTGCCGGTGTATACCTGCACCAGCCCAAGGTGCTCCCTCGGGTCCTTCTCCGACCGCATGGATGTCGGAACGCGTTCAGGACGGTTATAGTTTACCGCAGGCGCAGCGCCGACACCGTGGCGCGGGCCTTGCGCTTGGCCAGAGCGTCCTTCATGGCCCGCACCATCGTCTGCTGCGGCATGGACAGCAACGCCCTCGCCTCTTCGATCTCCTCCGGGAACAGGACCTCGGACATGAGCAGGCCGCACAGAACCGTGCGGTCGCCGGCCGGGATGCTCTCGTCCATCCACACGTTCAGTATATTGTCCTTGATGTCGCCGCCCTCCGCGAGCTCGCTCCCCAGGAGGTCCTCGATGGCGTTCTCGTAGCAGTCCAGCCTCGACATGTCGTTCTGGCGCACCGCCGCGGCCGCCACGGCGCCGGCGCCCATCCCGCACGCGTACGAGGGGGCGATGCCCTCTCCAACGAACGCCAGGGTCTGGCCGGCGGCGTCGCCGGCGAACAGCACGTTGCCGCGGCGCGGCCCTCCCAGGAAGCCGGGCAGCGGAGCGTCGCCGGTCTTGACCTCCAGGACCTTGTCGACATCGAACATCGAGGCAAGCATGGGGTTGGTCGTCAGCCACTCCTGCAGGCGGTCCCTGCGGCTTCCCTTCAGCCCTATGGCCGCCAGGCCGACATTGGCGCGGCGCGGCCCCTTGGGGATCACCCATCCGTAGCCCAGGCCGACCTCCGGCTCCAGGAAGATCTGCATGCCCGACGGCAGCCGGCGGCTGGACACCATCTCATACTCGATGCCCTTGGCCATGGCCTTCTCGGTGAAGAGCTCCACGTTCATCAGGCGCGACAGGGTGCTGTGCACGCCGTCGGCGGCCACGATGACCTTCGGATGCACCTTTGCCTCGACGCCCTGGTGCACGATGGTGGCCTGAACGACCCGGTCGCCATCCATCTTGATGTCGGTCAGCCGCGCATCGGCGTGGACCATGGCGCCAGCCTCCGCGGCCCGGGCGGCCAAGGCCTTGTCGAAGATCTTCCGTTCCAGCGTGACCGCCTTCCAGTACGGCTCCCGGCTGGTCAGCTTGACGCGGCGGTCCAGCAGGAACGTGGTGTGGTCCAGCTTGGCAGCCAGGGCGCCCGGGGGAAGCTTCAGCTTGAGCTTCCTCAGCAGCGTCTCGCCCACCACCTCGCCGCACTGCACCGGGGTGCCGATCTCCTTCTTGCGGTCGATCAGCAACGTTCTGGCGCCGCCCTCGGCGGCCGCCATGGCGGCCGAGCTGCCGGCGGGGCCGGCCCCCACCACGAGTATCTCGCATTCCTTGAGCACCTTCACCACCCCACTATCGCCGAGCGCACGTATGCCATGTACAGGTCACGGTACTGGGGGTAACGGAACATGGCCTTAAGAAAGGCGAAGGGGAGCAGACCGCTGCCGAAGACGCGCGACGATTCGGCGTATCCCGCGTCGTCCAGCCCGGCGAAATGATCGAACGCCCGCATGAAGCTGGGATGGCTGAACATGGATGAACGCCACCACCTCTCATACCTCTCGGGGTCGTCCCACAGCACGGCCTCGGCCGCCTGCCGGCCGGCCAGCATGGCAACGCGTATGCCTCCGAAGGTCAGAGGATTGGGCATGGCGGCGGCGTCCCCCGCCAGGTAGCAGCGCCCGTAGGCTATGCGCTCCAGACTGCCGGTGGGGATCGCCCGCCGGTGCCTCTCGATGATGTCCTCCCTCACCACGTCGGTCCCGCGCGGGAAGCCGATGCGCGCATGCTTTCCGGCGGGGAACTCCCACCGGTATCCGCCGTTGTACCGCTCTCCCTGGATGAAGACGATCTTGTGCTCCGGCACCTGCTTGTCCACGAGGTACTGCTCGGTCCATATGACCTCGGGAGGCGTCGTTCCGAAGATGTCGCGGCGGACCCGGGAGTTGAAGCCGTCCGCTCCGATGAGGGATCGGGCGGCGACCTTTCGGCCAGAGGAGCATTCCAGCTCGTAGCGCCCGTTCTCCCTGCGCGCCGATAGCAATGCGTCGTTCTCCATGATGCCGCCCCGGGCGAGGTACCGCGCCTGGATGGAGCGCAGCAGGCGGGGGCGGTCGACGATGTAGCCCCGGTGACGGATGCCCAGGACGACCCCGCCGGGCCATCTCTCCTCGACGTAGTTGATGTCGTGCACCACCTGCTCGGCCCTCAGCGGCCGCAGCTCGCGGAAGGCGCTCTCGGAGACCGCCTCCCCGCACATGCGGTGGTAGAGATCGAAGTTCTTTCCGTCCAGGCGGTCGATGAGGAGGACGTTCATCTCCGGACGGTATTCCTTGAGAAAGAAGGCGGCCGTGGTGCCGGCGCACCCTCCGCCCACGATGATGGCATCATATGCTTCCATTTGCGTACCTCGAAGTGCTGGCGACATCGACCATGGAGTATCCGAAGTCGAATGAGAGGAAAGCGAACAGATACATGAATGATGGCAAAGCCCCGGCCAGGCAGAGAA
>DAGU01000080.1:14712-15535 GCA_002498285.1 Methanomassiliicoccus sp. UBA386 | reverse complement strand
AAAGCCCCGGCCAGGCAGAGAATGAGCACGCCGAACTTCAGCAGCGGCCGCTGGCGCATGACACCCGCCTTGAGGGAACGGTCGCCATCGGCGGGAAGCGCATCGACCTTCTCGTCCAGCAGGGCGAGGATGAACACCGCCGCGATCCCGGCCAGGCCGATGTCGTGCACCGTGGTCAGCGCTGCCAGCGATAGCAGCATGGCGGCGGCGAAGGCGATGCGAAAGGCGATGTTGTCGTATTTCCCGGCCACCAGCAGGGCGAGCAGGATGCCGATGAAGATGACCGCGGTGGCCTCGTCCAGCAGCACCAGGGAGCCGAGCCACAGGCCGGTCGGAAGGGATAGGAGAAGCGCGGTCCTCTTGCTGTACAGCTCGGAATCGAACGCCTGGTCGCCGTACTTGACCAGCACGCCTATGAGAAGATAGGAAAGAGGGATCGCGATGGAGCGCGCAAGGCCCGCCTGGTCGACGTAGAAGCCGATCATGACGGCCGAGACGGCGGCGGCGAAGGCGAGGGTGGCGAAAAAGGGGAGTGCCGATCCCCTGCGGGTTGCCGACGCGACCTCCATGACGCCCGCCATATGCGAGATGTTTAATGAAGCTTGGCCAACCGTGGCCGTCATGACGATGACGTGTGCGGACTGGCGCGCAGCGCGAATGATGTCGGAAGGGGTTTGACCGGCCTGCTCAGGAGCGGGCGGGGATCGCCGCCAGGACGGCCTTGGCCCTCCGGCGCCACATGGGGCGGTCCTTCCGTCCGCGTACCTTTTTCTTCCCGTTCGGCCGTCCGAGGAGGGCGTACTGCCCCCTCAGCTCGTGCATC
>DAGU01000080.1:13410-14588 GCA_002498285.1 Methanomassiliicoccus sp. UBA386 | reverse complement strand
GCCGGCATGCTTGATGGTACGCTAGATGAGGTATAGCTCATGATATCGTCTCCAAAGGTAAGGAGGGCGGAGGGGGGCATATCCTTTGGCCCGGCCTGGGGCGGTCATTGCCGAGACGCAGTAGCACGGTGCCTGACAGCGAGGCGCACGGCATCGTGGAATGTTTATCTGTCCATTCGCCGATGAGGGGTCGTGCCGAACTACGAGGCCACCCTGGAGGTCAAGCACGACTGCCCCTACTGCGATATCACGGAGCGTCATCCAGGCATCCGCATCACCGCATGGGACAACACGGTCATGCACATCGCCGTGGTGACGTCCGACGGCCAGGAGGGGCTGGACGACTTCCAGCGGGAGCTGTCGGCCGAGCTGGAGTACACCGTGGTGTCACGGCAGGCCAACCGTCTGGAGGTGGTCATCCGCGACCGGAACGTGGACCCGGACTCGGTCACCTCGCTCATCTCCCGCTGCGACTGCTGGTGCGCCCAGCCGTCGGTGGCGGAGAAAGGATGGGAGAGATATCGGGTGTTCTCCTGGGACAAGGCGAACCTGTCCCGGCTGGTCGGTCTGATCTCGGCGGTCGGGGGCACGGTCCGCGTCGGTTCGGTGAGGCCCCTTGGACTGCCGTCCTTCACGAGGGACATGATGGTGCCCGTCAGCAACGTCCTGAACGGGCTCACCCGCAGGCAGGCCGACGCGCTCATAAATGCGCTGGAGCGCGGCTACTACGACTCGCCGGCTCGCGTCTCCGCCGACGAGCTTGCCAAGGCGCTGGGCCTATCGCGCTCGACGCTGTCGGAGCATCTGCGCAAGGCGGAGGCGAGGCTGTTGCTGAACATCCTGCCCATAGTGCGCATGGCGCGCGAGGAGATGAAGGACTAGACCGTCCGTTTTAGAAGCCAGGCCATGTTACGGCCCAGGTCCCTCATGATGCGCTTTCCCTCCTCGTCCGAGTCGACGTCCCCCTTCTCTCGACCGACGAGCACGTTCCATTGACACTCCCACGAACGAGGTTCGCGGGATTCTAAGGTCGGCATCGTTCATGCTGTTGCCTCCTGAGGGACGCCAATGAGCCCTTTGCATACAACCCTGTCTGCATGCGATCGACCAACGCTTTCCTCGATCGAGGGACGCAACGCGATGTTGAACGACGCGTTCACGTCGGCGTGGTCAACGTG
>DAGU01000080.1:12088-13201 GCA_002498285.1 Methanomassiliicoccus sp. UBA386 | reverse complement strand
ACTGGCGCCCCGAGCAGCTTGGCCTTGTATTCTATCATGAATTGTAGCTGATAGAACGACCAACTGTGCAACGAGGGCCTGGTCGGCTTGAAAGTGCGCGCGGTCGTTCGTATGTCGCTCAGCCTTTCTAGTTTTATACCGCACGCTTGCTGAGCGGCTTTGTCTACGATAGCTCTCGATATCTTGTGGTTGATGTCCTTGACCTTTAGGTTCTCCTTGCGCTTTATCTTCTTCTTCGCCACATTATAGTGGCCCTGGATGTGCAGTCTCCTGCGCATCTTGCTGTACTTGCGATGAATATGCGGCGCTTCCTTGCCGTACTTGTCGACCTTGCCTGTCGTCGGGTTCGCGACCACGGCGATATGGCCGGTCGAGTTGAGGTCGATGCCGACCCACTGTTCGACCTCTTGGACCGGAGGTTCATTGATGGTCACTGTTATGTGAGCATATTCCTTGTCCAGCTCGACCTGATTTACTTTCACGAAGTCGGGCAGATGACCGGTATCAAGATGTAGCTTCAGGCATGAGATGTACAGTTCCTTGCGATCCTCATCGACCTTCACTGCCTGACCTGGCACCGTTAGCTGGACGCGACTAACCGTCCTGATGTTGGAGTTGTTGGAATACTTCCTGAGCACCTGATTCGCTATTACGGACTTCAGACCGATGTGCATGACATCCTTGGACGTCACGCTGCCGGTCTGCAGTGCGAACTTAGCGACCTTCCTGGCCTTCGTCAGCTCGGCGCTGAGGTCTCGTCAGTGCTTGATGTTGAAGGTCAGGAGCATCCGAACTCTTGATGATATTCTATTTAAAACGTGTTGCGAGGAGGATACCGAAAGTACTCATTTGACACTCCCACGAACTCGTTCACGCGGTCGTCGGTGATCTTGCATTTCCCGTCCTTCGCCTTGCGACATGCCCCGCAGGCCTGGCACGGGGCGACCGGTTCGATGCCGATGTTTACCAGCTCGGTTTCGATGCCTTCCTTCTCCAGCTCATCGAGGGCCATTCGCAGCGCCCTTTGCGTGTTTCCGTTGGCCCTCGGGCTGCCGTTGAACGCTATGACCTTCATGCTCTGACCAAGGGCATGTGAAGTATATCCGTCCTCGC
>DAGU01000080.1:6356-11968 GCA_002498285.1 Methanomassiliicoccus sp. UBA386 | reverse complement strand
ATATCCGTCCTCGCTCCAACGCTCGTGATCGTTCTTGTCAACGTAAGGGCGTGATCATGTGCCGCGGCCCCGATCCGATAAGGGTTTCGCCGGCGTGCTTGGAATCGTCCTTCCATGAAGGCGCACCTCCTCCAGCACGGGCCCGACATCCCGCCCCCATTTCTTCGGCCTCGGGCACCGCCGATCTTCACCGGCCGGGGCGGCTGGGTGGGCGGCGGTCAGTCAGACGCGGTGGATCGCCCCTTCGGGCCTCCGGCGATCGAGGGCCCCGCGAGTGGGCTCCGCCCAAGTGGCCCGGTCAGATCCGTTCGAGCGATGTTTTCGCGCCATAGGTTAGCTGCGCCGCCGATCGAGAGAACGAGGAGCCATCCATCGGTGGCCTCCAAATACGCCTTCATGGAGCGGCGGCGCGTCCGCAGGCGAAGGAGCGAAGCAACCGGACAGGTCCATGAACGCCCTCTTGGAACGAGATAGGTCTCACACCCGCGATCGCGTTCATGGGGGGAGCGTTCACGGCCGCCCTCATCGCAAAGAAACCCATAGTGGAGAAGAGGCGGAATGATTGCCGCATGGACCCCATTAGGCCGGTTGCTTCGATCACGTCCCTAACCTGGCCCCATTGGCCATGCTCGGAATATATGATAGGATGACGACAGGAAAATACGGAGGTATTTATTGGAAGGAGTACCGTGCAAGGGTCCGGGTCCTGTCGTCTCCTGCAGCCATGTAATATGCGTATTACTTATTTAACTATTCGTAACACGTTTAAGCATACGCCCGAAAGGACCCGCCTAGGCATTATTGAACGATGCAAGCATGGGCGGTGCGTCAACGCCTCGGGCGGACGAGCGCTCGACATGCCCGATGGCCCGACGATGGGCAGGCATGCGTCCATTCTGTGGTAAAGCAATGATTATATACGCATCCAGCAATCAAGTAACACGAATTCCGATATCGTAATACTTAGGAGAGGAATACATTGCACATCCCCGATGGATTGATGGATCCGACGGTCTTTATCGCCGGATGGGTGTTGGCGCTGCCCGTCATTGCCTGGGCCTTTTGGAAACTGAACAAGACCGTTGACGAACGAGCTATCCCTCTAATAGCCTTGCTGGCCGCGGGCATATTCGTGGCCCAGATGCTAAACTTTCCGGTAGGCGGAGGGACCTCTGGACACCTCATCGGAGCGACCCTCGCGGTCGCGCTGGTAGGCCTACCGGCGGCCATTGTCGTCATGACGACCATTCTGCTCATACAGGGCCTGCTGTTCGGCGACGGGGGGCTCACCGCGCTGGGCCTCAATCTGTTGAACATGGCGGTCATCGCCCCGCTGGTCTCCTACGCCATCATTCATGTTGCCAAGGGGAACAAGTTTTCGGTCCCGGCGGCAGCATGGTCCGCGGTCTTCATCGCCTCGATCGCCTGCGGCCTGCAGCTCGGCCTGAGCTACAGCATCTCGGGAGGCGCATACGGCATAGACATGGCCCTCGCTCTTCCAGCCATGGCGGGATGGCATGCGATCATCGGCGTCGGCGAGGCGATCATCACGGGAGGGGTCATCCTGTTCCTGAGCAAGGTGGCCCCGGAGACCCTGAGGATGGCTGGACCAAATGTTGCGGGGGTGGTCGAGCATGGAGCGTAAGCACTTCATCGCCGCCGCGGCCATCCTGTTCGCGTTCTCGATCGGACTGGTAGGCTTCTATTTGTTCGCTTCGGAGCTCGGGGACGGGCTGGAGGTCACAATGGAGAAGAATGGCGTGGAGGAGGGCGAGCCCGTGTATCAAGCGCCCTTCGATTACGGGGACAGTTACCTCGCCAGCCTTATCATGGGCCTGATCGGTTTCGCGGCCACTTTCGGCCTGATCTTCCTCTACATGAGGGGCTCCAGATCTCTGAAGAGCGACCGATAAACCTTTTCCCATTTCCATTATCTTGACGAGGTTTGCGCTTGAGACACTACGAGATCGACCAATATTCCCGTTCCTCATCTTTGTTCTCTTTCGACCCGAGGGTGAAGATGGCCTGCGTCATCTCGCTGGTGGTGGTGACGGCGTTCCTCCGTTCCCTTGAGGCGGTCGTGATCGTGCTCGCGTTCTCGATTGTATTGGTCCTCGCATCCAAGGTGCCCCTGCGGCACGTTTGGAAGAGCCTGTCCCTTGCCCTGCCTTTTGTCGTGGTGCCCGCGGCGGCCCTCTACTTCACATCCGGACCGTTGCCCGCGCTGACCATGGCTCTCCGCATCCTCGCATCGGTGCTCACCCTCACCGTCCTGGTCACGACCACGCCGTTGTTCGATGTGATCAAGACGCTGCGCTGGTACCGCTCGCCCAGGCTGCTGAACTCCCTGATACTGTTCACATACCGCTTCATCTTCGTACTGCTCGACGAGATGGACAGGATGAAGATTGCCCGCGTTGCCCGCGGCTACACCGGCCGGGGAAGCCTTCTGTCCCGGGAGGTCTTCAGGACCATCTCCTACACCATCGGCATGATCTTCGTCCGCTCCCACAAGCGGGCCGTGAACATGTACGACGCTCTCCTGGCAAGAGGCTATACTGGCGAGGTGAACACCATCGACGAGATGAGGGTGCGAGGGCGGGACGTCGCGCTCGCCATAACATTCTTCATGGTCGGCGCTTTCTCGATCATCACCCAGGTTGGCTTGGTAAATTGGACGCTATTAGGCTGAACGGCGTAGGGTACACCTACGAGGACGGGGCCCAGGCGCTCCGCGATGTCAATCTCCAGATAAGGGCGGGGGAGAAGGTTGCGCTGGTAGGGCCCAACGGCGCGGGCAAGAGCACATTGCTGCATATCATGTCGGCCCTTCATCTGCCCACCGAAGGGAAGCTAGAGCTCATGGAGGAAGAGATCACCAAGAGGGTCGCCGAGAAGGCCCGCTTGGGCGTCGGCTTCCTCTTCCAGGACCCGGACGATCAGATATTTATGCCAAGGGTGTGGGACGACGTGGCGTTCGGTCCTGTGAACATGAAGCTGCCCCCCGAGGAGGTAAAGCGAAGGGTGGAGGAAGCCATGGCCCAGGCCGGCATCGCCGGGTACGAGGAGCGACTGCCCCACCACCTCAGCTTCGGGGAGAAGAAGAGGGTGGCCATCGCCGGCATCCTGGCCATGCGTCCGCAGGTCCTGCTTCTGGACGAGCCGACGGCTAACCTCGACCCGCAGGGAAGGCGGGACCTGGTGAACGTCCTGATGCCCCTCCGGGACAAGACCATGGTCATCGCCACCCACGACCTCTCGGTGGCGTTGGAGCTGACCGACCGCGTGATCGTCCTCAAGCGGAGCGTCCTATACGACGGCAGCTTCCGCGGGCTGGTGGAGCGGCCGGACATCCTGTCGGACGCGAGGCTGGAGCTGCCATCGGTGCCCCGGCTCATGGAACGATGGATGGAGCGCGCCGGCCGCACC
Source organism: Methanomassiliicoccus sp. UBA386 (assembly GCA_002498285.1). Classification (GTDB taxonomy): domain Archaea; phylum Thermoplasmatota; class Thermoplasmata; order Methanomassiliicoccales; family Methanomassiliicoccaceae; genus DTU008. The sequence continues at coordinate 8,539 of DAGU01000080.1, read as the reverse complement.
GGTCCGCTGCCGCTCACCATCGATGAGGCGCTGGCGATGCTGGAGGACCGCAACGAGTAGGCTACCGCCTTGCCGGCCCGGCCGGCCGGTCGTACGCGGCGCATGCCTCTACGAAGGTCCGGGCCCACTCCGGGCAGGAGCCGAAGTGCAGGTGGGTGTACGAGGCGAGCGTCCTGTTCCTGACGAATGCGTCCATGGGGCCGTCGATCCCCTTGTCCTTGTTCAGGTCGTATGCGAAGTCCTCCGCGCCGTGCTCAAGGACCTTGGAGTAGTGGAACACATGGCCCCTGGTGGAATCGCCTACGTTTGCCAGCACGTTGTCGCGGACGACCTTCGCTTCGACGTACCCCAGCGCCTGCAGCCTCCCGGCCATGCATGCCTCGGCGTCGAACACGCCGGTCATGTCATACCTCACTCCGTCCTGGGTGGAGAGGCCGCGGCACATATACATGAGCCCGCCGCACTCGGCGTAGATGGGCATGCCCTCGTCGGAGAGTCGCTTGATCGCTGCCCTTGCAGCCTGATTGGCGGCGAGCTGCTCGGCGTACATCTCCGGGTATCCTCCCCCGAAGTACAGGCCATCCACCTCCGGGACCTCGTCCCTCATGGGGGAGAAGAACACCAGTTCCGCTCCGGCATCGCGCAGGTACTGGAAGTTGTCCTCGTAGTAGAAGTTGAACGCCTCGTCCCTGGCGACGCCGATGCGCGCGACGGCCGGCCTGGGCTCGATGAGAGGCGCCGACGGCGCCATGTCCGGGGCGGAGCTGGCGATCTCGATCAGACGGTCCATGTCCAGGTTGGCCTCGATGATCTTCCTGATGCTGTCGTACAGCTCCCGATCGAGGTCCTCCTCCGCCGGCACCAGGCCCAGGTGGCGGCTCTTCAGCTTGATGCTCGATTCGCGCGGTATGCCTCCGAGGCATTCGATCCCCCGCAGCGAATCACGCAGCATGTCCAGATGACGCTTGCCCCCGACGTTGTTGAAGATGACCGCCCGGACGTCGACGTCCGGATCGTATCGCTGGAAGCCCAGCGCGACCGCGCCCACGCTCCTTGCCGAGGCCGACGCGTCCAGGACGAGGACGACCGGCGCCTTGAGCACCTTGGACAGGTGGGCCGTGGAGCCCTCCTCGCTGCGGCCGTCGTAGCCGTCATACAGGCCCATGACCCCCTCGACGACCGAGATCCCCGCCCCCTCAGAGGCGCGCTCGAACAGCCCGGGCACCGCCCGGGGGAACATCCAGGTGTCAAGGTTGCGCGACTTGCGATCAAGAAGGACGGAATGATGCATCGGGTCGAGGAAGTCCGGCCCGGCCTTGAACGGCTGGGGATCGAGCCTCCTCTCCTTCAGCGCCAGCAGGATGCCGACGGTGATGGTGGACTTGCCGACTCCGCTGCGCTCTCCCGCGATGACCACTCTGGGGCGATGCATGTAGACTCCCGACGCATGCTCCGATCCGCATCACTGCTGACGCAATTGGAGCATACATCCAACCATGAAGGGAATGGCCGTTTCGCTATTAATCGTTGCGCTGCCCCGCGCAGTCCTCGTCCGTCCTCGCGGCCGAGGCCAGGTCCTTGGATATGGTGAAGCGAAAGGTGCTTCCGTGTTTTCCGTCCGACTCCACCCATATTCGGCCGCCGTGGCGCTCCACGATGCGCCTTGACAGCGCCAGCCCGATGCCGGTCCCCTCGTACTCCGACCGGCCGTGCAAACGGATGAACATCTGGAAGAGCCTATGCTGCTGTTCGGGAGGTATTCCAATGCCGTTGTCCCTGACCGCCACCTCCCACTCGTTCTCCCCCTCCGAAGCGCTCACCTCGACCACCGGCCTTTCCTCTCCTCGATACTTGATTGCATTGCCGATGAGGTTCTGGAACACCTGCAGCATCTGCGTCGCGTCCGCGGCCACCGTGGGCATGTCCGATACCTTGATCTGGGCCTGCGACTCCTCGATGGCCGGGCCAAGATTAAGCAGGGCCCTCTCGACGACCTGCCCCAGGTCCAACGGCTTCGGGTCGAGGGAAGCCGTTCCCGCCCGGGAGTAGGCCAGCAGGTCGACGATCAGGCAGTCCATGCGCATGGCGCCGTCCATGGCGAACCGCACGTATTCCTTTCCTCGATCGTCGAGCCGGTCGAGATATTTCTTCTCCAGCAGGGCCATGTAGCCCGACACCATGCG
>DAGU01000080.1:5285-6126 GCA_002498285.1 Methanomassiliicoccus sp. UBA386 | reverse complement strand
CCCATGTAGACGACGAGCCATATGATGCCGGCGCATATGGGGCGATTGAACGCCACTATGAACACCTCATGCGGCGTCTTGGGGATGGCGGCGGCGAACGTCAGGAAGGTGGCGAGCAGCGCGATCAGGTAGAGATTGGTGGAGTGCTTGACCCTGAAAGCGAAGGTGACGGGGATTATGTACAGCATGCTCCCCACGATGCCGATCGGCAGATTGACGTCCAGGAGGAAGATCGCTGCCATCATGGCTAGGCATGCCGCGATGGTGGCGCCATCTTCTTGGAGCCATTTCGGTCCCGACATCGTGGAGGTCTCCGGGAGTGAATGTCATTCTACCGTATAACTATCAGTGCCAATAACAAGAAAAAATCCCCTTTGGACAAATGACAGAGTGTTTTTGCCCTCTTGTCATCCGAAGCTCGGCGTGATCGCCCGAGGGCGGCAGCCCTCCCGGCTCCTCCATGGCCCCACGATGCCTCCGGGAAGGCCCGCTGTCCGCCCCCCTGATAGGGAGATAGCTCGAGGCGCCGTGCGACGCTTTTCCTCCGCCGCGTCCGACGGTCCGACCACTCTCCCTCCCTGGGCAGCATCGATGATGCCGGAATCCCCATTCCAAGCCACAGCGGTGGCATCCACCGCCGCCAGTCGGTCCGTTGCGGGCACAGCAACGCGCAGGCGCCCCTCGTCAGTGTTAGGGTCACATCCGCTCGCGGATGCGATTGGAGTAAGGTATCCCATACGACCTACTTAAGCTTTCAAATCGGAGAGGAACAATGTCGTTGGCCCTAACATGTTGGAGGATCCTTGAGCGCCTCCAGCATGGCCTTGAATGTGGCCTGCTC
>DAGU01000080.1:3408-4989 GCA_002498285.1 Methanomassiliicoccus sp. UBA386 | reverse complement strand
GCGTCGACCTTCCCGGCGAGCGCCTCCCGCACCAGCGCGGCCAGGTCCTCGTCGTCCGGTCGAGGCGCAAGGCGGTAGATCGCCACCTCCAGCACCGATGCCCCGGCGTCCTGCAGGCCCGTCACCAATATGGGGTCGCCATGGTCCGAGCGCAGCAGGCACACCGTCCTGCCGCTGATGCCCTTGGCGGTCAGCAGGTCGACCAGGCCGGCCGAGGTGAACTCCCCGGGCATCATGTCCGCCCTTATCCCGGCGTCCGCCATGGCCTGGGCGGTGGCCGGGCCGATGGCCGTGACGACGCACCTGTTCAGCAGGCCGATGAGGTCCACATCGTGAGCCTTTGCCAGCGCCAGGACCGACGCGACGCCGGCCGAGGAGGTGATGACCACGTGATCGACCGCGTGATGCTTCAGCGCCCTCACCAGGCGCTCGGTGCTGGCGTCATCGTTCGGCATGATGGCGAGCGGGGACGCGGCGATGGTCTCGAAGCCCATCTCGTTCGCCATGGCGATCGAGTCCTCCAGCCGATCGGCCGGGCGCAGGATGGCCAGCCTCATCGCAGGTCCCCCAGCACATCGCGGAGCGAGGCGACGCTGCCGACCACGGTGACGGCCGGCGAGCCTATTCCCTCCTCCCTGCACCTCCTCTCGATCGTGGCGGCGGTCGCAAGCACCGAGCGCTGCTCCGGCCGGGAGCCGCAGCGCACCACGGCCACCGGCGTGGATGGGTCCAGCCCGCCTTCGATCAGCCGCTCCATGTTCCGGCCCAGCCGGGCCATGCCCATGAGGATGACGATGGTCCCGCCCAGCCGTGCAAGGCCCTTCCAATCGATGCGTTCGTCCCCCCTCTCGTCGCTCTCATGCCCCGTCACGAAGGTCACGAACGAGGCGTGGTCCCTATGCGTCACGGGTATGCCGGCCAGGGCAGGCGCCGCGATGGCCGAGGTGACGCCCGGGATGATACGAACCTCAACGCCTGCGGCCCGCAGCTCCTCGGCCTCCTCGCCGCCCCGGCCGAACATGAAGGGGTCGCCCCCCTTCAGCCGCACGACCATCGAGCCGCTCCTCGCCCTCTCGACGATGACGCGATTGATGTCGCTCTGCTCCACCCTGTGGTAGCCGCCTCTTTTCCCCACGTCGATCAGCTCGGCGCCCTCTCTGGCCTCGTGGAGCAGCTCCTTCCCGGCCAAGGAGTCGTAAACGACCACGTCGGCCGAGCGGAGGGCCTCGAGACCGGCCACGGTGATGAGCTTTGGGTTCCCGGGCCCGGCGCCCACCAGTACGACGAGCCCGCTCATGCTCCCTCCCTGATCAGCTCCTCGACGAGCTCGTCCAATCCCTCCTCGCATGCGTCTGGATTGAGCGTCCTCTCCGCTCTCACCTCGCCGTTCTCCGAACTGACGACCGCCTTGACGACCATGCTCCCGTCCACCACCCTGGCCCACACCCCGATGGGCACCGAGCATCCGCCGCCCAGGCCCTTGAGGACGCGGCGCTCGGCCTCGACCTCCCTTCGCGTCCTGGCATCGTCCAGCTCTCGCAGGATCGGCAGATGGGGGCTTCCGGCCCGGCACACCACCGC
>DAGU01000080.1:2983-3135 GCA_002498285.1 Methanomassiliicoccus sp. UBA386 | reverse complement strand
AGGTCCCTGATGTCCAGGTCGGGACGTCGGGCCAGGAGCTGCATCCTCCTCCTCACGCTGGACGTACCGACGACCGCCCCGGGCGGTAGCTGCTCGAGCGGTACGGGGGACAGCAGCACGTCCTCCACCGGGGCCCGGGGAAGAACGGCCGC
>DAGU01000080.1:2360-2809 GCA_002498285.1 Methanomassiliicoccus sp. UBA386 | reverse complement strand
CACTATGAGGCGGTCCAGCTCCTTGGTGAACGCGCCGAAGCCTCCCAGCGCTTCCAGCGGCCTGTCCCTCACGACATCGCCGGTCGTGGTGACGACCCTCACGTCCGCGTCCAGGCCGGGGCGCCGCTCCCTCAGCATGGAGACGACCATGCCGGTCTGCACCCTCGCCAGTTCGCTTCCCCTCGTGCCGATGATCATTGGACGGCCTCCAGCGCCTCGTCGTAGGCGTCCACGGTCCTGCGCAGGTCCTCGTCTGAATGGGCGGTGCTGAGGAAGCACGTCTCATACTGCGACGGAGGAATGTACACGCCCCGCTCCAACAGGGCGTGGAAGAGGCGCATGAACCTCTTGGCGTCGGCGGCCATGGCGTCCCCATGGTTGCGGACCGGCCGATCGGCCATGAAGATCTGGAACATGGAGCCGATGCCCGCCACCTGGAACGGCAGACG
>DAGU01000080.1:1313-2053 GCA_002498285.1 Methanomassiliicoccus sp. UBA386 | reverse complement strand
CCCAGGGTGGTGATGTCCGGCCGCACGCCGAAGCGCGCCTGCGCTCCGCCCATGGAGAGGCGGAAGCCGGTGATCACCTCGTCGAAGATGAGGAGCGCGCCGTGCCTCCCCGTTACGTCCCTTAGCCGGGCCAGGTAGCCCTCGTCGGGGAGCACCGGGCCGATGTTCCCCAGGACGGGCTCCACGATCACGGCGGCTATGCGCCCCCTGTTCGACGATAGAAGGGACTCGATGGCCTCGATATCATTGTACGGCGCGAGCAGGGTGTTGGACGCGGCCTCCTCCGGCACGCCGGCCGAGTCCGGCGCGGAATGAGTCGTGGCACCCGAGCCAGCCTTCACCAGCACGCTGTCGTGAGCGCCGTGGAAGCCGCCCTCCATCTTGATAATGAGCTTCCGTCCGGTGAAGCCGCGGGCGAGGCGCACCGCATGCATGGTGGCCTCCGTGCCGGAACTTACGAACCGCATCATCTCCATCGATGGGAAGTGCCGTCGCACCGTCTCGGCCATCCGCAGCTCCAGCTCGGTCGGCGCGCCATACAGCGAGCCGTTCGATGCTTGCTGCTGGACGGCCTTCACGACCGCTGGATGCGCATGACCCAGTATGTGAGGGCCGAAGCCCATGCAGTAGTCGATCAGCTCGTTGCCGTCCACGTCGTACAGCCGGGAGCCGCTCGCTCTGTGGATGAAGGACGGGTACGGAGCGAACGCCCGGACCGGCGAGGACACGCCGCCGGGCAT
>DAGU01000080.1:0-1073 GCA_002498285.1 Methanomassiliicoccus sp. UBA386 | reverse complement strand
GCTTGATCGACAGCAGCGATTCCACCATCGCCGCCCTGCCATCCAGCCAGCCGTTGGCATCGGCGGCCTTCAGCATGGCGTACTCGCCGCTGACCTGATAGGCGGCGAGCGGAAGGTCGAACTCCCTCCTGGCCGAGGCGATGATGTCGAGGCAGGGCATGGCCGGCTTGACCATGAGGATGTCCGCTCCCTCCTCGGCGTCGGCGCGCATCTCCCGCATCGCCTCCCTCCCGTTCGCCGGGTCCATCTGATGGGTGCGGCGGTCGCCCGAGGACGGAGCGCTGTGGGCGGCGTCGCGGAATGGCCCGTAGAACGCGGAGGCGTACTTGGCGGCATAGGCCATTATGGCCACGCGGTCGAAGCCGGCGTTGTCCAGGCCGTCGCGGACCGCCGCCACCTGGCCGTCCATCATGCCCGACGGCGCCACGATATCAGCGCCGGCCTGGGCCTGGGCGACGGCGGTGCGGGCGTAAAGCTCCAGCGTCAGGTCGTTGTCCACCACCCCGCCGGCAAGAACGCCGCAGTGGCCGTGGGAGGTGTATTCGCACAGGCACAGGTCCGTGATGACCGTCAGCTCCGTATCCTCCTTTATGGCGCGGACGGCCTTCTGGACAACGCCCTCGGGATCCCAGGCCTGGGAGCCTTTTTCGTCCTTGCGACCCGGCACGCCGAACAGCAGGACCGCCGGGACGTTCAGTTCCTCCAGCCGCCTTGCTTCCCCGACCACCGAGCCGGGCGTCTGGGCGATGATGCCGGGCATCGAACGCACCTCGGCCGGCGCGCCTAACGTCTCGTTCACGAACACGGGGGCGATCAGGTCGTCGACCGACAGCGCGTTCTCGCGCACCATCCGCCTAATGGTGGGGTCCGATCTCAGCCTTCGGGGCCTGCTCCTTGGAAACATCTGGTTCACCTGTCATCTTGAACATATTGCCCATCACGATCAGTTTGTTCATGTCCCCCTCCCTCGACGCCTCCCTCAGCGCGGCGGTGGGCTCGAAGAGGAACTTGTTCGTCAGGGCGGTGGCGAGGTCCTCGAGCACCGCCTCCGCCGGCTCATGGCCGGCCGCCAT
>DAGU01000009.1:1921-8857 GCA_002498285.1 Methanomassiliicoccus sp. UBA386 | reverse complement strand
TGCTCGCACAATCGCCTGAGGGCGGGGTAGATGGACCCCGTCTGAGGGGTCCAGAACTCCCCGAACTCGTCCCGCAGCGCCTTGAGCACTTCATAACCGTACATGGGGCGCTTCCCCAGCAGGATGAGCATGGAGAACTGCATGGGACTGATCCTGTTGCCCTTGAACTCATGACCTCTGCCAAACATACTAATGCTCCTGGCTAGGCGTTTATGCGTCGGCTACTAGGTAGCTCGCTACCTAGTATTTGCCTGCTATATAGACTTTCTCGGCGATCGAGCATCTTCCGTTCATCGATGGGCCCTCGTCCTCCGCCCTGGCTGCTGACGCCATGCCCAGGCCGGTGAGGGTTCGCAAGAAGAGGCCGGCCATGATGGCGAACGTTGAGACCTAATAACATTTATCACCGAATACCCTATTTGCCAGCGGGGTCATTGATATGAGGCTCTGGCAGTTCGGAAGGTTGTACGGGAACAGCATCAGGATCGAACAGGAGATCGGAGAACCCCTTGGATTGGTAAATGGAAGCCAGGTGTTCTCCACCATGTTCCGCTACGACGGAAAGGACTCGTCGTCTCATGAGATCGTCCTCTCCACCTTCGGACCGGAGAACTACCGCCTGCTGTACGAGCTCACCATCTACATGATCGACCGGCCAGGCGCATGCGCCCAGGCGTCGAAGTTCCTGGCCGACCGTAACGTGGACATTCTTAACTCCGACTCGATGAGCATGATCTCCGGCGTGGCCATGGTGTGGAAGATGCTGGTCGACCTCTCCTACTTCGGGGAGCCGGACGACCTCATCGCCGAGTTCAGCTCCACCAAGAGGAACTCGCCTTCCTCCCTGGACAAGATCGACTCGATGAAGCTGAGCGAGTCGCACATCGCCGACCGGTTCACCGAGGGGTCCACCGCCGGCTCCCGGACCGTGAAGACCACGATGATCAAGCGCAAGAACCGCACCCCATCGCAGATGCGGAAGAACGAGTTCGACATCCCCGAGGAGTTCATGGCCGAGCTGGGGGACGACGCCGACGGGCGGCCGTTCATGATGGTCGGCGATATGGCATCCTACGTGCTGAGCGTCACTTTGCTCGATCCATCGGTCCGTCTGATCTCGGTTCACATGACGGTCCCGGACAAGCCGGGGGCCATCAACCAGGTGGCCGAGGCCATGGCCCGCTCCAACGTCAATCTGCTGATGCTCCACACCAAGGTGCTCAACTACTACGAGAGCATGTCCCTGGACCTGGTGGCCGACGTCGGTCAGTGCTCCGTCCCCCTGGACGAGCTGCGGGCGAGGGTCGAGGTGGCGCTGTCGTCGTTCAAGTCGCCCTCCGAGGTCGGGCCGTTCAAGCCCATCGTGATCTGAGCGACCGCCGCCCTGCTAAGAGATGGTGCGTTGGATATATCTATGAAGGTGCCATTAGAGCGGATGCGCCGTCCCCAGTAGGGAGGGCAGGATGCTGTGGATTCCATGGAGGCGTACCAATGAGCTCCGGTAAGGCTAGCGCGGAACAGGTCTTCGAGATGGGCATACGGGGAGCGAGAACGGCCCTTCAGCTGGCCATGGGGGCCCTCGAGGAAGCAGTGGCCAAGCATGGCGAGGATCGGCCGGTGGAATATCCGGAGACCGCCTACGAGCTTCCCGCGGTGTATGCCTGGGACGGGCGCGAGGTGCACCGCCTGGCCGACATCCGCCCCCTGCTGGATGATTACGCATCCCGCCTGCGCGACGAGCCGACGGTGGAGAGCGCGCTGGTGGCCGGAGAGGCCACCATGATCGCCGCCGAGGTCATCGAGGCGCTCCGCTATGTCGAGGACGCGCATCCATACGAGGGCGCCGGCTATTGCGGCTTCATTCCTGACAAGCTGCTGCGCGAGCTTGGCGTCGCCCTAGTGGACGACACCATTCCGGGCGTCGCCGTGCTGGTCGGAAAGGCATCGGACCCGGCGCAGCTGGTCAGCATCGTGAGGGACCTGCAGTCCAAGGGCATGCTGATCATCGCCTCGTACGACACCATCGACCAGCTTAGGGACTCGGGCATCAAGATGGGGCTGGGCATGATGCTGTACCCCGTGGGAACGGGGACGCAGATCGTCCATGCGCTTAACTTCGCCATACGGGGGGCCCTCTCCTTCGGGGGAGTGCAGCGGGGCGACCGCGAGACGCTGAGCGCCTACCTGTCCAAGAGGCCCAAGACCTTCGTGCTGCAGTTCGGGCCGCTCGACGACATCATGGCCGGGGCAGGCCTGGCGGCCATCCTGAACGGCGCTCCGGTGCTGACCGACCAGAACGTGGAGGACGTGCCGGACGTGCTGCTTAGCATTCGCCCGGAGAACATGGTGCAAACGGCCATCGAGGCCAGGGACATCCGGGTGAAGCTCGCTCCGGTGGACATCCCGGTGGCCTACGGCCCGGCGTTCGAGGGCGAGACCGTCCGCCGACCCGACACCTACGTGGAGGCGGGCGGCGCGTCCAAGACCCCCACCTTCGAGCTGCTGCGGCTGCGGCCGGAGGACGAGGTCGAGGACGGACGCATCTCGCTCATCGGCAAGGACGTGGACGAGATGGACGACGGCTCGTCCACCGCCCTGGCGATCATCGTGGACGTGTACGGCAAGAAGATGGAGGAGGACTTCGAGGGTGTCCTCGAACGGCGGATCCATCAGTTCATCAATTACGCCGAGGGAGCGTGGCACACCGGACAGAGGAACCTCAACTGGGTCCGGCTCAGCCGCCCTTCGGTCAAGGCCGGCCTGACGTTCAAGCATTTCGGCGACATTCTCATCACCAAGCTCAAGGAGGAGTTCGGAGGCCTGGTGTCCCGCATCCAAGTGACGATCGTCACCGACGAGGACGAGGTGCGAAAGCGGCTGCCCGAGGCCATGGAGGTGTACGGCAGAAGGGACGCGCGCCTGGCGGGGCTCACCGACGAAAATGTAGATCTATTCTTCACATGCGAATTGTGTCAAAGCTTCGCGCCAGACCACATCTGCGTCATCACGCCGGAGCGCATGGGACTGTGCGGGGCGCTCAACTGGCTCGATGCCAAGGCATCGAAGGAGATCGCTCCCACGGGTCCGAACCAGCCCATCGTGAAGGGCGAGTGCATCGATCCCGTCAAGGGGCAGTTCGTCGGGGTCAATGAGGTTGTGTACGAGGCGTCGCACCACAAGATCGAGCGATTCAACGCCTACTCGCTCATGGAGGACCCCATGACCTCCTGCGGCTGCTTCGAGGTCATCGTGGCCATGGCCCCGGACATGCAGTCCGTGGTGGTCGTAAATCGCGAATATCCGGGCATGATACCGCTGGGAATGAAGTTCTCCTCCCTGGCCGGTTCGGTCGGCGGCGGCAGGCAGACCCCGGGGTTCATCGGCGCCGGGCGAAAGTATATAACGAGCAGGAAATTCATCTCTGCTGACGGCGGTTTCCTGCGCATCTCCTGGATGCCCAGGGAGCTCAAGGAGTGCATGCGCGAGGCCCTGGAAGCACGGGCCCGGGAGCTGGGCGAGCCGGACTTCGTTGACAAGATCGCCGACGAAACGGTCACCACCGACGCCGAGGGGCTGATGGAGTGGATGGCCAAGGTCGACCACCCCGCGCTCCGCATGCCGCCCCTGCTGTCCTGAGAGGAGTTAAGATGGTCGAGGTTCCCGTACCCAAGGAGAAGTGGTCAGGCAAGATCGGAACGGTAGCCGTTGGCAGCACGCCCGCGGAGGGCGGCAGCCGCTCGTCGCAGCTGATGCTGGGCGGCGAGAGCGGCATGCCCTTCCTGTCGTACGAAGGCCTGGGGCACCGCCAGCGGCTGGCCGGGGAGGTCCTCGACTCGATCGACGGCGTCCCGGAGCTGAGCGTGGCGCCGTTCGCCGATGTCGCCGGCGACCCGGCGGCCTGGGCCAAGCGGTGGAAGGAGCTGGGCGCCGACATGATCTGCCTCAAGCTCCGCTCCCTCGACCCCGAGGGAAGGAACGCCTCGGTCGATGAGGCCGTCGCGACCGTAACGAACGTCCTGAGGGCCGTCGGCCTGCCCCTCATCGTGTACGGCGGGGGCAACCAGGAGAAGGACGCCCACGCCATGGAGGCGGTGAGCAACGCCTGCGCCGGCGAGAGGGTGCTGCTGGCCCAGGCCGAGGAGAACGCCTACAAGAGCATCTCGGCCGCCGCCACCGCCAACGGGCACGGGCTCATCGCATACTCCAACCTCGACGTCAACCTGGCGAAGCAGATGAACATCCTGCTGGCCGACTTCGGGACCAAGCTCGACAACGTTGTCATGGACCCCCTGATGGCCGCGCTGGGGATGGGGCTCGAGTATTCGTACTCCGTGAACGAACGCATCCGCCTGGCCGCATTGATGGGGGACCGCATGCTGCGGACGCCCATGTGCTGCGACCTGACCTCGGCATGGGAGACCAGAGAGGCGACCGAAGAGAACGAGGCATGGGGAGACCCCACGGAGAGGGGAGCGTGGTGGGAAGCGACGACCGGACTGGCCGCGCTGATGTCGGGCGCCGACCTTCTGATCGTGCGCCATCCGCGCAGCCTGGAGATACTGATGGACGCCATCACCGAACTGAGAGGCGAGTGAAATGGCCACCGCGATAGAGATCTTCAAGCACCTGCCCAAGAAGAACTGCGGCAAGTGCAACTTCCCGACCTGCTTGGCTTTTGCCATGCAGCTCGCCAACCAGAAGGTCAAGCTGTCCGACTGCCCCTTCGTGAGCGAGGAGGCCAAGGCCAAGCTGGAGGCGTCCTCCGCCCCGCCCATCCGGCTGGTCACGGTTGGCGACGGACCGAGGAAAGTTGAGCTGGGCGACGAGACCGAGCTGTACCGGCACGAGAAGAAGTTCTTCCATCCCACCCGCTACGCCATCGTCATCTCCGACGAGGCGGGCGAGGAGGAAGCGGAAGCGAAGCTCAGACGCGTGCACGAGCTGTCGTTCGAGCGGGTGGGGCAGACCCTGGCGCTGGACATGGTGGCGGTGAGGGATGATTCTGGCGATGATGCGAGGTTCGTGGCCATGATATCCCGCGCGGCGAAGGCCGGTCTGCCGATGGTGCTCATGTCCGAACGGCCGGAGGCCCTCCGGAAGGCGGTGAAGGAAGCGGGCCTGAAGAGGCCGCTGCTGTACGCCGCCACCGAGGCCAACATCGATGCGATGGCCGCCGTTGCCAAGGAGCTCAAGTGCCCCCTCGCCGTGCGTTCCGGCGACCTCAACGCCCTGGCCGATCTGGCAGAGCGCGCCGTGAAGGCCGGAGTAGAGGACCTAGTGCTCGATCTGGCGCCCCCCAGGGCCAAGGACCTGGTGGAGAGGAACACCATCGTGCGGAAGAACGCCGTCAAGAAGACCTTCCGCGGCCTCGGATATCCGATCATCCTGAACGCCTGCGGCGACGAGCGCGCGGTGCTCAAGGCCATGCTGTCCACCATGAAGTACGGCGGCATCGTCCTGCTCGATGATCTCGATCCGGCTCACGCGCTTCCGCTGTTCGTGCTGAGGCAGAACATCTACACCGATCCGCAGGTGCCCATCCAGGTGAAGGCCGGACTGTATCCTGTGAACGATCCTGGCCCGGACGCCCCGTTGCTGTTCACCACCAACTTCTCGCTGACGTACTTCACCGTGATGGCCGACATCGACAAGGCCAAGGTCCCGGCGTGGCTGCTGGTGGTCGATACCGAGGGACTGTCGGTCCTGACGGCGTTCTCGGCCGGCAAGCTGTCGGCCGAAAGCGTTGTCGAGGCGATCGAGGAGACGTCGGCCAGGGAGAAGAGCAGCAAGGGCGTGCTGGTCATCCCGGGCATGCTGTCCCGCATGTCCGGCAAGCTGCAGGAGCTCAGCGGCCTGAAGGTGGTGGTCGGACCGAGGGAATCGTCCGGCATACCGAAGCTTCTGAAGAGCGGCCAGGCCTGATCCCTCCTCATCTGGACGGGGGGCGGCTCCTCCGCTGAAGAGGCGGACGGTCGAAAGAGACCCATGCCGCCATCGTGAGCGCTTCCAGAGCGAGCGCCGCTCCCGAAAAAGCGCAGCATGATCCGGCCGGGGCAGTGTACGCCCGATAGCTACCCATTATATAGAAAAAAGAAAAAAAGATGGGGAGGAGGTCAGGCCTCTTGCCGGAGCCGGACATCCATCTGCGGCAGAGGGATCTCCAGGCCTTCCTGTCTGAAAGCCTCGACCACATCCTTGTTGAGGTCCCAATTGACCGTCCAATAGTCCTCGTTCTTGGTCCATGCCCTCAAGGACAGGTTGATCCTGGTATCGCCAAGGCTGGCGACCCGGACCGCGGGCGCGGGGTCCTTCAGCACCAGGGGATGGCGGTTCATGAGGTCCATGGCCACGGAGATGGCCTTGTTCACGTCCCCGGAATAACTGGTGCCGATCGATACGTCGACCCTCCTGGTGGGCATGTGGCTGTTATTGGTGATCGGGCTGCCCCACACGCTGTTGTTGGGGAGGGTGATGTAGATGTTGTCCGCGGTGACCATGATGGTGGACATAACGCCGATGGAATCGATCCTGCCGGAGAAACCGTTGACGGTGATCCAGTCATCCTTCTTGAAGGGGCGGATCAATGCCAGCCATACCCCGGCGAAGAAGTTGCTCATCGTGTCCTGGAGACCGAAGCCCAACACCAGGCCGACTATGGCGGACATGGCCAGCAGGGCCGAGCCGGTCTCGATGCCCAGCGCCCCGAGGAAGACCAGTATCAAGACCAGGTACAGCAATATCTTCAGAACACGGGCCAAGAAACCGGCCAGCAGCTCTGGCAGCTGCATCCTGATCATCACCCTCTTCAGGATGACCATCAAGACCTTGATGACCAGGTAGCCGACAGCAAGGATGACGATGGCGATGATCAGATGCCACCAGTCGATGTTCAGATAGGGGATTGTGTCATTCAAGTCCAAGGTATCTCTCGGACGG
>DAGU01000009.1:408-1700 GCA_002498285.1 Methanomassiliicoccus sp. UBA386 | reverse complement strand
TCTACCTCTTCAGCCTCCCCCTGATCCGGGTGAGCCAGCCCTTGTCCATGCGCTCCCTGGAGAAGCTCACCAGGCCGATGGCGAACCACGCCATCACCATCGCCAGGCCGAGAGCGGCGCCCCAGCCCGGATCGAACAGCTGCGGACTGGTGAAGTGATCATAGTGTGATATGTTCAGCATCAGATCGGTCCCGAAGCCCAGCACCAGGGGGTTGGCGTAGATCAGGACCTTGTACTCCAGCGGTATGTACTCGGTCACGTTCTGCGCGGTGACGTCGGGGTTTATATCATAGGCGGCGGAGACGCCCAGGCCGATGCTCATTTGGCTCAGGAGAGACAGCAGGAAGAAGATCGCCACCGAGGCCACGATCGCCCCGGCCTTCTTGTCCGACATTGTCGAAAGAGCAAGTCCAATGGCGGCGAACACCATGGCGATGAGCAGCGGAAATACCATGGAGGCGGCCAGGGTGCCAATTTCGAGCATGGGGACGTCCATGAAGGAGAAGACCGCCAGGTAGGTGATCAGGGCGATGAGCATGGCCATGATCACGACGCTCAGCAGGACGATGAACTTGCTGGCATAGAACCACAGCTTGGAGGTGCGGTACGTGAGCACGTACCGGACCATGCCCGACTCCTTCTCCCCCGTCAGCGCCAAAGCAGCGACGACGGTGAAGATGACCATGAACACGCCGGCGATGGCCCCCCAATAGCTGGCCAGGGCCTGCCTCTGCTTCAGCTCCAGGGATGCCTGGGTGACCACATCGCTGCCGTAGGTCATGCTGCTTACATATCCGGCGCAGGACACCAGGGCGATGATGAACGCTATGCCGGCGAGCGCGACCAAGAGGATGGCGAACATGGGGTCGGTCATCAGCAGGCGGACGTCCTTGCGCAGGTGCGTCGTAAGCTCGCTCATGCCTTCGCCCCCTGGAACACTTCGGCATAGAGGTCCTCGGCCTTTCTCTGGGCGATGCCGCAGCCCACAACTCGCCCGCCCGCCTCCACGACCTCGGCCACGATGTCCGGGACCTTCTCCTTCGGCGTCTCGATCAGGAACGACAGGCCGTCCGGCGACTGTGACAGTACGTTCCGTCCGGCCAGGGCCGCCGGCACCGCTCCGTTGGGGGAAGCCAGCATGATGCGGAAATTGACCGTTTGCACAACGGCGCCGAACTCCTCCTTCTTGATGATGCGTCCCGACTTGATGAACAGGATGGAATCGCACAGCTGGTCGATCTCATTGAGCTCGTGCGACGAGAGCAGCATGGCCATCCCTCGGCCTTTGAGCG
>DAGU01000009.1:0-211 GCA_002498285.1 Methanomassiliicoccus sp. UBA386 | reverse complement strand
GATGAAGCACCGAACGGGCGATGGCCAGGCGCTGCTTCATCCCCTTGGAGAAGTTGACGACCGGTTCGTCCTTCCACGCTTCCAGGCCGAACTCGCGCAGCCCGCGGAGGCACGCCTCCTCCGGCTCGGGCAGATCGTTCAGGCGGGCCGCGTAGAGCAGGTTGTGGAACGGCGACAGGTCCTCGAAGAACGTCGGCCGCTCGGGAACGTA
>DAGU01000021.1:45755-46410 GCA_002498285.1 Methanomassiliicoccus sp. UBA386 | reverse complement strand
CCGCGAGGACTCGGGCAGGCTGGTATACATGGAGCCGTGACGAATGAAACCGGGGTTGCCGAGTAAGATGAGAATGTCACCAACCAGGGTCTTTTTTTACCTGGATTAGCTCATGGACCTCAGGGCCGAGTTTGAGCTCCTGGCCATCAAACAAATGGAGCCCAATGAGGTCGAAAATTACTATGGTCAGCTCCACGCTTCATGGCCAGCATTCGATGCTGCCGAAGGTGGGGCACGCTCTTCGTCTCCTCGATTGTTGAGGATCGATCAATCTCTAGAGATCACTTTTGATTTGTGATTCAGAGCAGGTGAAAGACTCTAAACCTCCCGCGCGGAGTCCGCTGTGGCCGACGGGCATATAAAATCATACATTAGACTGCCTGAAAGCTGTCATTTCAAATCCGATTGGATCTGTGCATTAAAATAAATGGTGAAAGGGTTTGACGACTAGTTTTCTCGAGTCGGGCGCAAACCCGGGCAGCTCACTTCCTCAGGCGAACTCCCACAATTGCCACGATGATCATTGCAAACACTACACTAGCGATTGCTGCCAGCATAATGATGTTATCACCATCGCCGTCAACGCGGAGTTCCACTGAGATGGACTTGAAATCGAAGTCCATACCGTCAACGGTCACGTTCCTCGTCATCGTCT
>DAGU01000021.1:45449-45650 GCA_002498285.1 Methanomassiliicoccus sp. UBA386 | reverse complement strand
CGTTCCTCGTCATCGTCTCGATGTTTTCGCCGCTAAAAGTCAGTATATGCGCACCCTGCGACGCCATGATGGAGAAGCTGCCATCGTCACCAGTCGTCACCGAAGTGCCGTCCTTCAGCGAGACTTTCACGCCAGCAAGCCCATTCCCGTCACCATCCACTACCTTGCCACTTATGGGCGCCATAGCAGGCAAGGGCGTGC
>DAGU01000021.1:42928-45273 GCA_002498285.1 Methanomassiliicoccus sp. UBA386 | reverse complement strand
GAGACAGATTCGCTAATATCTCCTACCCCTGCGGCATTCTTGGCTGCCACCTGGAACGCATACGCTTGTCCGTTGGCCAGACCGGCAACGATGTATGTGATCCCGGTGGTCCGAACTATCTCCTCGCCGTTCAGATAGACAATGTAGATCTCGATGTCGGCCCCGCCGTCATATGGAGCAGTCCATGAGAGCATGACCTGACCATTACCAGGCTCGACGTTCGTGATGCTCGGCGCAGCTGGATAAGCTGCCCTTATCTCGAACTGGGCCATACTGATCATCTTCAGGACGTAGTTGCCATTTTTGGCGGACAGCGTCCCGATTGTCATAGTATAAGTGCCAACGTCCTCGCCGGCGACCCTGGACAGGTTTCCCACTACGTCCACGGTCTCGGACAGCCCATACGTCAATGTCGGATCCTCATCACCGAAGACCTTCGCCTGGCTGTCGGGAGTAACAATGATCTCCCTGGGAGCTACGGCCCAGGTAATCTGCTTGGCGTCCGAGGTTCCATCGTCCCAGATGTATCCGTTGACAAGAGTGGCCGTGGCCGTGTATTGGCCAGCGTTAATGGCAATGTTTCCCGTCAAGGTGTAACCTGTTCCATCAATAACGCCGGTCTGCTCATTGCCGTTGTAAACTAGACCCGATACAGCGGAAGGAACGACTGTATTGATCTTCCACAATGCGTAGAGCGTCACGTCGGACGTCGGCGTGAACGGGTCGATCACCGCTTCTCCGCCTATCATCAGGGACCATCCACCGAAGGTGTGCCCGATCTTGGCGAGGTTTCCTGCATCGGGCAGGTCCACGGCCGAGTCATGATCGGCCGTGATCGCCTCAGGGACCGTTCCCTCGCCGCCGTTGGAGTCGAAGGTGATGGTGTTGGGAGTCGTGATGAGTGTTGACGATAGTTCCGACGCTCCGGCGAAGTTTACTGCTTTAACGCCAAAGTAGTACGTAGTGCCAGGATTCAGATCGGCGACCGTTACCAATAAGGCGTCCACCTTGCTGAGCAAGGTCCATGTGTTGCTGTCCGCGCTGGTCCCAAACCAAACCTCATAGCCAGTGATGTCACTGCCACCATCGTTAGAGGGCGCAGCCCAAGTCAGATGCGCTCCACCTTTCTCGGCGGTCGGTTCTAGGTCGATCGGTGCGCCCGGTGCGGTCAGAGCGATCAGTTCCGCAACGCCCCATCCTGATTGGTTGAATCCCTCTGCGCCATCAATGTAGTACACCTTGAGGCCTGGCTTGATGACACGCCACGCCGTAGGAGATCCTGGCGCATCTCCCCCGAAATATATGCTAGTCAGATTATTGCAAGCATTGAACGCTCCAAATCCGATGCTGGTGACACTGCTGGGGATGGCTATGCTCGTCAGGTTGTAGCAGCCGGAGAACGCTGTGTCATCAATGCTAGTGACGCCGCTCCCGATGAAGACGTTGGTCAGGGAGCGGCAGCCGGCGAATGTAGAGCGGCCAATGTTGTTGACGCTATCGGGAATGACGATGCTGGTCAGATTAGCGCAAAGTGAGAACGCCTCGTCGCCGATCGTGATGATGCCGTTTCCAATTGTGACACTGACCAGAGAGGAGCAGAGGGAGAACGCGTAGTTGCCGAGGCTCTCTACGCCGCCGGGGATGATCATGCTAGTAAGGGAGGAGCATGCAAAGAACGCATCCCAGCCAATGCTGGTGACGCCATCGGGTAGGACTATGCTCGTCAGTTTGGAGCAGCCGCAGAACGCTTTATCATCAATGCTGGTAACGCCATCTGGGATAACGAACGCTCCTGTCTTTCCTCCGGGGCATGCGATCAGCGTTGTCATGCCCTTGTTGTACAGTACTCCATCCAGGCTGGCGTAGTTCGCGTTAGCATCGCTGACATCGACACGAATCATAGAGGGACATTCGGAGAACACAAAAAGGCCGATGACCGTGACGCTGTCAGGGATGGTAATGCTGGTCAGCGAGGAACAGCTAGATAATGCATAATGGCCGATGTAAGTGACGGTGTCTGGAATAGTGGCGCTCGTCAGGGAATTACATCCGGAGAACGCGCCGTCGCCAATGCTGTTGACGCCAATCCCGATGTGAACGCTGGTCAGGGAAGAGCATTGGTAGAACGCGTAATTTCCTATGCTCGTGACACTGTCGGAGAGGGTGACGCTAGCCATAGAGAGGCAGTGTTGGAACGCCCAACTGCCGATGCTCGTCACCGGCATGGCGTTGATCGTGGACGGTATGATGACATCCCCGCCGGGGCCGACATATCCTGTTATGGCGATCTTGCCACCGGCAGTCGTGTACTCAAAATCCCCAAACACGCCGCTAATGGCATAGTA
>DAGU01000021.1:37345-42825 GCA_002498285.1 Methanomassiliicoccus sp. UBA386 | reverse complement strand
CTAATGGCATAGTTGACCACTACCGCGCCAACGTCGAGCTCCATGCCGTTGACTGCAACGTTACTCGTTGTCGTCAAGATATGACCACAGCTGATCGTCAGCGTGTGCGCGCCCTGCGATGCCATAAACGAGAAGCTGCCGCCATCTGCAGTCGTCACTGACGCGCCGTTCTCCAATGAAACCGTCACGCTTGCGAGCCCATTTCCATTGGTGTCCACTACCTTGCCGTACAAGGGCACTACATCAGGCAGGGGCATGACCGTGACCGCCTCGCTCTTATCTCCGATTCCAACGGCATTTCTCGCTGCCACCTGGAACGTGTGCTCCACGCCGTTGATCAGATCGGTGACGAGGTAGGCGGTTTCGGATATACGAACGATCTCCGCGCCATACTGATAGACTATGTACTCCACTATGGCGCTGTCACCGTCATATGGAACGTTCCAGGTCAGTTGGACCTGGCCATCATCAGCTACGACAGAAACCGCCGGCGCATCGGGGGTCGCGAGGGTCGCGATGGATGTTGTCGAGAGGTCCGATGCGCCGGCGATGTTTACCGCCTTGACGCCGAAGGTATAGGTGGAGCTATGCTCCAGGCTATTTATGGTCGCCGTCAGAGCGTTCACATCGGTGAGCACAGTCCAAGAGCTGCTCCCACTCTTTCTGAACCAGACCTCGTAGCCGATTATCTCGCTGCCGCCGTTGAAGTCGGGGGCCTTCCATACCAGCGTTACCGATGAATGATCATCGCTCAGTGTCGCTACCACATCGGTCGGCGCATCGGGAACGGTGCGTGGTATTGTGGATACTGCCTCGCTCTTATCTCCGATACCTGCCCCATTCTTCGCTGCCACCTGGAACATGTGCTCCACGCCGTTGTCCAGACCGTTGACGACAAAGGAGGTTTTTGTGGCGTCAGTGATCCGAGCTATCTCATTGCCGTCATGATAAATGATATACCCTATGATAGCGGCCGCGCCGTCATACGGGGCATCCCAGGTCAGCTCGACCTGTCCATCACCGGCTGCGGCGGTGATAGCTGGAGCATCTGGATAAGTGAGGGTAGTGATGGACGATGACGAGGAGAATTCCGACGCTCCGGCGATGTTTACCGCCTTCACTCCGAAATGATACTCGGTGTTATGTTCAAGGCCCGTAACGGTCGCTGTCAGAACGTTCACTGTAGCAAATAGGGACCATGTGCCACTGTCTACGCTGGTCCCGAACCAGACCTCATAGGATATCAGTTCACCAAGATTGGAGGGAGGGACCCATGTGAGGTATGCCTCTCCTGCTCCAGTGACCGCCTCAAGATCAGTTGGCGCGCCTGGCGCGGTCAAGGCGATTCTCTCTATCGCGTCCCATGATGGTGAATCGAAGCCTGTTGCGCCTTCGATATAGTACGCCTTGAGGCTGGGTTCTACCGTACCCCACTCAGAAGGAGGTGATGGCGCATTGCCATTGAATTGCATAACACTCAGGTGGGAGCAACCAGAGAATGCAAAGTCGTCGATGCTCGTGACGCCCTTAGGGATCGTGATGCTGGTCAGAGAGGTGCAGTGGGCGAATGCGAAGTTGCCGATGCTCGTGACGCCATTACCGATAGAGATGGATGCCAACGAGCTGCAACTTTCGAACACGCGCCAGCCGATGCTCGTGACGCTGTCAGGAATGGTTATGCTGGTCAGGGAAGAGCAGTGGTAAAAGGCATTGTTGCCGATGCTCGTGACGCTGTCAGGAATGGTTATGCTGGTCAGGGAAGAGCAGTGGTAAAAGGCATTGTCGCCGATGCTCGTGACGCTGTCAGGAATGATAACCTTGGTCAGCGAGGAACATTCAAAGAATGCAAAGTCGTCGATGCTCGTGACAGTGACTGGGATGGTGAAAGCCCCCGTCTTTCCTACGGGGCATGCGATCAGCGTCTTCATGTCCTTATTGTACAGTACCCCATCAAAGCTGGCGTAGTTCGCATTGGCCACGCCGGCCACGATGCTCGTCAGGGAGAAGCAGCTGGAGAACGCTTCGCCGTCGATGCTTGTTACACTATCGGGGAGAATCACGCTGGTAAGAGAGGTGCATCCGTAGAACGCGTAGTATTCGATGCTTGTCACGCCATCGGGGATGGTGAACGCCCCTGTCTTCCCTCCCGGGCATGTGATCAACGTCGTCATGGCTTTGTTGTATAGGGCCCCATCAAGGCTGGCGTATTTCTCATTGGCCTCACCAACCACAATGGCAGTCAATGAACTGCAGTCGTAGAACGCACTGTCGTCGATGCTCGTCACGCCATCTGGGATGGTAACGCTGGTCAATGAGGAGAGGCCACAGAATGCATAATAGCCGATGCTCGTCACCGGTGTGTCATCGATATAGGAAGGGATGACGACGTCCCCGTCGGAGCCGTCATACCCCGTTATGGTGATCTCGCCATAATTAATTTCATACTGAAAATCTCCCGATGCGGCATTCGGCATGATTCCGGATGTTTGAAGTGCCATCATCGAGGATGGAGCAAGTTCGACATATGCCCCATCCGCTTCGGCGACAGCTACTGAGGCCACAGAAGCGGCAATAAAGATCAGTGATAGCAGCCCAATGCTGACCGGCTTCCACATACGAGCGCGAATGAGGAAACATATCATAATAATTCGAGTTTTTCAATCTAATACCGTGGAATAATTGTCATTGGTAGAATACCTTCCGCCCCATTCTCCCCAAATTCGCTGCCGTATAAGCACGGCGGCCATCACTTCAGTGAGTTTTACTTGGGCCACTATGCGCGGGGATAGGGTCCTAACGGACCACCGGAGGTGAGGATGTCGACTCCTTGAATAGGACCTGAGGAAGATACCTACACCTGATGACCTTAAGCCCTCAGCGGGCAGGACGGGGGGAGTATCAGGGCAACATTTGTCGTGGAAGCTTGCGTCATCAACCACACGCGACCGGCACCCCGAGCATTTCATCTGCTTCGGCTGCCTCGTTCGAGCAAGTGATGCTGCCCACATCCGGGCCGTTCAGGCCCGAATTAGACCATCCCGCTTTACAGAAAAAAACCGGGAAAGGGCGTGGTATTATATATCCAGGCCAAAAGCGTTGGCGAACTCCTCCATCCGGCGGAACTCGACCAGGAACTTCTCGCCCTTATCGGTGATGGAGTAGACCGTCCGGTCCCCCTCCTGCTGTCGAGCGATCAGGCCGGACTCCTCCAGTTGAGCAAGGTACTTAGTCAGTCGGTCGTGGGAGAGGTTTGCACGGTAGAGGATGTGCGTGACCTTGGCGGGACCTTCCTGCAAAGCTCGAAGGATGTCCGCAAAAATGCGCCCCTTAGATCGGTACTTCTGGGGTCCGCTCATTTGGCACCCCTCAGGCCGAGCAGCACCGATAGCAGGGATATGAAGCCCGCCAGCTCCATGACCCTGCCCACGACATAGATCACATCCCCTATGGAGCTGAACATGAACAGTATATGGCTTGCCAGCAGCATGGCGAAGCTGACCGTGACCAGTGTGGAGTAGCGATTGTGCTTTACGGTCAGGTCGGCCAGCTGGGCAATCAGTATCACCAGCAGCAGGATGACCAGGACCAGCTCCATGACCGGCCCGGCCGCAACCAAAGAGGTCCCGATACCTCCGCTTCCCTGGCCCTTACCCATCGTGCCTCCGGCGGCCAGGGCGATGGTCGATTCCCTCAGCCTTTTGGCGTATGCGAAGGCCAGCAAGGAATACGCTACCATGCTCATCAGATAGTAGGCCCAGAACCCCACGTCGGCCACCAGGGATGATGACCCAAATTTCGAGAAGGTGACCCCGGTGGCATAGGAATAGCCCAACGTTATGCCATTGATGAACAGGCCGACGGAGAGCAGCAGGAACGCCAAGAACAGCACATATAGGGTGCGTTCCCTGATCCACCGGTAGCCGTGCAAGGCATACAAGGCCACGGCCAACGCCACGAACGCGGCGATCAGCACGAAGATCGCATCATAGGGCAAGAACCATCTGGGAGGGAACATCAGGTCACCGGCGGATGGCTCTCAAGCATTCATAAAATATGCCCCCTGTGAATCAATCGTTCATATCATCGCACATTCCTTTATGTCAAATCCCTAAGGTTTCGACGCTAGATTGGCCAGTGGACCGGTTCTATTTCAATCGATATTGTGAAGAGAACACACAGACTGGGGAGCGGCACACCAAGACGAGCATCAGTACTGGTCGGAAAGCCGGACCGAACGCTCGGGCGATGACGCCGAGCCCCGATCGTCCCCGCCATCTCCTAGAGGCAACATCGAAAGGGCCGGAGCAGAAGCGATCAGAACATGAACGAAACATCCATACGATTCTTTCCGAGCGGGGATATACCCTCCAAGCTTTCATGGGCATTGAGGTATTGAAATGATATCGAGAAAGCTACAGGCCATTGGTGCCGTGGCCATTCTGGCCGTGGCCGGGCTGGCCACTGTGATGATGGGATCGTTCAATGCCGCAGCCGACGAAGCTCCGGAGGTGACCGTGACCAATGATGTCGCCTACCAGAACTCGTCCGTCCCAATGCACAACCTCACCGTCCAGGTGATGTGCAAGGTGGACGGGACCAGGGCTGTGGTGGAGGGCGTTAACGTCACCATCTGCATGATGAAAGTCACTCGCGAGGAGAACCGGACGATCGTCGAGGTCATCGACGTCGCCGAGGGAGTGACGGACAAGAACGGCACCGTGATGTTCAGTCTGGAAGAGGGCAAATACTTCGTGTTCGCCGAGCACAACGGGCTCAAGGGCTTCTGCCGCGGCAACCTGAACGAGGATACCATGGCCGAGGTCAAAATGCACCATTGGAACTGGGGCCACATGAAGGGTCAGAAGTTCCAGTATATGCACATGTTCCAGGATGGCGACATGAACAGGAACGGCAGCCCATGTCATGACGGCGACGATGACTGCGAACGGGACATGAGCCATGATCGCGATTCCTCGGCAACCTGACTCAGCCCATTCAGGACGAATGAAGCGGTTCGCAGTCGGTGCTGAAACCATTTCCCTAACTTCTTTCCAGATTCGATGCCAATATCTCCTTCTATTGAGCTGTAGGATCACACGCGCTTCGGAGAAGGTGACAATCTATCACCTCGGCCCGATTGTCATGAATCCCCTGATTGACGTCGGAAGCAGCCGCCGAGTTAGGATTATTAGTGACATTTCCATTGCATAGGCGTGGCCAGTATTCGACGCTGCCGAAGATGTGGCGAGCTCTTCATCCCCGGCCTATTCGGAATCAACCTACTCATCGTCAGGATCAGGCGCTGCTCCGTTTGCGGTAAGCTCACCCCGCTGTTCGTGTGGGGCGATCCGCCGGCAGCTCAACAGGAAGAGAAGAAAGAAGAAGAGATCGTCGTCGACGAGGACGAGTTGCTCCAGCGCCGCATCGAGGAGTCGAAGTATGCCAAGCCGTGATCAGCGCTCCATCGTGCCCAGTCCGTC
>DAGU01000021.1:36435-37152 GCA_002498285.1 Methanomassiliicoccus sp. UBA386 | reverse complement strand
GGCTCGTTCCAGTCGAGGGCGGTCCACTCCATTCGTCCGCAGCCCTCCTTTTTCGCTTCATCGACGCAATAGCGGAACAGCTGCGTTCCGATGCCCCTGCCTCGATGAGTCTCCAGGACGAAGATGTCCTCCAGGAACAGCGTCCGCCGCGCCAGGAAGGTGGAGTACGTGAAGAAGAAGGTGACATAGCCGACAGCGACGTCGTTCGCCATCGCGAGGAACGCGCGGAACGGCCTCTCGGCCGATGTGGCGTCGCGGACCAGGCGGGCCCGGCCCTCTTTGCTCGGAGGATCGAGGTGCTCGAAGTTCGCTAACGCCTTGACCAGTTCGACGTACTGCTCCACGTTCCCGGCGTCCACCGGCACGATCCGCGCCTCTGTCATGTCCCCGCCATCGCCCGCGGGGTTAAGCCTTTTTCTCTTCCTCATCGTCGAACAGGAACAACTCCTCGATGCTTACGCCCAGCGCGATCGAGATATCACGCGCTAGCCGCAGGGAGGGGTTGTACTTCCCCTTCTCCAGGAAGACGATCGTCTCACGGCGAACGCCCACCTTCTCGGCCAGCTGCTCCTGCGTTAGGTTCAGGCGAGCCCGGTGCTCCTTGATGGTGGTCCTCATTCCACGTCTCCCTTTCGGCCCAGATACCTGTTGAAGCCGAGGATGGACACCACCATGAAGATCAACATCGCCCCCACGGCCTGGGGCATGGTGATCTTA
>DAGU01000021.1:34911-36266 GCA_002498285.1 Methanomassiliicoccus sp. UBA386 | reverse complement strand
ATGGAGTACCAGGAGTAGGTCGCGGCCCTGGTGCCGATCCTTTCCGTCCGCTCGTCCTTGAGCGGCTTTCTCATCCCGAGGTATTCGAACAGGCCGCCACCGAAGAGGCCCATGCCCAGAAGTACCTCCAGCCACAGGATCCCATCCAACGTGTCGTTCAGGATCATCAGGATGCCGCATGCCACGAGCAGCGCCCCTCCCAGCACCATGCTTATCGTCCTCGCCCGTACCGCGCTTACCTTCGCCATCGTATCACCTACGTTATGTATTTCTAACTATATGTGTGGAAAATATAACATTAGTATATATAACTATGTTAGGAATTTCTAACATGCGTTCTGCCGCGAGCGATGCGTGTCGCCCTAACGCGGGTAATGTCGGACGAGAGGTGCTGGGCGGACCGGCAGCGCTGTTCACCCTACACGTGCTACGGGGCTGCTCTTAGCCACCTCAGACGAATGATTTCGCTCGCTCCCGTCCTCAGATCATACATGCCTCATCCATGGCTAGAGGGCCATCCTCATGTGACGCTATGCGATTCTACGTCCCCGATAAGCGGACGCAAGGATATTTCCCGAAGCGAGACGATTGCTGGTCGTTGCATATGCGGCGAGTCATTCTCTCCTACAAGATGGTGAACAAGAACATCTGCACCAATTTCCTGCCTGGGCTGGTGGACAATGGCCTCACGGTAGAGGCGATGCGGTGCGCTCCGACCGGACCGAGGTCCGGATACAGCCTGGTGCGCATACAGGGGCCGCCGGAGCAGTGTGAGAGGGAGCTCTCGAACCTCGACAGCAGGCTGGGCGACTGGTGCACGGTGCAGCTCACCAAGCACGCGCCCGGCGATTACATCGCGATGGTGTCCAACAACGATTGTGACATCTGTCAAATTATACCGTCCTCTGGCTGCTTCGTAGAATCGGCGAGGGCAGAGCGGAACGGCATGGTATCGTGGACCATCCTCGGTCCCGATGCCGACTCCGTCAAGAAGCTGGTCGCCGATCTGAGAGGTACGGGACGAGAGGTGGTGGTCCACAGCAGCCGCGACCAGAGATCCAGTACAGGGCTCACATCGCATCAGGTGAAGGCGTTGGAGATCGCCTTCGACCAGGGTTATTACGACATACCGCAGCGCACCACCCTGGAGCAGCTCGCCCCCCTGGTCGGCTGCTCCAAGTCCTCGTTGAACATCGTGCTGCGCCGGGCCGAGAGGAAACTGCTGGCTGATTTCCTGGCGCGTTGAAAAAGAAAAGCAGGCCGGGTGAGGAAGACATGGCAATGGCTTCCCGGCCTGCCAAGGCGTTTCAGCTCCGCTTGGGCGGCAGGCTCTTGACCGCATCCACCATGGCCTG